>NZ_JACVUL010000013.1:0-153990 GCF_016516575.1 Kosakonia sp. S57 | reverse complement strand
TCGTTCGATTATTCGCCGCAAGCGGCTCACCCCTTCGGGGCCAGCGCGACAGGCGCGCTGTTCAACGCCTTCGGCGTTAGTCCGGGTCCGGGCACCACTTATTCTTAACCCTCGCCTTCGGCGGGGGTTTTTCGTTTCTGACGTACGGACTCTCCATCGAACTTCGTTCGATTATTAACCACACACCGCGCTTTATATTAATTAATACCTGAGAGCACATTTTAAACATTAATATTATTCAAAAAATAAAATTGCCATTTCTTTTATCTATACTATTTAAAGCTTAGCCGCTCGATAAAATTCTTATTTATTCACGCTATTATTAATTAGCAATAAAACGTGAGATAGATCACAACAAGAAGTTATCTCTTTTACAGCCTCCTATTACAGATTGCCTTCCAGATTTTTATTCTATAAATATTACCCTCGTTTTTATTATTACAGGGGCAAGTAAATGAGCAATCCATTCGAAAATGAAAACATTACTTTTTTAGTATTAGTAAACGCAGAGAATCAGCACTCTTTATGGCCGGAATTTATGGTTGTCCCCGAGGGCTGGGACGTGGTCTGCGGGCCCGCCAGCCGCAAGGCGTGCATTGAGTACATTGAGGAAAACTGGAAGGATATCAAGCCGAAAAGTTTACAAAATTTATAACCCCGTGTTGCCCACTCGTTATCCTATTTCGCTTTAATATTGAGGTTTTATATGTCCGCACCAGAAGACATGGATTATTTCGCTTTAACGTCGGCTCAGATGGGCATGTGGTTAGCGAATGAAGTCGCACTGAATCAAGCAAATAATAATATTAGTGAGTATTTAATTATTGATGGCGCAATTAACCCATCACTATTTAAAGACGCTATAAAAACAATGATTGCTGAAACAGATGCCATGCATGGCCGTTTTTTTCATGAAAATAACGACGTCAGGCAATCATTGACGCCGGTTAATGATTATGAAGCAGGCTTTTATGATTTCAGTATGATGGACGACCCGTGGGCAACCGCCATTGAATATATGACGGCGCAGACAAACAGAGCTTATTCACTCTCTGAAAAGCATCTGTTTACCTTTTTCCTGGTTAAGATTGCCGAAAACAAACATCTCTATTATCAGTGCAGCCATCACATTCTTACCGACGGTTTTGGCGCCGCGCTGCTCCTCAGCCGCGCCATTGAAATCTACAACGACTTAATCGCCGGCGAGCCGGTCTCCCCCTCGCCTTTCGGCAGCTTTAAAACGTTGATGGCCGATGATATTGAGTATCGCCACTCAAAACGTTTCGCGCGCGACAGAGATTACTGGGTATCGCGCTTTAGCGATCTGCCGGAGCCGGTGAGCCTCGCCGGGCGCGCCGCCCCCTGTGACCAGCTTATCCGCCAGCGCATCCCGCTGGAAAAACCGTTTCATGACGCCATCATGCAGCGGGCCAGCGACTCCGGCTTTACGCTGCCGCAGCTGCTCACCGCCCTGAGCGCGATCTATCTCTATCGCATTACCGGTAATGAAGATTTGGTGATTGGCTTTCCAATGGCGGCACGCGTTGGGCGAGCGCAGCGCAGCATTCCTGGCTTAATGTCGAATATCATGCCGCTGCGCTTAAACTTATCGCCGGCGCTGACCCTCAACGACGTGATGGCGCAGGCGATGAAGGAGATGATCTCCTCGTTGCGCCACCAGCAATACCGCCATGAAGATCTGCTTCGCGAGCTTAACGTCACGCGCCCGCTGTTTAACACGGCGATTAACGTTGAACTCTTCGGCGAAAGCCTCGCGCTGACAGGGGCGGAAACCTTTTCCGTGAATCTCTCCAACGGCCCGGTGGAAGATTTGAGCATCTTCTTCTTTGGCTATGGCGGTGAGCGCACCATCGTGCTGGGCTTCGATGCCAACAGCGCGCTATATAGCGAGCAACAGCTGCTTACCCATTATGAAAGAATGACGGCGCTGTTCAGTGAACTGATTGCTAACCCTGAGATGGCCATCGGCGTCCCCGCGTTACTGAGCGCCAGTGAGCAGCAGCAGATTGCCCTGCTGAATGATAAAACTGCCGCGCCGACACCTTCCCTTACGCTTGCGGAGTGCTTTGAAAAACAGGTTCAGCTTACACCCGATGCTCCGGCTATCTTCTACGAGGAGAGCGCGCTGAGCTATGGGCAGCTAAATAGCCTGGTCAACCAAATGAGCCACTATTTACGCCAGCAGGGGGTACGGCCGGGCGACATTGTCGGGCTGCTGCTGCCGCGCACGGATAATCTGGTGATCGCCATGCTGGCGATCATGAAAGCCGGTGCGGTCTATATGCCATTAGATCCCGATCACCCCGCTGAGCGGATAAAACATATTCTCGCCACCGCCGCGCCGACCTGCCTGTTAACCACCTCCGGGACGTCGCATCTGGTTGCACAATTCCCGCAATATCAAATAGATGACAACGCCATTATTGCAGGCATTATTTCGCAGCCAGAAACCGACCCTGTCGTATCGCCCGCCCAGCGGCAGCAGGCAGCGTATGTGCTCTTCACCTCCGGCTCGACCGGCGCGCCGAAAGGGGTGCTGATCCCCCATCATGCATTGACCAATTTTATGCTGGCGATGCAGGAACATGTTCAGCTCTCGGCGGAGCATCGTTTAATGGCCGTCACCACGGTCGGGTTTGATATTGCCGCGCTGGAGCTTTTCCTGCCGCTGCTCAACGGCGCAGCGGTGGTGATCGCTTCACGCGATGCGGCGCGCGACCCGCATCTGCTGGCAAATGAGATCCATCGCTGGAACATCACCCATTTGCAGGGTACGCCAGCGTTGTGGCAGGGCCTGGTCAGCTATCAACCGCAGGCGCTGGCAGGTCTCACCGCGCTGGTGGGCGGTGACGCGCTGGCAGCCAATCTGGCCGAACAGATGGTGACGCTGGCATCAAGAGTGATTCAGGTTTACGGGCCAACGGAAACGACAATCTGGTCAACCCTGCGCGAACTGACCGCCGATCGCGTGGCCCCTTCCATCATCGGTCTGCCGATCAACAACACCCAGGTTTATATCCTCGACAGCGCGCTGCAACCGGTGCCGGTTGGCCAGCCAGGTGAGCTCTATATCGCTGGCGACGGCCTGGCGTTTGGCTACCTGAAACGCGCCGATCTCACCAGCGAGCGCTTTGTCGCCAACCCCTTTGGCCCTGAAGGGTCGCGCATGTACCGCACCGGGGATATCGCCTTCTGGGAGCAGGATATGCAGATCGGCTTCCTCGGGCGCGCGGATAACCAGGTGAAGATCCGCGGTTACCGCATTGAGCTTGGTGATATCGAAAATGCGCTGCTGGGCTCAAAGGCGATTAAGCAGGCGCTGGTGCTCGCGCATGATGAAAAAGCCTCCGGGCAAAAACGGCTGGTAGCTTACGTGGTGCCGCACGATGGCGCGCACTGTTCGCCCGACACGCTGCGCGCCGACTTAGGCAAACAGCTGCCGGATTATATGGTGCCGTCAGTGATGATGGTGCTGGAGCAGTTCCCCCTCACGACGAATGGCAAAATTGACCGCCGCGCCCTGCCCGCTCCGGCTTTCACCGCGCCCGCCCGCGTGCTGCCCTCCACGCCGCAGCAGGAAAAACTGTGCCAGCTCTTTGCCGAGTGTCTGGACAGCGCGTTACCGGGAATCGATGACAACTTCTTCAGCCTTGGCGGCCATTCGCTGCTGGCGCTGAAACTGCTGAGCCGCATCCGCGAAGCGTTCAACAGTGAGATCTCGCTGAAAGCGATCTTTGACGCGCCAACCGTCGCCGAGCTGAGCAGGCTGATTGAGGCCGGAAGCGGCGCGCCCGTGCGCCCTGCGCTGGTGGCGCAACCGCGCCCCGCCCTGCTGCCGATGTCGTTTGCCCAGCAACGCCTGTGGCTACAGGAGCAGATCGCGCCGGGCAGCGCCTACAATATGCCGCTCGCCATCAGGCTTAACGGCAAACTGGATGCCGCAATGCTGACGCAGGCGCTGGCGGATGTTATCGCCCGCCATGAGAGCCTGCGTACGCGCTTAACCCAGCAGGAAGATACCCCTTGCCAGCAGGTGCTGACGCCGCAAGAGGCGGCATTTACCCTGCAACAACAAGCCATTGCGCCAGACGATCTGAACGCCCAGTTGATGCAGCACAGCGCGCATATTTTTTCCCTAGATCGCGAGCTGCCGATCAAAGGCTGGCTCTATCAACTTGCGCCAGAGCAGCATGTTCTGCTGCTGGTGATCCACCACACCGCAGGCGACGGCGGCTCCCTCTTCCCGCTGTTGCAGGATCTGAGCCTCTGCTGGCAGGCGCGCCAGGCAGGCCACGCCCCCGATCTTGTGCCGCTTGCGGTGCAGTATGCGGATTACGCCCTCTGGCAACGCGCGCTGCTCAGTGAAGAGCAGGATGAGAACGCTCTCTTCGCCAGGCAGATGGCCTACTGGCGCAATCAACTGCAGGGGCTGCCGGAAGAGATTACGCTGGCAGGCGATCGCCCCCGTCCGGCGCGCGCCAGCTATGCGGGCGATCGCGTCGCCTTTACGCTGCCGGATGATGTCTTTGCAAAGCTTGCAGCGCTGAGCGCACAAACGGGTGCCAGCCTGTTTATGCTGCTGCACGCAGGCCTGGTGGCGCTGCTGCACCGCATGGGCGCGGGCGACGACATTGCCATCGGCACGCCGATCTATGGCCGTACCGATATCGCGCAGATCCCGATGATTGGCTACTTCGCCAACACCGCGGTGCTGCGTACCCAGGCCTCCGGCAACCCGGAATTACGCACGCTCATTGAGCTGGCGCGCAGTGCAGTGCTGGAGGTCAATGAACACCAGGATCTCCCCTTCGAGCGCCTTGTCGAAGCCCTGGCACCAGACCGCTCGCTGGCGAAACATCCGCTGTTCCAGGTGATGCTGGCGGTCGATACGCCATGGCCGCAGGCTGTCAGCTTCGAAGGGTTACAGCTTGAACAGCTGGAGCTGCCCACCAGCAGCGCGAAATTTGATCTGCTGTTTAATTTCAACATTGATGAGCAGCACGGGCGCGTAAGCGGGTATATCGAATACGCCACCGATCTCTATAACGCGCGCACCATCGAGGGCGTTGCCGAACGCGTAGTCCACGTGATTGAGACGCTGGTAAATGCGCCGACTACCCGCGTTGGCGAGCTGGCGCTATTAACCTCTGCCCAGCGCGAAACGCTGCTCAGCGGCTGGAATGCCACCCGTGTCGCGCTGCCTGAAGTGCGTTTAGCCGCGCTGTTTGAACAGCAGGTGCGGCGCACGCCGGACGCCATTGCCGTTAAGCAAGGCAGCAAAACGGTGACCTACAGCCAGCTAAACCAGGCGGCGAACCGTCTGGCGCACCGGCTGATAGCCCTGAACGGCGGGAAGACCTTCTGCGCCGGGCTGCTGATGCAGCACTCCATTGATGAAGTGATTGCCACGCTTGCGGTGATCAAAGCGGGCGGCGCTTACCTGCCGCTGCGCCCGCGCGACCCCCTTGAGCGCCAGCAGATGATGCTGGATGACGCAGGTGCCACGCTGCTTATCGCCGACGCGGGTCTGCCGTTACCGGATGCCGCGCATATCATTCACCCGGCGGACGACGCGCAGCAGGCCGGAACAGAGACCAACCCGGCAGTAGCCAGTGCGGCGCAGAGTCTGGCCTACATCATGTACACCTCCGGTTCGACCGGTAAACCGAAAGGGATTGCCATCAACCAGCAGAGTGTGGCAGCGCTTGCCCTCGACCGCCGCTGGTCGGCGGAGGATCATCAGCGCGTCTTGCTGCACTCCCCGTCAGCCTTTGATGCCTCCACCTATGAACTGTGGGTGCCGCTGCTGTGCGGCGGTCAGCTGATTGTCGCCCCGGCCGGTGAGCTGGATATCGATGCGCTGGCACAGATCGTCATGGCGGAAAACGTGACCGCGCTGTGGCTCACCGCCGGTCTGTTCCGCCTGATGGCCGAGGAGCATGCCAGCGCCCTGAAAGCGGTGCGGCTGCTGATTGCCGGGGGTGATGTGCTGCCGGTGGCGGCGATCAGAAAGGTCATGACGCACTGCCCTGCGCTGAAGATGATGAACGGCTACGGCCCGACGGAAACCACTACCTTTACCACCACGCACCTGATGCCGGGCATACCGACGGAGACGACGGTGCCCATCGGCGCGCCGATCGATAACATGCAGACCTACGTGCTGGATGGCTATCTCAATCCGGTGCCGGTCGGCGTTCCCGGCGAGTTGTATATCGCCGGTCTCGGCCTGGCGCGCGGCTACCAGAACCAGCCGGTGCTGACGGCAACGCACTTTGTCGCCAACCCCTTCGCGCAGCCCGGCGAGCGCATGTACCGCTCCGGGGACTGGGCGCGCTGGCGTGAAGATGGCGTGCTCGAATACCTTAGCCGTGGCGATCAGCAGGTGAAAATTCGCGGCTTCCGTATTGAGCTGGCGGAAGTGGAAACCGCGCTGCAACAGCAGCCTGCCGTGGCGCAGGCGCTGGCCTGCATCGTCGAGCCAAACGCAGGCAATAAGCAGATTGTCGCCTATGTTATCCCGCGCAAAGCGGTGGACTTCGATGCGGAACAGCTGCGCGCGGCGCTGAGCGCGCAGCTGCCGGACTTTATGGTGCCGGCACTGATTATCCCACTGGAGACCTTCCCGCTAAACGCCAACGGCAAAGTGGATATGCGCGCCCTGCCCGCGCCGCACTTTACCGCCGCGCAGCATCGTGGCGCACGCAATGAGCGGGAGAGCATGCTCTGCGCACTCTTCGCCGAAGTGCTCGGCCTGGATGACATCGGCATTGATGACAACTTCTTTGCCCTCGGCGGCCACTCGCTGCTGGCGTCGCGTCTGGTCAGCAAAGTGCGCCGCGAAATGCGTGTTGATCCTGCGATCCGCGATCTCTTTGAAGCGCCGACGGTGGCGCAGTTTGCCGAGCGTTTGCACGCCGCCGCGCCTTCGCGTTTGCTGCTACAGGCGCGTGAAAAACCGGCCCGTCTGCCGCTTTCCGCCGCGCAGCGTCGGCTGTGGATGATCGATCGTATCGAGGGGCAAACCGCCACCTACAATATGCCGCTGACGCTGGAGCTTACGGGCGAAGTAAATGTAGCGGCGCTGGCGGCGGCACTCAACGATGTGAAGCTGCGCCACGAAACGCTGCGCACGCGCTTTTTACAGCAGCCCGACGGCAGCGTTTATCAGCATGTTACCGGGGATGAGGAGGCAGCCTGCACTCTGATAACCGAACACGTTGCGTCTGACGATCTGCAAAGCCGGATGCTGAGCGCCGCGCAATACACCTTCAATTTAGCCGGGGAAGATCCCTGCCGCGCGTGGCTCTTTACCATCAATGAAGAGCGCCATCTGCTGCTGTTTTTAATGCACCATATCGCCAGCGATGGCAGTTCGCTCTCTCCGCTCCTGCATGATCTCGCCGCGGCCTATAATGCCCGTGCGCAAGGTCTGGATCCGGCCTTTGCGCCGCTTGCGGTGAACTATGGCGATTATGCTCTGTGGCAGAACGACTGGCTGGGCGAGATCAATGCCACTGAAAGCCTGGCGGGCCGCCAGCTCGCCTGGTGGCGCAACACCCTCGCCGATCTCCCTGACGAACTGAAACTGCCTCTCGACCGTCCGCGCCCGGCGCGCGCAAGCTACCAGGGCAAGCAGTGTCGCTTTACCATCGATGAATCGCTGCACGCGCGCCTGCTTGAGGTGGCGAAAGGGCACAACGCCAGCCTGTTTATGGTGTTGCAGGCGGCGCTGGCGGTGCTGCTGCACCGCATGGGCGCAGGTGACGACATTCCCGTCGGTACCGCCATTGCCGGGCGCAGCGATGAGGCGCTCGAACCGCTGGTTGGCTTCTTTATCAACACGCTGGTGATGCGTGCCACCATTGACGACAACCTCACCTTCAGCGCCCTGCTGGAGAAGGTTCGCGACTATGCGCTGCAAGCCTACGAACACCAGGATCTCCCCTTTGATAACCTGGTCGAAGCGCTAAATCCTGAGCGTTCGCTGGCGCGCCATCCCCTCTTCCAGGTGATGCTGGTACTGCAAAATATGGCCTACAGCGAAGCGCGCTTTGACCATCTGCAAACCAGAGTTGCCACACCGCTGCTGCCGGTGGCGAAGTTCGATCTGACCTTTAATATCGAAGAGACGCCCACGGCGCTTAACGGCATTCTCGAATACGCCACTGATCTGTTTGCCGATGCCACCGCCGAAGCGCTGGCCGAGCGTTTCGTGCTGGTACTGAACGCCGTAATGGCCGAGCCGCAGCGGCGCGTCGGCAGCGTTCCGCTGCTGCTGGCGGAGGAGTGCCAGGCCGCCGTGCCGGTCTGCACCTCTTTTAACCAGTGGGCTGACGCCACGCTGCATCAGGTTTTCGAACAGCGGGTGCGTGAAACACCGCAGGCAACGGCGCTGAGCCTCGGCGATAAGACGATGAGCTACGGCGAGCTGAACCAGCGCGCCAACCAGCTGGCACGCTATCTGGTAAGCCGCGGTATCGGCACGGAAGATAGCGTCGCGCTGGCGCTGCCGCGCACCATGGAGACGCTGGTGGCGCTGCTCGCCATCGTCAAAGCGGGTGCGGCCTACCTGCCGCTGGATGTGCATAACCCGGCAGATCGTCTGGCCTACATTATTGATGACGCCAGACCAGCGCTGATTATCACCCTCGCGGAGTATGCCGGTACGCTAAGCAGCACGCTGCCCGAACTGCTGCTCGATACGCCCCAGTGCCAGCAGCAGCTTGCCGGGCTGAGCGCCGAGGATCTCAGTGACAATGAGCGCCTGCGCCCGGTCACCCCGGAGAGCCTGGCGTACATCATCTACACCTCCGGCTCCACCGGTAAACCGAAAGGGGTGATGATCCACCACAGCAATGTGCTGCGCCTCTTTGCGGCCACCGAGGGCTGGTTTGACTTTGCCCGCACCGACATCTGGACGCTGTTCCACTCCTGCTCCTTCGACTTCTCCGTCTGGGAGATCTGGGGCCCGCTGCTCTACGGCGGCGAACTGGTGGTGGTGCCGTTTATCGTCAGCCGCGATCCGCAGGCCTTTTTGCAGCTGCTGAGCGACAAACGGGTCACCATCCTCAACCAGACGCCTTCCGCCTTCTATCAGCTGATTGAAGCGGAAAACGCCGCTGCCCCAGCACGCTACCCATTAGCGCTGCGCAAAGTGGTGTTTGGCGGGGAAGCGCTCGATCTGAGCCAGCTTGAGCGCTGGTATCAGCGCCATGACGACGCTGCGCCGGAGCTGATTAATATGTACGGCATCACCGAAACTACCGTCCATGTGAGCTATCAGCCGCTGACGGCGGAGGGGGCGCGCAACGCCTCCGGTAGCCTGATTGGCGTGGCGATCCCGGATCTGCATATCCATCTGTTAGACGATGCGCTGCAACCTGTTCCGCCAGGCGTAGAGGGGGAGATGTATATCAGCGGCGCAGGCCTCGCGCGCGGCTACCTGAACCGCGTGGCGCTAAGCAGCGAACGCTTTGTTGCCGACCCGTATGGCGAGCCAGGCACGCGCATGTACCGCTCCGGTGATGTGGCGATCCGCACCCGCAAAGGCGAGCTGAACTACTTAGGCCGCGCCGATCAGCAGGTGAAACTGCGCGGGTTCCGCATTGAGCTGGGCGAGATTGCCGCCGCGCTGGCGAGCTATCCGCAGGTGACCCAGGCCGAGGTGATCCTGCAAAACGATAACCCCGGCAACCCGCAGCTGGTGGGCTATATCATCAGTGACGGCTCCAGCCCTGTCGACATGGCGGCGCTACGCCATCATGCGGCGGATAAACTGCCGGAATATATGGTGCCAGCGGCCATTGTGCAGATGGAGAAATTCCCGCTGACCATTAACGGCAAGCTGGATAAACGCGCACTGCCGAAACCAAGCATGATGCAGAGCGCAACCCGGCGTCAGCCGCGTAATGCGCAGGAGGAGATGTTAGCGGGCCTCTTCGCTGAGGTGTTGCAGCTGGACGCGCCGGGCATTGATGACAACTTCTTTATGCTCGGCGGCCATTCGCTGTTAGCGATGCGTCTGATAAGCCGCATCAGCAGCGAGCTGGGCAAAAATGTGCCCATCCGTACGCTGTTTGACTACCCCACCGTGGCACAGCTCGCCAGCCAGCTGGCGCAGGCGGATATCGCCCCGAAAGTGGCGCTGACCCCACAGCCGCGCGGCGAGTATCTGCCGCTCTCCTTTGCCCAGCAGCGCATGTGGCTGCTGAAGAATCTCGACGATAACCACGCGGCCTATAATATGCCGCTCGCCGTGCGCTTCAGCGGGCCGCTGAATGAAGAGGCGCTGGGCCAGGCACTGCGTGATGTGGTGGCGCGCCATGAAGTGTTACGCACCCTCTATCCGCTCCATCAGGAGCAGCCTTACCAGCATATCCTCGTCGCTGATTCGGTCGAGATGACGCTGTCGGTGAAATCAGTAACTGAGGAAGCGCTCGCCGGTGCGCTGGATGAGGCATCAACCTATGCCTTTGACCTGGCGCGGGAGATCCCGCTGCGCTGTACGCTGTTCCGCTTGCCGCAGACCCACGAACAGGTGTTGCTGATTGTCATTCACCATATCGCCTGCGATGGCGGCTCGCTGGCGCCGCTTTTCCACGATATCTCCTGCGCTTACAACGCGCGCTGCCAGCAGCAGGTGCCGACGTGGACGCCGCTTGCGGTGCAGTACGCTGACTATGCGCTCTGGCAGCGCAGCCTGCTCGGCGAAATCGAGGAGAACACGCCGCTCTGCGCCCAACAGATCGCCTTCTGGCGCAGCGCGCTGGCGGACGCGCCGGAAGAGATGCTGCTGCCCGTTGACCGTCCGCACCCGGCGTCACCGAGCTATGTGGGCGAGCGGGTCCATTTCCGGATCGACGAGGCGCTCTATCAACGGATTAAAACCCTGACGCAACAGGAAGGGGTAACGCCCTTTATGCTGCTACAGGCGACCGCCGCTATCCTCTTTAGCCGCATGGGCGCGGGCGATGATATTACGCTTGGTACCGCCGCAGCGGGACGCTCGGATGAAGCCATCGGCGATCTGGTGGGCTTTTTCGTCAATACGCTGGTGCTGCGCGTCGATCTGGCGGCAAATCCCAGCTTCCGTGCCGCGCTTGCCAGCGTTCGCGAATATATGCTCTCCGCCTACGTCAATCAGGATGTGCCGTTCGACTGGGTGGTAAAAGCGTTGAATCCGGGGCGCTCCTCCGCCAGACATCCCCTCTTCCAGGTGATGATGGTGCTGCAAAACAACGCCAATACGCCGCCGCAGTTGGTGGATGTGCAGGCAGCCCACCAGCCGGTCGGTCTGGTGACGACCAAGTTTGATCTGCTGTTTAACTTTGACGAGATTAGCGGCGAAAATGGCGAAGTCTGCGCGCTTGATGCGCAAATCGACTTCCCGGTCGAGCTGTTTGATCGCTCAACGGTGACTGCGCTGGCTGGTTACTTTGTGCAGCTGTTGCAGGCGGCGGTCGCCTCGCCGGATCGGCCGGTGAAAAACCTGCCGTTGCTGAGCGGCGAACAGCGCGACGCGCTTATTCATATCGGCAATGACACCTTTGTGGATCTGCCGCCAGCCACATTAGCGCAGGCGTTTGCCTGCCAGGTGGCGAAAACGCCGCATCACATCGCCATCAGCTGTGGCGACGAGCAGTTGACCTACCAGGAGCTGGATGCGCGCGCCAATGCCTTAGCGCACAGCCTGCAACAGCAGGGCGTGAAAGCGGAACAGGGCGTGGCGTTACTGCTGGAGCGTTCACTCTCGCTGGTGATTGGCGTGCTCGCCGTGGTGAAAGCGGGCGGCTTCTATGTGCCGCTGCGCACCAGCGATCCGTTTGAGCGCTGGCAGCATATTACCCATACGCTGGATGTGCGCATCGCGGTGGTAGATGAGCAGCACAGCGCGACGCCTCTGCCGGAGGGTATTGCCGTGCTGACGGTCAATAATGCCCATACGCAAGAAGAAGCGCCGACTATCGCCACGCCGCTCAAGCCTGACCATATCGCTTACGTGATGTTTACCTCCGGCTCCACCGGTCAACCGAAAGGGATTGCCATTACCCAGGATAATGTCGTTGCGCTGGCGCGGGATCGCCGCTGGCAGGGAGAACATCATCAGCGCATTCTGCTGCACTCGCCGTATGCCTTTGATGCCTCAACCTATGAGATCTGGGCGGCGCTGCTCAACGGCCACCAGGCGGTGATTGTGCCGGGGGAAGCGCTGGATCTGGCGGTGATCACCTCGACAATTACCGATCGCAACGTCACCGCGGTGTTTTTAACCTCCGGGCTGTTCCGCCTGATTGCCGAAGAGGCGTGGCAGTGCCTGGCGGGGGTCAGCAAAGTCTATACCGGCGGGGAGAAGATCTCCCCAAGCGCGGTACAGTCCGTGCGCGAGCACTTACCGGATCTTGAGCTGATGAACATCTACGGCCCGACAGAGACGACGACTTACGCCACGGATTACCCGATTACGCAGGCGGATGCGCCCTATCTGGATGTGCCGATCGGCTACGCGATGGATAACACCTGCTTATATGTGCTGGATGAGTACTTACAACCGCAGCCGGAGGGCGTTGCAGGCGAGCTTTACATCGCCGGACGCGGGCTGGCGCGCGGCTACGTGAACCATCCGGGGCTTAGCGCGGCGCACTTTGTCGCCGACCCTTACGGGCCTGCCGGGAGCCGTATGTATCGCACCGGCGATAGAGTTAAACGCCGCCGCGACGGCGCCATCAGCTTTGTCAGCCGCGGCGATCAGCAGGTGAAAATTCGCGGCTTCCGAATCGAGCCAGGTGAAATCGAGATCGTGCTGAAGCAGCATGAGGCCGTGCAGCAGGTGGCGGTTATTCCGCTTGAAGATGCGGCGGGCCATAAACAGCTGGTCGCCTATGTGGTGGCGAGCGATGCGCCCCCGGCATTGCCTGAAGCGCTGCAACAGTTTGCCCGTGAACGTCTCCCGGACTTTATGGTGCCTGCTGCGGTGGTGCTGCTGGAGGCGTTGCCGCTCAACGCCAACGGTAAACTGGCGATTAGGTCGCTGCCGAAGCCTGACTTCAGCACCCAGGCCGGGCGTCAACCGCAAAGCGAGCGGGAGATCTGGCTGGCAGAGAAATTCAGCACGCTGCTCAAGGTTGAGAACGTCAGCATTGACAGCAGCTTCTTCGCCATGGGCGGCCACTCTCTGCTGGCGGCGCGCCTGATTACGCAAATTGACCGCGAATTGCAGGTGAAGCTGACCATCCGCGATCTGTTTGAATCGCCAACGGTCGCGATGCTGGCGCAGCGGCTGGAGAGCAACCGGCGCAGCAGCATGCTGGATGTGATGCTGCCGCTGCAACCGCTGGGCGATAAAGCCGCGCTGTTCTGTCTGCCTCCCGGCGGCGGCCTGAGCTGGTCATACTCCGGGCTTATTGGCTACCTCGGCGAGCAGCAGCCGATCTACGGTCTGCAGGCGAGCAGGATCAGCACCGGCGAGGCAGCGGCATCGGTAGCGGCGCTGGCGAAAACCTATCTGGCGGAGATCTACAAAGTCCAGCCAGAAGGCCCTTACGCTCTCCTCGGCTGGTCTTTCGGCTGCCATCTGGCCCATGAGGTCGCCACGCTGCTACAAAAAGAGGGGCATCAGGTCAGCACGCTGGTGCTGCTGGATGGCTATCCGCTCGGGGAGCGTTATCTTGAGACGATAATGAGCGATGAAGAGGGGCTGAAGGTGCTGTTCGAAGCGCTGGTGGGTGCCGTGCCGGATGACCAGGCACTCTTCTCTGTTGAGGGGCTGCGGCGTGAGTTGCAGGTGATGGAACACCCGCTCGCGGACGTAGAGCCGATCATTTTCGAGCGTATCTTTGCCGAACTTCGCGATGCGCCGCTGCTGCTGGCCGCCACGACACCGGGATGCTATCGCGGTGATATGCTCTTCTTCAAAGCGACGCAGCGTGATGCCGGGGAAGAGGATTTCGATCCTCAGCTCTGGGCAAACTATGTTGATGGCAATATCATCGTCCACCCTGTGCCGGGCACCCATAACGGTATGTTCAGCCCGGAGGCGTTGAAAAGCATCGGCCCGGTGATTCAGCGCTGGCTTGAGAGCCACTGAGCGGATTGAACGTTATGTTGATAAAACCGCCGTAATGGCGGTTTTTTTTACCTGTTGAGAGTGAGCGCATGTTAACTCCATTGACCCATCACGCACGGCCGCCTTTTATCTCCCATCTTGAGATGGGCACGATAGCGGCCATTCCGGGGCTCGCCTACTGCCAGCTCTGTTTTGATCGCCACGCCTGGCAGGACGAGCTGTTTGACCACTACGCGATCCCGTTTCCCGCGCGCCTGCACGCGGCGGGCGTAAAGCGCCGGGCAGAGTATCTGGCGGCGCGCTACGGCGCAAAGCTGCTGCTTGCGCACCACGGCTGCGACGCCAGCGTTGGCTCGGCGGCGGATCGCTCCCCCATCTGGCCTGCGGGCTGGTGCGGCAGCCTTTCCCATACCCATGACCGGGCGATAGCCGTTATCGCGCCCAGCGGCGCAGGCCTGACGCCGGGCGTGGACATTGAGATGCTGGCACCAGAGACCATGCGCGAAACCGCCGATATGTTCACCTCGGAGCAGGAGCAGGCGCTGCTCGCGGGCTGCCCGCTGCCTTATGAGAGTGCGCTACTGATCGCCTTCTCCGCCAAAGAGAGCCTGTTCAAAGCCCTCTACCCCGAAGTGCGCCGCTTTTTTGACTTTGATGCCGCGCGGGTTTGCCAGATTGATACGGCAACGCAGCGCATCACCCTTGAACTGACGCAACCTCTGACGGCAGAGAGAGCGCCGGGAAGCCAGCTGACGGGTTACTATACGCTGGCAGAGGATCACCTCATCACGCTTATTGCCTGAGGAGTAAACACCGCCTTGCCTCTGCTTTGTTGACACAGCAGAGGCGACCACCACACGCCGTATTACCCCTCTTATTTCTTCTGTTTTCGACTGCTATTAATTCACCACCATTAAATATCAATCACCAAAATATTATTCATCGACACTTTTAAAAGCCTGACCTTTTATAAACACGCATAAATAACAATATTTATAAATAGCCTAAATTCGGCATTCAAATTCTTAAAATCGCAAAATTAAAACTATCTTCATTGCGTTAAAAGAGAAGTTTCTATAGAAAAACAAGCCTGCCCCCTATAAACAGGAAAAAAAAGATGAGCAACCCCTTCGACAATGAGAACCTTATATTCATCGTATTAGTTAATCATGAGAATCAACACTCGTTATGGCCAGAGTTTATTCCGGTGCCTGATGGCTGGGAGCCGGTATGTGGGCCAGCAAGCCGGGCTGAATGCCTGCACTACATTGAGGAGAACTGGCAGGATATCAAGCCGAAAAGCCTGCAAAACATCTAGTTGTATCAATCACTCTTTTCCCCCTGCCGCTTTCTAATATTGAGGTTTTGCTTATGTCCGCGCTAATTGACACGGAGTACGTCGCTTTAACATCCGCACAAATGGGAATGTGGTTAGCGAATGAAGTCGCGCTGAACCCGGGAAATAATACAATCAGCGAATATTTAATTATTGATGGCGAGGTAAGCCCAACGTTATTTAAAGCGGCAGTCAAAAAAATGATTGCTGAAGCCGAAACAATGCACGGTCGGTTTTATCAAACAGACAACACGGTAAAGCAGCAGGTGCCCGCCATCGATAATTATGATGCTGCCTTTTACGATTTCAGTACGCGCCCGGATGCCTGGGAAGCCGCACTGGCCTTTATGAGCGAGCAGACAAATCAACGCTTCTCCCTCACACAAGGGAACGCATTTATCTTTTGTCTCATTAAGCTCAGCCCGAAAAGATTCCTCTATTACCACTGCTGCCACCATATCCTGCTGGACGGTTTTGGCGCTTCGCTGATCCTTCGCCGCACGGTCGATATCTACAACGCGCTGGTGCTGGATAAACCCGTCGAGCCGACGCCGTTCGGCAACTTTCGCGCCTTGATTGCCGAAGATACCGCCTACAGAAACTCAAACCGCTTTCTTCGCGATCGCGAATACTGGATGACGCGCTTTCAGGACAGGCCAGCGCCCGCAAGCCTTGCTGGCCGCAGCGCGCCGGATGCGCCGATCGTCCGCCAGCGCAACAATATCGATTTAGCCCTGCATCAAGCCCTGAATCGCCATGCCGAAGCCGCAGGCTGCACGCTCCCGCAGCTGCTTACGGCGTTAACCGCTGTTTACCTCTACCGCATGACCGGCCAGCAGGAGGTGGTGATCGGGCTACCGATGGCGGCGCGCGTCGGTCGCGTGCAGCGCACCACGCCCGCGATGATGTCCAACATCATGCCAGTACGCCTGCCGCTTTCGCCCGCGCTGACCCTTGATGATGTGCTGGTGCTGGTGGCAAAAGAGATGATGTCCGCGTTACGTCACCAGCAGTATCCCCATGAAGCGTTGACCCGCGATCTTAAACTCGACCGCCCGCTCTACCACACCACCATCAACGTCGAGTTATTTGGCGACGATCTGGCCTTCAACGGCGCGAAAACGTTCCCGGTGAATACCAGCAACGGGCCGGTTGACGATCTGGCGATCTTCTTCTTTGGTTACGGCGACGAACACACGCTGGTCGTCGGCTTTGACGCTAATAGCGCCCTCTACAGCCCAGAGAGTTTATCCGCCCATCATCAGCGCATGCTGGCGCTGTTTAGCGCGTTAATCGACCAACCTCACGCCGCGATTGGTGCCCCCTCGCTGCTGAGTGCGGAGGAGTCGCAGCTTTATGCTCAGGCCAATGATACCTGCGCGCCCGTGCCGCCCCTCTCCTTTGCGGCGCTGTTTGAACGTCAGGCCAGAAGCACGCCGCACGCGCCTGCACTTGACGATCGGCACACCCAGCTGAGCTACAGCCAGCTTAACCGCCAGGCGAACCGGCTTAGCCGCTTTCTACAGGATCAGGGTGTGCGCCCCGGCGACAGCATCGCGCTGCTCCTGCCGCGCACGGTGAATATGGTGATTGCCATGCTGGCGGTCGCCAAAGCACAGGCCGTTTACCTGCCCCTTGATGCCGATCACCCGGCGGAGCGCCTGCAGCATATTCTCGCCACCGCCCAGCCGACGCTGATCCTCTCCTCGTCGCAAACGGCGGGGATCGTTACCGGGTATCGCCAGCAGCAGATCGACAGTGACGCGGCGGTGGCGGCCATTGCGGCACAGCACGACGATAACCCAACCACGCTGCCGCAACCGCCGCAGCCAGCGTATGTGCTCTTTACCTCCGGCTCTACCGGCGCGCCGAAAGGGGCACTGGTCTCTCACGGCGCGTTAACCAACTTCCTCACCGCCATGCAACACACCGTGCAACTGACGGCGCAGCATCGGCTGCTCGCCGTGACCACCCTCAGTTTTGATATCGCCGCGCTGGAGCTTTTATTGCCGCTGATGACCGGCGCGTCGGTCACTATCGCCTCACGGGAGTGCGCGCGCGACCCGCGTCTGCTGGCGCAGGCGATCGCTGAACATCAGATCACCCATATGCAGGGTACGCCCGCGCTGTGGCATGGGTTAGTGGCCTATCAGCCCGATGCGCTGGCTGGCCTGACGGCGCTGGTCGGCGGCGATGCGCTACCCCAAACGCTTGCGGAGCGCATGGTCGCACTCTCTGAGCGCGTCATTCAGCTCTATGGCCCCACCGAAACCACTATCTGGTCGACCTTGAGCGAACTGAGCGCCGCGCACCCCTCGCCGTCGGTTATCGGTAAACCGCTCTTTAATACCCGAATTCATATCCTTGATGACGCCCTGAAACCGGTACCGGTTGGGCAGCCTGGCGAGCTCTATATCGCTGGCGACGGGCTGGCGCTCGGCTATCTCAACCGCGCAGATTTAACCAGCGAGCGCTTTGTTGCCAGCCCCTTTGATGAGGAGGGCAAGCGGATGTATCGCACCGGCGATATGGCCTGCTGGAGTGAAGAGCAGACAATCATTTTCCTCGGCCGGGTGGACAATCAGGTCAAGATCCGCGGCTATCGTATTGAACTCGGGGAGATTGAAAACGCGCTCAACGCCCTCCCCGAGGTTAAACAGGCGCTGGTCGTCGCCCATGAGGAGGAAAAGAGCGGGCAGAAACGGCTGGTGGCGTACGTCGTGGCGCAGGATGATGCAGCCTGTAGTCCGGATGCGCTGCGTGCGGCATCGGCGCAAAAACTGCCGGACTATATGGTACCCGCGCGGGTGATGGTGCTGGCGCACTTCCCCCTGACGGCGAATGGCAAAATCGACCGCCGGGCGCTGCCGCAACCGACCTTTACCTCTCTCGCCCCGGTACCGCCCGCTACTGCGCAGCAGCGGGAGCTGTGCCAGCTGTTTGCCGAGTGCCTGGCTATCGATCCGCCCGGTATTAATGACAACTTTTTTAGCCTCGGCGGGCACTCGCTGTTAGCGCTGCAATTACTGAGCCGCCTGCGCCAGCACTTCGGCGTGGAGCTGTCGCTGAAAACCCTGTTTGATGCCCCGACCGTTGCCGAACTGAGCGCGCAGATAGCAAGGGCGCACAGCCAGACGGCACGCCCTGCGCTGGTCGCGCAACCGCGCCCGGCGCAGCTGCCGATGTCATTTGCCCAGCAGCGCTTATGGTTGCAGCAGCAGATCGCCCCCAGCAGCGCCTACAACATGCCGCTGGCGCTGACGCTGAGCGGCCCGCTGGATGCGGCGGTGCTGGCGCAGGCCCTCTCTGACGTTATCGCCCGCCATGAGAGCCTGCGCACCCTGTTAACCCAGCAGGAAGAGATGCCCTGCCAGCAGATCCTTGCGGCTCACGACGTCAAGTTTGCGCTGCCGACCCTCGCCATCGCGCCCGAGCACCTTGACGCGCAGCTGGTGATGGAGAGCCAGCATCTCTTTGCGCTGGATAGCGAACTGCCGGTTAAAGCCTGGCTCTATCAACTGGCAGCGGAGCAACATGTTCTGCTGCTGCTCATTCACCATACCGCCGGGGATGGTGGCTCCCTGCTGCCGCTGCTGGAGGATTTGCGCCTCTGCTGGCAGGCGCGTGCCGCAGGCCAACACCCGCAGTTGCCGCCGCTGACCGTTCAGTACGCCGATTACGCGCTCTGGCAGCGCGCATTGCTGAGCGAAGCGCCCGGCGCGAACGCGCGCCATAGCCAGCAGCTGGACTACTGGTGTCAACAGCTGGCGGACGTGCCGGAAGAGGTGACGCTGCCCGCCGACCGGCCTCGCCCCACGCAGGCGGATTACCGTGGCGACCGCGTCGACTTTGCGCTCCCCGACGAGCTGTTATCGCGCCTGAAAACACGGAGCGAGGAGATGGGCGTGAGCCTGTTTATGCTGCTCCATGCGGCGCTGGCAACGCTGATGCATCGTCTCGGCGCAGGTGATGACATCGTAATTGGTACGCCGCTTTACGCCCGCAGCGACGCCGCCCTGCTGCCGCTGATCGGCTATTTCGCCAATACGGCGGTGCTGCGAACGGATATGGGAGGCAACCCGACGCTGAGCGACATTGTCACCCAGGCGAAATCGGCGGTGCTGGAAGCCAACCAGCATGAGGATCTCCCCTTTGAGCAGGTCGTCGAGGCGCTGGCACCCGGTCGCACCTTAGCCCGTCATCCGCTCTTTCAGGTGATGATGGTGGTCGATACACCGTGGCCGCAGGCGGTCACCTTCCCGCAGGTTGCGGTGGCACAACGCCAGCTCCCGACCACCACCGCCAAATTCGATCTGCTGTTTCATTTTGATGTCGATGACGCGCAGCAGCGCCTGAGCGGGCATATTGAATATGCCACCGCCCTCTATGATGGCCGCACGGTTGCGGGCTTTGCCGGGCAGTTAATCCGGGTTATCGAAACTATCGCGCAGCGTCCCGAAGCCCGCCTTGCGCAGATCCCGCTGTTAAGCGCTGCGCAGCGTGAAACCGTGCTAAAGCGCTGGAACGCAACGGATGTGACGTTGCCGCCGCTGTCGCTGGCCGGGCTGTTTGAAACGCAGGTGCAGCGCTCGCCCGACGCCATCGCGGTGAAAGAGGGCGAAAAAAACCTGAGCTATCGCCACCTTAATGAAGCAGCAAACCGGCTTGCGCACCGCCTGATGGCGCAGACCGGGGGCGCGCCGTTTTGCGCCGGGTTACTGATGCAGCACTCGATGAACGAAGTTATCGCCGTGCTCGCCGTTATCAAGGCTGGCGGCGCTTACCTGCCGCTGCGCATCACCGATCCGCTGGAGCGCCAGCAACTAATGGTGAATGAAGCAGGCGCCACGCTACTGCTGGCCGATGCCACCTTGCCACTGCCTACGGTCGACAATGTCCTGTTTATCGGTGAGGAACCTGCGGACGACTGGCCGCTAAGCAACCCGCCGCGTCTCTCTGCGCCCGGCAGCCTGGCCTATATCATGTTCACCTCCGGTTCGACCGGTAAGCCAAAAGGGATTGCGGTCGAGCAGCAGAGCGTGGCGGCGCTGGCGCTGGATCGCCGCTGGCGGGCAGAGGATCATCAGCGGGTGCTGCTGCACTCTCCGTCGGCCTTTGATGCCTCAACTTATGAGCTGTGGGTGCCGTTGCTGGGCGGCGGTACGGTTATCGTCGCGCCGTCGGGCGAGCTGGATATCGATACGCTGGCGCAGAGTATCGTCGATGAAAAGGTCACCGCGCTGTGGCTCACCGCCGGGCTATTTCATCTGATGGCAGAGGTGCATCCTGAGGCGCTGAAGGGCGTGCGTTTACTGATTGCGGGCGGAGATGTGCTCTCCATACACGCGATTCGCGAGGTGATGACGCATAACCCCGCGCTTGTGATGATGAACGGCTACGGGCCGACGGAAACCACCACCTTCGCCACCACATGGCCCATGGTGCAGATCCCGGAGGGCGTGACGGTGCCTGTCGGCACACCGCTCGACAATATGCAGCTTTATGTCCTTGATGCTTACCTCAACCCGGTGCCGGTCGGCATGCCCGGTGAGCTCTATATTGCCGGGATTGGGCTGGCGCGCGGATATCACCGCAACCCCTGCCTGACTGCGGCGCATTTTGTTGCTAACCCCTTCTCCGCCCACGGCGCGCGTATGTATCGCTCCGGCGACCAGGTGCGCTGGCGC
This sequence comes from Kosakonia sp. S57, assembly GCF_016516575.1. Lineage (NCBI taxonomy): Bacteria > Pseudomonadati > Pseudomonadota > Gammaproteobacteria > Enterobacterales > Enterobacteriaceae > Kosakonia > Kosakonia sp. S57. Next base: position 132,881 of record NZ_JACVUL010000013.1, on the reverse strand, counting down.
GAGGATGGCGTGCTGGAGTACCTGAACCGTGGCGATCAGCAGGTCAAAATTCGCGGCTTCCGCATTGAGCTGGCTGAAGTGGAAGCGGCTTTGCAGAAGCAGGCAACGGTGGCCCAGGCGCTGGTGAGCACCCGGGAGAGCAGCCCGGGAAGCAGGCAGCTTATTGCGTGGGTAACGGCAAAACCTGGCGAAAGCTGCGATGCCGATGCGCTGCGCCAGGCGCTGGGCGCGCAACTGCCGGACTTTATGGTGCCAGCGATGATTGTCCCGCTTGAGCACTTCCCTCTGACGGCGAACGGCAAAGTCGATCAGCGCGCCCTGCCCACGCCGCAGGTTGCCAGCGTCGCGCACCGTGCGCCGCGCAGTGACCTTGAATGCACCCTCTGTACGCTCTTCGCCGCGGTATTGGGCGTGCCGGAGGTCGGTATTGATGATGACTTCTTTGCCCTCGGCGGCCACTCGCTGCTGGCCTCCCGCCTGGTGAGCAAAATCCGCCGGGCGCTCAATCTCAACCCGGCGATCCGCGATCTGTTTGAAGCCCCGACGGTGGCGCGGTTTGCCGGGCGGTTGCAGGGCAGCCAGCCGACGCGCCCGCGCCTGTGCCAGGGCGAGCGGCCACCGCTTCTGCCGCTCTCATCACCGCAGCGCCGTCTCTGGATGATTGACCGCATTGAGCAGGGTAAATACACCTACAACATGCCCGTCACGCTCACCTTACGGGGGGATATCGCCGTTTCTGCGCTGATGACGGCACTCGACGATATCGTGCTGCGCCATGAAAGCCTGCGCACACGCTTTCATCAGCTTGACGATGGGACGGTTTGCCAGAGGATCACTCCGGCCTCGATGGCCTGTTGCCCCCTGACCCTGCTTACGGTTTCCGCCGACGACCTGCCCCACGCCGTGCAGACCGCCGCACAATACACCTTCGATCTGGCGCAGGAAGATCCCTGCCGCGCCTGGCTGTTTAAGGTGGATGATGACCACCATCTGTTACTCATTCTGATGCACCATATCGCCAGCGATGGCGGATCGATTGCCCCGCTGCTGCGCGATCTGGCAGAGGCCTACAACGCCCGTGCGCAGAACCGGGTGCCCGTCTGGAGACCGCTTGCGGTGCAGTATGCCGACTACACGCTGTGGCAGCAGGCGCTGCTCGGTGCACCGGACGAGAACGACAGCCTCTTCAACAGCCAGCTGGCCTGGTGGCGCGATACGCTGCACGACCTGCCCGACGAACTTCAGTTGCCCACTGACCGGCCGCGCCCGCTGCGCGCCAGCTATGTGGGGAAACAGTGCCACTTCGCCATTGATGCCCGCACAACCGCCGCGTTAGAGGGGCTGGCACGACAGCATAACGCCAGCCTGTTTATGCTGTTACAGGCGGCGCTGGCGGTGCTGCTTTGCCGCTGCGGCGCGGGCGAGGATATCCCCATCGGCACGGCGGTCGAGGGGCGTAGCGACGAGGCGCTCGAACCGCTGGTCGGCTTTTTTATCAATACCCTGGTGATGCGGACCGATCTCAGCGGCAACCCCTCATTTGTGACGCTGCTTGAGCGCGTTCGCGAGCACGCGCTGGCGGCCTGGGAGCACCAGGATATCCCGTTCGAGAGCCTGGTCGAGGCGTTAAACCCCGCCCGTTCGCTGGCGCGGCATCCGCTCTTCCAGGTGATGCTGGTGCTGCAAAACGTCGCGCGCAGCGCCGCCCTCTTCGATGAGCTGGAAACCGTGGTTGAGATGCCGTCGTTGCCGGTGGCGAAATTTGATCTCACCTTTAACCTCGAAGAGACGCCGCAGGGGCTGCGCGGCATGGTGGAGTACGCCGTGGATCTGTTTGACGAGGCGACCGTCAGGCGCATGGCGGGCTACTTCACCCACCTGCTGGCGGGCATCGCCACCGATGCCTCGCGTCGCGTGAGCGAACTGCCGATCTTCAGCGACGCGGAGCGGCACGAAATCATGCAGACGTGGAACAACAGTGCGCGCGAGGTTCCCGCCACGACCTTTGCGGAACAGTTTGAAGCCATCGTGCGCGCCACGCCGCAGGCAACGGCGCTGATTGGCGACGAGGAGACGTTGACCTACGCGCAGCTGGACCAACGGGCAAACCGCCTGGCAAACCTGATGCTGGCGCGGGGCATTGGCGCCGAGCAGATTGTCGCCATCGCGCTGCCGCGATCCGTTGCCCTTATCGTGTCCATCATCGCCACGATGAAAACGGGCGCCGCCTATCTGCCTCTCGATCCTGATTACCCACCCGAGCGGGTGGCGTATATGTTAAGCCACGCGCAGCCAGGGCTGGTGATAAGCCAGGCGGCATTCGCCGACCGGCTGGCACCGGAGTATGCCGCGCTGCGCCTTGACCACCCGGCCCTGCGCGGGCTACTTGCCGACCACAGTGCCGAAGCGATTACGCTGCCGCGCAGGTTGCGGTGCGATAACGCCGCCTACCTCATCTACACCTCCGGCTCGACCGGCGCGCCAAAAGGGGTAGTGGTCAGCCATCGGGGAATTGCTCATCTGGTCGCCAGCATGGTTGAGCGCCTGCACGTCACGCCGCAAAGCCGCGTGTTGCAGTTCGCCTCGCCGAGCTTCGACGCCTCGTTCTGGGATATCAGCATGGCGCTGCTGAGCGGCGCGTCGCTGGTCGTGGCGGCGAAAGAGGCGCTAACGCCCGGCAAACCGCTCTATACCCTGATGCGCGATCGCGCGGTTACCCATGCCACGCTACCACCGGTTGGGCTGGCGGTGATGCCGCGCGAACCGCTGCCCGCACTGGCAACGCTTATCGTTGCCGGGGAGGCCTGCCCGCCGGAACTGATCGCGTTTTGGGGCACCGGGCGGCGAATGATTAACGCCTATGGCCCGAGCGAATCGACCGTCTGCGCCACCATCAGCCAGCCGTTACAGGCCGACCGACTGCCGCCGATTGGCAGACCGATTTTCAATATGCAGGCTTATGTGCTGGACGCGCATCTGCAACCCGTTCCGCCGGGGGTAAAAGGCGAGCTCTATATTGCTGGTGAAAGCCTGGCGCGGGGCTACCTGAAACGGCCCGATTTAACGGCAGAACGCTTCGTTGCTAACCCCTTTGGCGCACCGGGCAGCCGGATGTACCGCACAGGCGATATGGCAAGCTGGAGCCGTGAGGGCGAGCTGATGTTCGCCGGGCGCGTCGATCACCAGGTCAAAATCCGCGGTTTTCGTATTGAGCTGGGCGAGATTGAATCCCAGTTGCGAAAACATCCGCAGATCACGCAGGCGACGGTGATTGTCCGCGAGGATAAACCCGGTTTGCGCCAGCTGGTGGCTTACGCCGTCGCCCGCGATGAGCAGGCGCAGGGCGGGGAGATCCGCGACTTTTTACGCGATTTTTTGCCGGACTATATGGTGCCGGTTGCCGTGGTTCTGCTACCGGCAATACCGGTCACGCCAAACGGCAAAATCGACCGCCGGGCGCTGCCTGCGCCGCAGTTTGCCCGCGTACAGCACACCCCACCGCGTAACGCGCAGGAGCAACTGCTCAGCACGCTGTTCGCCGAACTGCTCAACCTGGCGGAGGTCGACCGCACGATGAGCTTCTTCGAGCTGGGCGGCGACAGCATCACGGCAATACAGCTGGTGGCGCGCGCCCGCCAGGCGGGCTGGCTGTTCACCCCGCGCGATATGTTTGAGCATAAATCGGTCGCCGGGCTGGCTGGCATTATGACCGCCGTTGCAGAGCAGGATACCGCTCCGCAGGTTGCTGCCGTCGGCGATCTGCCCGCGACACCGATCTTCCACTGGTTGATGGAGAACCCCGGCGATATCAACGCCTTCTGCCAGGCAACGCTGCTGCACACGCCCGCAGAGCTGGATGCACAGGCGCTGCGCGAGATGCTCGCCGAACTGATCCGGCACCATGATGCGCTGCGCTTAACTGCCCGCCGCGAGGTCAGCGGCGAGATTTATCTCGCTGTGCCGCCTGCCATGGATGAGAGTGAGATGCTGGAGATTGTCGATATCCTGCCTCTCTCGCCGGAGCAGCGGCAGCTGCAGATTCAGGAGGCGTGTCACCGGGCGAAACAGCGGCTCGACCCGGCGCGCGGCAAGATGGTGCAGGCCGTCTGGTTCCGCGCCGCCTGTGGCGAACCGGGCCAGCTGATGCTGGTGTTACATCACCTGGCGGTGGATGGCGTCTCCTGGCGGATACTCGCCGCCGACCTGCTCGCCCTCTGGCGCGCCCGCGCTACGGGTAAAAATGCGCAGCTGACCGACACAGGCACCGCCTTTCGCGCTTGGGCGCTGCGCCTTGAGCAGGAAGCGCAACGCCGGGGTGATGAGCTGGCGCACTGGCAGAGCGTGCTCAGCCAGCCGGACGAGCTGTTAACCACACGACGGCTGGCAGGCACGTGCGACACCCTCGCCACCAGCGCCTCTTTGCAGATGGAGCTTGGCAGCGAATTTACCCAGCCTTTGCTGGCCACCCTGCCCGCGCGCTTTCACGCCGGTATTAACGATGTGCTGCTCTGCGCCCTGGCACTCGCCATCACGGCATGGCGCGAAGATGGGCAAACGGATGTGCTGCTGGATGTCGAAGGGCACGGGCGCGAAGAGCTGGCGGGAACCGCGCTGTCGAACACCGTTGGCTGGTTTACCACGCTCTACCCGGTGCGTCTTGCTCCGGGTAGAGCGCAGTTAACCCATCCCCACTCGCTCGGTAGCGCGCTGAAGAGCGTTAAAGAGCAGCTGAGCCAGGTGCCGGGCAACGGGCTGGGTTACGGCCTGCTGCGCTATCTCAACCCACAAACGCGCCCGCAGCTTGCCGCGCTGCCACAGCCGCAAATCGGCTTTAACTATCTGGGCCGCCTCAGCGTCGAAGAGGCGCGGGACTGGCAGCTTGCGGCTGAGGCACGCCTGCTTGATACCCGCGCACACGACAGCTTCGCGCTGCCGCATGCCCTCTCGCTCAATGCCGTGGTGGAAGCGCGTGCAAGCGGCCCGGTGCTGGTGGCGAACTGGAGTTGGGCGACTGAGCTTTACGCTGAAGATCGCGTCAGCCGTCTGGCTACGGGGTGGTTTAGCTGGCTGAAAGCGCTGTCGCAGCTTACGCAGGTCGACGATATCGGCGGATTTACCCCTTCAGATGTGCCCCTGGTGGCGCTGCAACAGGCGGGGCTGTCAAAACTTCAGGCAAAATGGACGAAGAAAAAATGAGTATGGATATTAAAGAGATACTGCCGTTATCCCCGTTACAGAAAGGTCTGCTGTTCCATATGCTGCTTGATACGCGCGGTAGCGATGCCTATCAGGTGCAACAGGTTTATCAACTTGATGGGGAGCTGGATGTCGCCAGGCTCAAACAGGCCGTCGGGCAGCTGCTGGCGCGCCATCCCCACCTCTGCGCCGGGTTTGAGTATGAAGAGGTCGACACGCCGGTTCAGCTGATCCTCTCTGGCCTGCCGCTCCCCTGGCAGGAGGTGGATTTAAGTATCCTCTCAACGTTAGCGCAGGCGTCGGCTTATGGTGCGCTGCTGGAAACGGACTACAACACCCGCTTCGCCGCCGACACGCCGCCTCTGCTGCGCTTTACCCTTGTGAAGTGTTCGCCGACGCAACATAAGCTGATCTTCACCAATCACCACCTGCTGCTGGATGGCTGGTCGATTCCGGTGCTGCTCGATGAGCTGTTTCGTTTATACCTCGCGGAGCCGTTGCCGCCCGCCGTGCCCTATCGCGACTATTTGTATTGGCTTACCCAGCGTGAAACCGGGAAGATGCGCGATGTATGGCGCGAGGCGTTACGCGGCCTGCAAGGCCCTACCCATCTCGCCAAAGGGCGCACCACCGACAATTTGCAGCCGCACCTGCTCCACAGAACGGTGGATGCCGACCGTACCCGGCAGCTGAACCGCTGCGCCCGCGAGCTTGGCGTAACGGTCAATACGCTATTGCAGTGCGCCTGGGGCATGCTGCTTGGCGCGCTTACCGGGCGCTGCGACGTGGTTTTCGGCATTACCGTTTCCGGCAGACCGGCGGAGCTTAGCGGCATCGAAAGGATGGTCGGATTACTAATCAACACGCTGCCGCTTCGCCTCAGCTGGCGCATGGAGGAGAGTTTCACCACGCTGCTGCAACAGCTACAGGCGGAGCAGACGCGCCTGCTCGACAGCCAGTATCTCGATCTCACCACCATCCAGGCTGACGCCGGCGGCGAGGCGCTGTTTGATACGCTGATGGTGTTTGAGAACTACCCGCAGAGCGCAAGCGCCGAAATGAGCGAAAAATTAACGGTTTCGCTCGCCTCGCACCGCGGCGGCGATGCCTCCCACTACCCGCTGGGGCTTATTGCTGTTCCCGGCGAATCGCTCGCGCTGCGCTTTAGCGCGCTGGCCGATATCTTCCCCGATGAGGAGGTTGAGCGGCTGGCGGATCGCTTCCTGCATCTGCTTTACACCATGATTGACCGCCCTGACAGCCTTATCGGCCACGCTTCTCTGTTACTGCCGCAGGAGGCGCAGGCGCTGCTTCCCACACCGTCATCGTTCGATAAGAGGACGCAAACCACGCTGCACGAGGTGTTTGAACAGTGCGCCGCGCACTACCCGGATGCCACTGCCCTCTCGCTTGGCGATAAGACGCTTTGCTACGCCGAGCTTAACCAGCGGGCGAACCAACTTGCCCGTCATCTGGTGAGCTGCGGCATCGGCAGCGAAGAGATTGTGGCGCTGGCGCTGCCGCGCACGCTTGAGGCGCTGGTGGCTATTCTTGCGGTGCTGAAAGCGGGCGCGGCCTGGCTGCCGCTGGATGTGCATAACCCGCCGGAGCGGCTGGCCTACATTCTCTCCGACGCCAGACCGGCGCTAATCGTGTCACTCCAGGCGCACGCGGAGATGTTTGATGAATCGCAGCTGCTGCTCCTTGATAGCGCTGAAAGCCAGCAACGGCTGGCGCAGCAGAGCGGCGTGGATCTTAAGCCAAGCGAGCGGCTGCGCCCGGTGCAGGCGCACAACCTCGCCTATATCATTTACACCTCTGGCTCCACCGGCAATCCCAAGGGGGTGATGATCCCGCACAGCAATGTGCTGCGTCTTTTCGCCGCGACAGAGACGTGGTTTAACTTCTCGCGCCACGATATCTGGACGCTGTTTCACTCCTGCTCGTTTGATTTCTCGGTCTGGGAAATATGGGGCGCATTGCTCTATGGCGGCGAGCTGGTGGTGGTGCCCTTTATGGTCAGCCGCGATGCGCAGGCCTTTTTGCGGCTGTTAAGCGAGAAAAAAGTGACCATCCTTAACCAGACGCCGTCCGCTTTTTATCAGTTGATTGAAGCCGAGCGCGATCTTGAGCACGACGAACTGCCGCTGGCGCTGCGTAAGGTGATTTTTGGTGGTGAAGCGCTGGATCTTAGCCAACTTGAACGCTGGTATCAGCGCCACCCGGAAAGTGCGCCGGAACTTATCAATATGTACGGCATCACGGAAACCACCGTACATGTGAGCTATCAGCCGTTAACCGCGGCGCGGGCGCGCGAGGCGACAGGCAGCCTTATCGGCGTGGCGATCCCCGATCTGCATATCCATCTGCTGGATGATGCGCTGCGTCCGGTGCCGCCGGGCGTTGAGGGCGAAATGTATATCAGCGGTGCCGGGCTGGCGCGCGGTTATCTGAACCGTGTCGAACTCTCCAGCCAACGCTTTGTCGCCGACCCCTGGGGTGCGCCGGGCTCGCGCATGTATCGCTCCGGCGATATCGCCGTCAGGAGCCCAGAGGGAGACCTGCACTACCTGGGGCGCGCGGATCAGCAGGTGAAACTGCGCGGGTTTCGTATTGAGTTGGGCGAAATTGCCGCTGTTCTGCGAAGCGCCCCGCAGGTTGCCCATGCAGAAGTGGTGCTGCTTGATGCCGACACTCAACCGCAGCTGGTGGCCTACGTCACCGCCGACTCGCACGCGCCGCTCGATATTGCCGCGCTGCGCAGCCTGGCGGCAGCGAAACTGCCGGGCTACATGGTGCCGGGCGCGATTATGCAGATTGAACAGTTCCCGCTGACCCTCAACGGCAAGCTGGATAAACGCGCCCTGCCGCGCCCCGTTCTGAGTGCCGGAAGCGCACGACGCGCGCCGCGCACCGTGCAGGAGGAGATTCTGCTGGGGCTGTTTGCCGAGGTGTTGCAGTCAGACGCTCCCGGTATTGATGACGACTTCTTTGCCCTCGGCGGCCATTCGCTGCTGGCGATGCGTCTGGTGAGCCGCATCACCCGCGTGCTGGAGGTCGAAGTGCCGATCCGCACGCTGTTTGACTATCCAACGGTCGCGCAGCTGGCCGGGCAACTGACGAAACAGGGAAACCGGCCTGCTGAACCTCTCTGCACACAGCCGCGCAGCGCCCGGCTGCCGCTCTCTTTTGCCCAGCAGCGGATGTGGCTTTTGAAAAACCTCGATAAAAACCATGCGGCCTATAACATGCCGCTCGCCATCCGTTTGCAGGGGGAGCTGAACGACACCGCGCTATGTGAAGCCGTGCGGGATGTGGTTGAACGCCATGAGGTTCTGCGCACGCGCTACCCGCTCCACCAGGGGCAGCCATGGCAGGAGATCCTCGCCCCCGATGCGTTTGAAGTGACGTTTGAGGTGAGCAATATCGCGGCTTCGTCGCTGACCGACGCCCTTGATCACGCCGCTGCCTACCCGTTTGAGCTAGCAGAAGAGATCCCACTGCGCGCCAGCCTGTTCCATCTTTCGCAAACCCGGCAGCATGTGCTGCTGCTGGTTATCCACCATATCGCCTGCGATGGTGGCTCGCTGGCACCGCTGTTTCGCGATCTCGCCTGCGCCTATACCGCGCGCTGCGCCATGCAGGCCCCGCAGTGGGCGCCGCTGCCGGTGCAGTATGCCGATTACGCCCTCTGGCAGCGCGGGAGGTTGGGCGACATTGAGAGCCAGAGCGAAACCGCCGTCCGGCAGCTCACATTCTGGCGTGAAGCCCTCTCCGGCGTGCAGGAAGCGACGACGCTGCCCGCCGATCGTCATCCGACGGCCGCAACCAGTTATGTTGGCGAGCAGGTCAGGTTACGCATTGATGAGAAGCTTTATCAGCAGATCACCCAACTGGCACGCCGTGAGGGGGCGACGCCCTTTATGGTGCTGCAAACCGCCGCCGCGATCCTCTTTGGCAGAATGGGGGCCGGGGAGGATATTACGCTCGGCACCGCCGTCGCCGGGCGTTCAGATGAGGCGATGCGCGATCTGGTCGGCTTCTTCGTCAATACCCTGGTACTTCGCGTTGATCTGGCGGCAAACCCCACGGTGGCTGAGGCGCTGGCCCAGGTGCGCGAGTTTATGCTCTCCGCCTGGGTTAACCAGGAGGTCCCCTTTGACTGGGTGGTGAAAAGCCTCAACCCCGAGCGCGTCTCTGGCAGGCATCCGCTCTTCCAGGTGATGATGGTGCTGCAAAATAACGACGCCACGCCGCCGAACTTCGCCGGGCTGACGCTCTTGCCGCAGCCCGTCGGGCTGGTGACCACCAAGTTTGATTTAACCTTCAACGTTGAGCAGGTTTACGGCGAGCGCGGCGACGTCAGCGCACTGGAGGTGCAAATCGACTACCCGGTCGATCGCTTTGACGGGCAGACCATCACGGCGCTGGCGGATTACTTCACCCACCTGTTGCAGGCCATGGTGGAGGAGCCGGAGAGCGCGGTGATGACGCTGCCGCTGCTCACTGACCGCCAGCGTAACGAGCTGCTGGACGTGTGGAATGAGACCTGGTGCGACGTGCCGCCCGCCACCCTTGCCGCGCAGTTTGCCCGCCAGGTCGCCGCCACGCCGCAGCGTATCGCCGCCAGCTGCGGGCAGGAGCAGCTGAGCTATCAGCAACTGGATGCCTGCGCCAATGCCCTCGCGCAGCGCCTGCAACAGCAAGGCCTAAACAGCGAGCAGGGCGTGGCAGTGTTGATGACCCGCTCCCTTTCGCTGGTGATTGCCCTTCTTGCGGTGGTGAAAGCGGGCGGTTTCTATGTACCGCTGCGGGCGAGCGATCCCGCTGAGCGCTGGCAACATTGTATTGATGAGCTGGATCTGCGCATCGTGCTGCTGGATGAAAGCCACAGCCAGGCCGCGCTGCCGCCGGGCATAGCGCGGCTTATTGTCGATGATTCAGCAACCCACGCCACGGCGGCGGAGGTTGTAACAACGGTAACGCCGGACCATCTGGCTTATGTGATGTTTACCTCCGGCTCGACCGGCAAACCGAAAGGCATTGCCACCACCCAGGATAACGTGCTGGCGTTGGCACGCGACCGCCGCTGGCAAGCGGAGGCGTGCCAGCGCATTCTGCTGCACTCGGCCTATGCGTTTGACGCCTCCACCTGGGAGATTTGGGGGACGCTGCTCAATGGTCACCATGCGGTGATCGTCCCCGGCGAGACGCTGGATCTGCCCCTGCTTGCCGACACGCTTGTGGCGGGTGAGGTCACGACCGCCTTTTTAACCTCCGGGCTGTTCCGCCTGATCGCCGAGGAGGCGAGCGACTGCCTTGCAGGCTTACGCCGGGTTTATACCGGCGGGGAGAAGATCTCCGCCAGCGCGGTTCAGGCCGTGCGCGAGCGCTGGCCGCATCTCGAACTGCTGAATATTTATGGCCCAACGGAGATCACCACCTATGCGACGGACTACCCCATCACGCAGGCCGATGCGCCCTATCTTGACGTGCCGATTGGCAGAGCGTTCGATAACACCCGCCTCTACGTGCTTGATTCCCATCTGCAGCCGGTGCCGCCGGGCGTGGCGGCAGAGCTCTATATCGCCGGGCGCGGGGTGGCTCGCGGCTATATCAACCACCCGACGCTGAGCGCGGCACACTTTGTCGCCGATCCTTTCGGCCCGGCGGGAAGCCGCATGTACCGCACTGGCGATATCGTCAAATGGCGGCGCGATGGCGCGCTCTGTTTTGTCAGCCGCCGCGATCAGCAGGTGAAAATTCGCGGTTTCCGCATTGAACCCGGTGAAGTGGAGATGGTGCTGAAACAGCACGCTGCGGTTCAGCAGGCGGCGGTGGTGGCGCTTGAGGATCGCAGCGGCAATAAGCAGCTTGTCGCCTATGTGGTGCCCTCTGTTCAGGAGAGCGAACTCAGCGCAGCACTGCAACAGTTTGCGCGCGAGCGGCTGCCGGACTTTATGGTGCCCGCGGCGATTATGCTGCTGGCGGCGCTGCCGCTTAACGCCAACGGTAAGCTGGCACTTGCCGGGTTGCCGAAGCCCGATTTCCATACCGGGCCAGGGCGCGCGCCGCAAAACGAGCGGGAAAGCTGGCTGGCTGAGCGGTTTTGCGAACTGCTCAATCTGAAAAACATCACCGTCGATAGCAGCTTTTTTGCCCTTGGCGGCCACTCATTACTGGCGGCGCGGCTGATTAACGCTATCGATAAAACGTGGCAGGTGAAACTGACGCTGCGCGATCTGTTTGAGCACCCGACGGTAGCGCTGCTGGCGCAGCGGCTTCAGAGCAATCAGCGCAGCAACGTGCTGGATGTGATGCTGCCTCTGCAACCGCGCGGGCAGAAAACGCCCCTCTTCTGCCTGCCGCCCGGCGGCGGGTTGAGCTGGTCCTACGCCGGGCTTATTCCCTGGCTTGGCGACACGCAGCCGCTGTTTGGCCTGCAGTCGCAACGGCTGAGCAGCGGGGAGGCGTTGCCCTCGGTTAACGCGCTGGCAAAAAGTTACCTCGCGGAGATGGTGAAAGTGCAGCCACACGGCCCTTATGCCCTGCTCGGCTGGTCATTTGGCTGCCATCTGGCCCATGAAATCGCCACCCTGTTGCAGCAGGCCGGGGAGGTTGTCAGCACGCTGATCCTGCTTGATGGCTACCCGCTGGGCGAGCGCTACCGTGACAGGGAGCGGCAAGACAGCGAGAGCCTCTCGGCGCTGTTTGAAGCCTTAACCGGCAGCGTGCCCACAGAGAGTGAACTCACTGTCGAGGCGCTGCGCCGCCGTTTAGTGGCGCAGGAGCATCCGCTGGCGGTAATGGAGCCAGTAGTGTTTGAGCGTATCCTTGCGGAGTTTCGCGAGGCGCCGCGCCTGCTGGCAGCCTTCACGCCGTCGCGCTTTCAGGGGGATATCCTCTTCCTGCGCGCGGCCACACGCCGCGACGGCGAAGCGGGTTTCGATGCGCAGCTGTGGGCACCCTTTGTCGAGGGGAGAATCGCTATCCACACCCTGCCCTGCACTCATGACGGTATGTTCAGCCCGCAGGCGTTGCAGCAGGCCGGGCCGCTGATCCGCGACTGGATAGCCAAAGAGAAGTAAGTTTTCGTGGAATACAAAAACCGCCTGCCGGGCGGTTTTTTTTATCTCTGCATCAGAAGCGGCTCTTTTTAAGCCCGAGCGAAAAGAGCGCTAACTTGATGACCGGCACGCTGAGGATAAAGAGCGCCAGCAGAAGCAGAACCTGGCGCATATCCAGCGCCAGCAGCCAGCCGCACGCCAGCGCCACACCGAGGCCGGAGTCCGCCTGGTCGATAAAGAGAAACAGCCACCTACCGCGCGCGGGCAGCGTGCCCGGCGCAATCCCCAGCGCCCGTTTCAGCGCCGAATTTGGCAGCTCACCCAGCATATAGCCCAGCCCCGTTGCCGCACCCAGCAGCCACGGGTTTTCCATCTCATTTGCCAGGCAGAGGGGTGCCACCAGCATACTGATAAGCGGCACCACCACCATGCCGCGCCAGGTCTTGTTGCCACCAAACAGACGCACATTGAGCGGCACCGCAAGCCCGGGCAGCACGTTGCAGGTTACCACCGCCATATGCACGCAACCGGCAATAAACACCGGCAGCAGCAGTTGCCAGAGCGCCCACAGGGAGGGGTTATCCATGCACGCCTCCGAGATGCAGCAAGCCGAACAGCGCCGCGCCGCTAAGGCAGATCATAACCAGCGTCATCAGCGAGGAGAACTTCGGGAAGGGGCGGTTGAGAAGCATCGCCAGGCTGAATAACGTCAATGCCACGCTCAGCAGCCGGGCGCAGATCAGCGGCGGTAAAGCGAGGGCCAGCAGCGCCCAGCCGCTAAGGATAAAGAGGCTCCAGAAGACCGGCATGCCCAGATACGCCAGTGCGGCATGGTGGGTGATATTGCCGCTTTCATTGAACCGGGAGAGGCGGAGCGCGCCGCACACCACCATCAGGGCGAGAAAAAAGGCGCTGCCGCCGCGATAGCCGCTGAGGTAAAAAATCAGCGCGGGTGCCACCAGGTAGAGCAGCAGATCGCAAAAGCCGTCAAGGTAGCGGCCAAAGGAGCGTTCACAGCCGAGCCAGCGCGCCAGTTTGCCATCCAGCGCATCGGCCAGCATCGCGAGGTAAAGCAGGCTGATACTGAGCCATAGAGCGCCGGACAAGGCGGCACCGATCCCGCCGAGGGCGATAACCATGCCCGTCAGCGTCAGGCAATCCGGCAGCGACAGACGGCAGATAAAGGGATAGTTCATCCTTGCACCTCCGGCAAAAACGCTTTTAGTTTTCGCCGTGCTATCAGGCAACGCAGCCGCGCGCGGTCGATACGGCTGTGATGCCGCGCATCGACGGGCAGCTTCGCGCAGAGCCAGAAGCGGACCGTCTCGTCGGGAAAGAGGGTTGCCAGCAACGGCGCGGCGGTGCGGCACTGCGCCGCCTGTTGCAGCACCACGCCAATCTCCCCCTGCGGCCCCTGCACCACCGCGCTGGCGGCGATCCCCGGCAGGCCATTAAGCTGCTTTTCCACCGGATAGGGCGAGAGCGTTAAGCCCGACGGCGTGCGCAGCTGGTCGGCGATCCTGCCCGTCAACCAGAGGCGCTGCTGCGCGTCGAGAAAGCCGCTGTCTCCGGTGCGATGCCAGATGCGCCCCTCGGGATCGCGGATTTTCGTGCGCTGCTCCGCCTGCGGGTTATCGAGATAGCGGGTCAGCACCTGCGGCCCGCAGACCAGGATCTCCCCCTCCTCCCCTGCGGGCTGAGGAACCCGCTCGCGGGCAATAAGGATCGCGGTTTGCGGCCCCGGTCGCCCGACAAGGTAGCCAGGCTGCCGATCCCAGGCGTCAAGAAGCTCGTCGACGCTAACATTGCTGATGGGATCGGCTTCCGACGCGCCATAGTTAACCGCGCAGGCGGCCTTCGGGAAATAGCTGCGGGCAGCCAGTAACAGCGCCCGCGTTACCGGCGCACCGCCAATAATCACCTCTCTTACCGACGCAAAGGTACACGGCTGAACTTCGGCATAGGCGACAAGCTCTCTTAGCCAGGCGGGCGAGACGCTCAGGCGCGTGATCTGTTGGGCATTAATCGCGTCGGCAATCATCTGCACCGGCAGGTGGCCCTGCTCATCAAAACCGGGCAGCAGAGAGCAGCAGCCCGCGTGAAAATGGCTGAACAGCGTCAGGATCGGAAAAGAGGTCACATCCCGCTGCTGGCGGTGTGGAAAGAAGTGGCTCATCGCCTGACACTGCGCCCGCAGCGAGTGGTGGGAGCGCACCACGCCTTTTGGCGTGCCCGTCGATCCGCTGGTAAAGGTCAGCAGCGCAGTCGCCTCGTCATCAAGATTTTCCACGCGAAAAGCGGTGTTAACGCCCTCCGGCTCTGCCTGCGCTAAAGGGGCGGTAAAGAGCCGCGGCGTATCGAGCGTAAAGCGGCGAATCATCCATAGCTCCGGCAGCAGATACCAGCCCTTCCCGGCGTTCTGCGCCACGATCATGGCGCTCAGACGCGCCTGTTTCAGGCAACTGCGCAGCTGCGGGCGCGCCATCTCTTTTTGCACCAGTACCGGAATCAGCCCGGCTCCCAGCATCGCGTAGAGCAGCAGGTAAAACTCGATGCCCGGCGTCATCAGCAGCAGCACGCGCTGGCCAGCATGCAGCCCGCTGCGCTCCAGCCTGCGTTGATACACCGCCGCACGCGAGAGAAGCTCGCCATAGGTGACAGTTTCCCCCCCGGCACAGAGCGCGGGAAGCGAAGGGGGCTGGTGCAGCAAAAAGTCACAGAAGTTCATGGCGCACATCCCTGTAGTAGAGTCCATAGTGGTGAAAAACCTTGTTCGGGCTGCAACAGGCGCGCAGCGCGGTGGCGGTTGTCGGCCCTTTCCAGTTAAGCAGCGCCGCACCGAGGCGCGGCCACTGGGCATCGAAGCTGAAGAGAAAGCGGCGCACCAGCGTGGCGTAGAGCAGAGAGCGGCGGTAGCGCGGCACAATCATGATGGTTTTGAAGATCCCCGTGCGCTGGCGCTTATCCGCCAGCGTAAACAGCAGCCCGGCGACATCGCCCTGCGGGCCGAAGGCGAGACAGGAGCCGGGTGCCTGGCAATAGGGTTGCAGCGTACCGGCGTTAAAGTGCCAGTCGAAGAGCGCCTCGCTGCTGATGCTCCAGCCGATATTGTTAGCAAAGTGCCGGGTGATGAGCGCATACAGCGCCTGCCGGTGCGCCTGCCACAGCGCGGGCGTCAGCGGCTGAAGGGAAAAATCAGCGGTGCGCCAGCGCCCGGGATCCTCTCCCGGCAGTGAGAGTTGGCGCACCACGTTTGCCTCTTCAAACAGCGAGAAGTAGCGCGCCAGCGGCTGAAACCCCATCTGCCCAAGCAGAAGTTGATACCAGGGCGGGTTATAGGGTTCCCCGGCAAACGGCGCGCAGGTCGGCGTATCCAGCCGCAGGCGAAATTTACCTAAGGTGCAGAAATTAATCGGGCCGATAAGCCGTGAGGCGCCCTGTTTTTTCGCCCAGCGCATCAGGGCGCGAAACAGGCGATGGTTGGGAATGCGGTTATTGATGGTTTCCCAGAAACCAAAGTTGACCACCGTTTCCCCGGCGGCGTTGAGGGTGGCGAAGCCCGCCAGGCGCGCGCAGTCCCGAATGTAGCCGGTCCAGACGCGCCCCTGCTGCATAAAGGGGTTGGCGGCGCTGAACTGACGCGTCATCACAGCCTCATCTTCGCCCGGCCAGAAAGGGTCATGGGCATAGATGTGCGGTGCAATCGCCAGAAAGCCCTTATCCAGCGTATCGCCCGCCTGCCACTCCTGCTCAATCAACGGTCGGTTCATTTTCCCCTCTCCCTCTCTCTATGCCGCGCGTAATCTGCCCCTTCGCGCCATCCATGCGAACTACCTCGCCCTGCTGAAGCTGGCGGGTCACGCCGGGTACGCCAACAATCGCCGGAATGCCCATCTCGCGGGCGACGATGGCGGAGTGCGACAGCGTCGATCCGCGCTCGACAATCAATCCGCTAAGGCCCGGAAAGAGCGGTGCCCAGCCCGGATCGGTGCGCAGAGTGCAGAGGATGGTGCCGTCCAGATTGCTCGCCTTCTCCGGCGCGAGCACCAGGCTCACCGTCGCTTCTACCGTGCCGGGGTAGCAGCCGGTGCCTTGCAGCTGCGTAACCTCCGCTGTCGGCTGCGGCGCGGCGTGTAAGGTTTGCTGCTGGAATAGCGTCTGGGTAAGGGAGAGACGGTTAGCCAGCTCCTCCTCCTGCTGATAACCCGCATATTCGGCGCGGCGCTGGGCGATAAGTGTGGTTAAGCCCGTTTGCACCGCCGTTCCCTCAAGCCCCTGGTAGATCTCCTCCCGTGTCAGCCAGAAGATATCCCGGTCGCTCTCCAGCACACCTTCCAGTGCCAGCTGGTGCCCCAGCTGGAGATAGATATCGCGGTAGAGGGCGAACATTTTTGTGCGGGTGAAGCGCATCGTTTCACGGTGGTGGATCGCACGCCTCAGCCTGCTGAGATCGCGCTTGAAGCGCGCCAGCGCGCGTTTGCCCCGCGTCTGCTGTAAACGGCAGAAGACTCTCTCTTCCGCTGCGGCCCGCAGCGTGCCCGTCGGCTTTTCGTGCACGGTTTCGCTGTTCAGGTAGTTACGCAGCACGTTAAAGAGAAAACGGGGATCCTGGCGTAGCGTGATAGTTTCCAGCTTGAGTTCGCCAATGGTGCGATCGCCGTAGCGTTCGATGTAGTCGAGACACTGCTGGTAGAAGTGCTCGTCCAGCGCTTTCAGGCGGATAAGCAGATGAGCGCTGGCATCGCTCTGAATCAGCGCCGCCAGCTGCGGGCGTTGGCGGGCATACTGGCTCAGCGCCAGCAGATGCCGGGTCGGCTCCGTGCTGACAAGTTGCCCCTCGTCCGCCAGCAGATCGCCGCTCATTTGCTGATGCTCATCGGGCCAGAGTTCGCGCAGCAGCGCCTGCACCTTGCCGTTGTAACGGGCCACGTAAAAGTCATTCACAATTGGCGCGGTCCAGCGCGCCAGCAGGAGTTGATCAAGGTATTTAAGCCGGACGATAAGCTCTGCCGGAGAGAGGGTGTGGAGAGCGTCGCGATCGATATAACTCTGCGCAAGAGTGTAGTTATGCAAAAAGTCACGGATGCGCGGTTCAAGGGTGAAGAGCGCCCAGCCAACCCGCGCCCCCATCTTTAGCATCGCTGGCAGCGCGGCGAGCTTTTCACAGGTGGAGAGCTGCTTATCCCTGATGGTGTCGACCGGCTCCTCCAGCCCCATCATCGCTTCCATATCACGCTTATTCATCCTGAACGACGGCAGCAGTTGCAGGGCGCGATACCAGTTCTGGATGTTGTAGTAGACCCGCCCGCGCACCAGGCTGAGCATATTGTCGGTGATGGCCCGGCGCTGGTCGAGCTCCCTGGCAGAGCAGCCCACCAGTTGCAGGGTCTGCTCATATACGGTGGCGTAAGCGGCGCGGGCAAAGGAGAAGGTGAGCGGCGTCGTCACCCCGCAGTAAGACTCCTGAATATTGGCATTGTCACAAATCAGCGTCTCGCTCACGCAGCCGCTATCTTTCGGCAGATGGGTGATGGGGCGGGTTTGCAACAGGTAGAGATGGTTATCTTTGAGCGTCCACTCAATGTCCTGCGGCGCGCGCAGCGCCCGGGCGATGGCGGCGCCCATATCGCGCAGGGCGAGGATCTGCGCTGCCGTCAGCGAGGATGCCGCAGCCTGGTCGGCAGCAAGCTCCACCTCGCGGGTGCCGCTGCCGCGCTTGCGGTCAAAGACCAGCGCGGTGTTCTTCTGGCTGAGGGATTGCGTGAAGCTATTGCCCTCCAGCGGCACGCTAAATTCGTCGGTGCTGCACTGCCCGGAGACGATCCCCTCCCCGCTGCCCCAGGCGGCGGAGATAAGCATCGTCCGGCGCGACCCGCTGACCGGGTGCGCGGTAAACAGCACGCCTGACACCTCGCCTTCGACCATCTCCTGAATAATGACCGAACAGTGGATCGCGCTTAGCGCCAGCCCTTTGCGCAGGCGGTAGGCCATGGCGCGCGCGCTCCATGTCGACATCATCACCCCTTTTACCGCATCCACCAGCTGCTGCTTGCCGCGCTGAAACAGAAAGCTGTCCATCTGCCCGGCGAACGAGGCCTGGCGGGCATCTTCGTCGCTGCAGGAAGATCGCACCGCCCACAGCATCTCGTCGTCAAGGGCATCGAGCGCCTGCATCAGCGGTTCCGGCAGCGTAAGGCGGGCGAGGCGCGCGCTGATTTTCCCGGCAAGGGTTTCAATCTGATCGGCGGGCATCTGTGGTGAGAGTTGCGCCATCAACTGCGCGGCTTTTGCATCACAACGCAGCATCTCATCCATCGCGCTGGCGGGGATCACCCACCAGTTCGGTACCGGATAGCCGTGGGCAGTGAGCCACAACAGGTTGGCTGCCTTGCCGCCCAGTTGCTGCTCATTGAGGGTAGCCGCTTCTGCGGCAGAGTAGAGATAGTTCACGGTAACTCCTTTTAGATCCGTTGTTGGCTCAGCCCGACCAGATGCCCCCAGGTGCGCAAAAGGGCGGGGAACCAGGGCCGTGGCTTAACGTGATGAAGCATCAGGTAAAATGACAACCGGCGCAGGCCGAAGTCGCGCAGGGCGAGGCAGAAACCGCGATACCACTCCCCGGTATCGATAGCGGTGCGCAGCCGCGTCGCCAGCTGGCTGCGGTGAAACTCCACGTGATGTAACAGCGTTGGCAGCGTGGCGCGCTCATCTAGCGTCCACGTTAATAGCTCAGCCAGATCGCGCTGCGGAACATGCAGCGTCGCCAGCTCCCAGTCCCAGCAGCACAGCCGCGAATCCTCCCGGCGCAGCGCGATGTTGCGCGGGTTAAAGTCGTTATGCACCAGCGTTCCCGGCAGCGTCTTCAGTTCGCGCCACTGCGCCGCGCTGTTCTCGGCGCAGTCCAGCCAGTGGTGCAGCAGCGATGTGGTGAAAAGCTGTGGCGCGGTGCGATGGCTGAAGGCGGCGATGGCCTGCCACAGCGGCACCATGCTGTTAATTGTGTCGGCAGAGGGAGAGTTGATATGGCGAAAGGTGGCCTGCAAAGCGTCATGGCGGCGATACCAGAGCGCATGAATATCGGCGATGCCCCGCAGCGCGGCATCGATCTGCGGCTGCTGCCAGCGCACGCCGCTGGAGAGGCTGTTAAGCAGCACTTCTTGCCCGAGCAGCTCCTCAATGATGACGCTCTGCTTGCCATCTTCGTAGGTGCCGTAGAGCGTCGGCACATGGCGGGTAAAGGCGGGATCGCTTTGCGTGATGAGCGCCATCTCCCTTTCGCGCGCGTGGCTGAACTCGCTGGCAGGCAGCAGGCGCGTAAGCAGTTCGGCAAGCTCGGGCGTGCAGCCTGCCGCCAGTGAGTGCAGCAGTTGGGCTATCGCATCGGTTGGTGGTTTGTGCTTCAGTAGCGCCGCCACCTGTGTGCCATCTTCACGCTGAAGTCGATAGGCAAACAGGCCGACGGGCAGCGTCGCGCTGTGCGAACTGAACGCCGTCAAAATACTGTCCTGGTTTCCCTGCCAGCACACCGGCGTGATGCGTGTAGGTGGTTGCTCGCCCCACGCGGCGGTATAGCGGGCGTGCTGAAAGCAGCGGTGCAGCGGATCGCCTCCCCGCCTGCCCGGCGGGGCGTTACGCCGCGTTCGACCAAGCCGCTCATGGGATTTGGCAAATTCGTCGCTCGCCAGCGCGCTGAGGGTTGAGATATCGAGCGCCAGGCAAAATGAGGCGATGATCTCCGCCAGCCTTTCGCTGCCGTTGGCGCCCTGGCAGCCCAGCATTTGCAGGCACTCAGCCTGGTCGGGAAGCGCGGTCCCGCCGCCGACGGTGCCAATCACCAGCGCCGGAAGCGTCATGCTGCAATAGACGTTGCCCTCTGGCGTGAGGCGCATTTGCAGCTGCGAGAGGGAGGATTCATGGCTACAGGCGATATCCTGGCCGAGCGCGGTAAACATCGCCGCGATAACATTAGCGGTATTGATATTCACCCCGGTCATGCCCGCAGCGACGGAGCCTTCACAAAAGCCGTGAAACGCCCCGACCAGTTGCGCTGGCTCAATGCGCAGACGGCGGCGGCAGGCGGCGGCGGTGAGCGTCGCCTCGGCGATAACCTGGGTTCCCCTGCCCTGCGCAAAGCTGCTCCACGAGCTTTTCTTATCGCTGGAGAGGTTGCTTTCCAGAATGTAGCGCTGGGGAGTTAACGCCAGCGGAAGATGCGCGAGGATCCAGCGGCACGCCTGCCAGGTGCAGGTGGTGGTCATATTCTGCCCGGCGGCATCGGCGGTGTGATAGGTAAAGGTCAGATGCACGGCATTGCCGATGATGCGCGGCGTCAGGCTGGTGAGGCGCGCAAAACGCGAGTGCTGGCGCACAATGTCGCTGATGTCGGTGAAATAGTCTTCGGCCCAGGCACTGAACGCGAGCGCGTCGCGCACTGAGGGAAATTCGAAGCGCGGCGAACGCATCATCCGCTGACCGATGACGCGCACTGTCGCCCCGCCGCTGTGGGTGATGGCGCTGGCACCGCGCGAAACGGAGGCCACCAGCGCCCCTTCGCTGGTCGCCAGCGGTGCGTAAAAGATCCCCTTCGCGCGCCAGCCGTTGATCAGCAGCGGGCCGGCAATGCCGACGGGAACTTCAACCGAGCCGATAAACCCCTCAAGATGACTTTGCAGCTTTTCCGCCTGCAGGCGGGTGGTAGCGATCTGGTTTAAAGCGTGGCCGGTGTGCTGACGCAGCCAGGCCAGCCTCGTTTGCCGTGCCTTCTCGCTCCAGTCGTAGAGATGGCGGCGGGGTAAGATGGCGGCACATTCAGGGATGTCATCGCGCGGGCGGCACAGCTTTAACTGCCAGTAGCACTGTTTATTCTCCTGCGGCGAGCGGCAGGTTAATGTCGCCAGCCACTGCCCGCTCTGCTGGCGCTCTTTATGCAGGATTTTTAGCGCCGGGAGCTGTACCGCCCGATCGTAGAGAGATAACGCGCGCTGCGGGTCCGTGATAAAGACATTACAGCGCTCCTCGCTTTCAAATAAGAGTGTAAACTCAGCCGGGCGTATATCGACAATTGTCGCCGCAATTAAAGATTCCATCATCATTATTCCCTTCCCTTGCGCTACAAATATATTTCAACGATACACAGCAAATATCCTGTCAGCATTGCCATACCGACCATCGCTTCATTTCTTTTTCTGTTCTGTTGATTGGCATTAATCAGAAAAATCAGCAACTGGCTTATGGTGAAGAAATTAATAAAAGCACTTACCGCATAAAACCAGATTGATACCGCGCCGGTTTTGCACAAAATAAGAAAATACTGCACGATGACCATCAATATCAGCAGGCCGATAATCATCACTACCGACCGGGGGCGACCATATAATTGCGACCAGCTGGTGACCTCTTCGCGATCCTCGTCCGCCCCTTTACATTTCCGGGTAATTTCAAAACTTAAACCGCATAAGAAGGCGAGCAGCATCAGCAAAATAAGCGGCAGATTAAGCGTTGCCGCAGGCGAGGCGAGGGTTGCCAGCCAGCCGATAACAAACGGCATCACCAGCGTGTGGGAGAGCGCATAGAGGGAGAAGTGCTGTTTAAGCCACTCGTCGACGAAAAACTCTTTTGACATCAGCAAGGTCCAGCAGAGCAGCAGCCCCCAGCTTAGCCATATCTGCGGCTCGCCATCGCTGAGCAGCGCGATGCCGCCCAGCTGGACAAGCATGCAGAGCGCGCCGAGGAACTTCAGGTGAGTGAGGCTGATAATGCCCTGCTGCAACACTCTCTGCGGGTGGTGAAGGCAGTCATCGGCATAATCTTTATGTTCATCAAGCACGCGCAGCAGCAGAAAAAAGGAGAGTGACAGCAGGCCACCGAGAGCAATTTTTACCTGGCTACTACTCTCTTGCGCGGGTAATGCGACGGAAAAAGATAAAAACCAGAGAATAAAAAAGAGGGGGATATTGGTTAATGGAAAACGTTCATTTACCCATAAAATCATTCGTGAAAACAGCGATCTATTTTCTATAGTGGTCATAGCAACTCCCTGTAAATAATTATCCGAAAACAGAAAGATCGACACCGTTAATTACGTTAATAACGAGAAAACTCCGTAAATAAATAAAATAGCAGTACGTGCAGAGCCAATATAATTCTCCGCCATTGCAGTTTCATTTAAAAAAACCGCC
The DNA here is from genome assembly GCF_016516575.1 of Kosakonia sp. S57. NCBI lineage: Bacteria > Pseudomonadati > Pseudomonadota > Gammaproteobacteria > Enterobacterales > Enterobacteriaceae > Kosakonia > Kosakonia sp. S57. The sequence goes on along the minus strand of NZ_JACVUL010000013.1, from coordinate 110,440 downwards.
TGATGTGATCGCTCTCTAATAATATTAAGAAGTTATTACTTATTCGTTATAAAAGACGAAACAATAATATTCTTCCCTTAGTGCTTTTAGGATTAAATTATTTGATTGCGTTGGGAGCTGGAAATAAAAAAGGCCACGCTGACAAGCATGGCCTTGATGAGCGGTAATGTTAGCTCAGCGAGGAGGTGGGTGTGGCAGATTTTAACGCGGGTTGCGGTACGTCGCTCCACAGGGTGTCGTAAGCGTGGCCGGTGAGATCTTCAACAATATGGCGCGCTTGTGGCGTCACGTTCTGCTTCAGGCCGCCCGCCTTCAGGCGATCGAGCTCTTCGACAAAGATGCGGTGCGTGCGCTTATTGAGATGGAAGGTCAGTGCCTGCCATAGCGCCACCAGCAGCAGACCAACGGTGCCGACAAACAGCAGCATCACAATGGTGTTGATCGCTTCCTGCGGCTGCACCTGGCTGCCTTTGACGAAACCACCGCTTTGCAGCAGCAGCCCCACCGCAAAGGTGGCGATGGCCACCGTGGTTTTGCGTGAGAAGGTCATCACCGCAGCGAACAGCCCTTCGCGGCGCTGGCGCGTCACCATTTCGTCAATATCGGGAATAAACGGGAAGACGTTCCACGGCGTGAACTCCAGCACGCAGCGCCCCACCTGATAGACCCCGGCGAGGATCACCAGCATCAGCACTTTGTGCTCGGTCGGGAATTGATAGACCAGGAAGAAGCCCGCCAGGCAGATCATCATCAGGCTATAGGCGAAAACATAGAGGCGCGAGGGGCCAAATTTGATGATCGCCACCCCTGCCGCCAGCGTCACCGGCAGGCCAACAATGCTCATCGACAGCAGCGTCCCCGCCAGTGACGATGAGACATTCAGGCAGTAAACGCAGAAGAAAACGAACACCGTGTTGTAGACATCTTTCGCGGTAAAGGAGAAGAGGTAGATAGCCAGATGTTTACGAAAGGCGCGGATCTTGAGCGTAGAGGCATAATCTTTAAACAGCGCGCCAATGCCGGAGAGCGTCTGTGCCATGCTGCGCTTCTGCGCCGCTTTCTCCATCTCGGCCAGCATCTCCGGCGTTAACTCGCGCTCCCAGGTGACGCGCCAGGAGATAAAGACGCAGACCATAAACAGCACTGCGAAGACAATGCCGTTGATGAGATACGCATCGGCATTCTTCTCGCCCAGCCAGCCAATCAGCAAGCCCGGAATAAAGGTGGCGAGAAAGGTGCCGGACGCGGAAAGAAACATGCGGCAGGTTGAGAGCTTGGTGCGATCGTTAAAATCTTTCGTCATCTCTGATGGCAGCGTCTCCCAGGGGATCAGCACCATCGCGGCGATGATCTCAAAAGCGAGATAGACGGCGAGATAGAACCAGAAGTTCATGCCGTTGAGCCAGAGCAGGATATAGACCAGCATCAGCGGCGCGCCAATCAACAGAAAGAAGCGACGGCGGCCAAACTTTTTGCCTAAGGCATTTTTATAGAAGTGGTCGGTAAAGCTGCCCATAAACAGGCTGACGATGGCGTCAACGATGCGGGCAATGGCCACAATAGAGGCGGCTTCCAGCGGTGACAGGCCAACAAAGGTGGTGTAGTAGAAGAGCAACCAGGCACCGATCACCGTAAAGGCACCGCCGCCCATAATATCCGTCATGCCGTAGCCTATGCTGACAGGGATGGTGACTTTGCGCTGTTTACGACTCATCATCCCCTCCCGTATTTTGATTAATCATTTTAGTTATCAGAGACATAAAAACCCCATCTAAGGATTATCGCGTTAACCGCTGGCCGCTGTTTTGCGCAGCCAGATTGAGGACGCATGCTTCACGGCACCCACGTTATCTCTGCTGATGATTTCAAGTCTACTACCATACAAGATGAAGTGATGAAATTGTGAGCTTCGTTATAAGCCGGGAAAAATAACGCGTAGAGGGGATGAAAAAGTCAAAAAATGCGAGGCAGCGCTGAGTTTATTGCGCCTGACGTGCATCAGCACTGATGACCTTAAGCGGTGCGGAAAAAGAGGGGGTGTACCTGTTCATCAATGAATAAGAGAAGAGAGCCCGCCGCTGACGGGCCGTGCGTTAGCGCGCACAGTTCATTCCAGTAGCTGTAGCGCATGACGAGGTGGAAGCGCTCACTTTTCATCGTAAATCCACATTGAGGGGTGGTAGTCGAGACCGTAGAGCAGGCCAAAGGGAATAAGCAGCGCGACATGACGCCCGGCATCAAACTCCCCCTCCTCTACCGGCACACTCAGCGGTGGGGTGAGGCGTGAAAGCCATTGTTGCAGCCGTTGTTTCATCAGCACGTACTCCAGCAGAGGGTTGATGCTGTCAGTAAAACGCACTTTGCTGCGCAACCAAAACGACAATTTCTTCGCTCGTTTACCGAAAAACGCAAAAGGTGTAGATAAAAAAAAGCCCCTGCGCGAAGGCAGAGGCAAGGCCATGTCCGAGCCGTAAAACTTAGTTAAAGACCATACCGCCATCAATCAGCAGAGATTGTCCGGTCATGTAGTCAGAATCCGGGCTTGCAAGGTAAGAGACGCACGCGGCGACATCTTCCGGCTCTGACAGGCGGCCAAGCGTAATGCGTTTCGCGAACTCTTCAGTACCGTAACCGATCGGTTTACCCGCCGCTTCAGAGACCTGACGGTCAATCTCGGCCCACATCGGGGTTTTAACGATCCCCGGGCAGAAGCCGTTAACGGTAATGCCCAGCGGTGCCAGATCGCGTGCGGCGGTCTGGGTTAAGCCGCGTACCGCGAATTTACTTGAACTATAAACCGCCAGTTCCGGGTTGCCGACGTGACCGGCCTGTGAACAGGCATTGATAATTTTGCCGCCGTGTTTTTCCGCTTTGAAGGCCTGAATCGCCGCCTGCATGCCCCAAATCACGCCTTTCACGTTGATGTTATAGACCTTGTCGATCACCTCTTCGGTGATGGACTCAATCGGGGTGGAAGGCGCAACCCCGGCGTTGTTGACGATCACGTCAAAGCCGTTCAGTTTTTTGCGCGTCTCTTCGATCGCAGCAAACACCTGCTCGCGGTTGGAAACGTCAACGGTGACGGCAATCGCGCTGCCGTTGCTGGCGTTGATCTCGTCGGCCACCGCTTTTGCGGTCTCACTGTTGTAGTCGGCAACGGCGATGGCAAAACCATCTTTTGCCAGACGCAGAGCGATTGCGCGACCAATACCCTGGCCGGCACCGGTAACAAATGCCACTTTTTTCATAACGACTCCTTAGTTTTTACAGAATCTGGCTGAGGTGCAGCTGGCCCATCAACAGCGGGTTATCGCTGTAGTCCACCGGAATGGCGACCACCGCCGGGCCTTGCGTATCCATCGCTGCGCGCAGCGTCGGCTCGAGCGCGGCGGTGCTTTCAACGGCAAACCCTTTCGCGCCGAAGGATTCGGCATAGGCTTTAAAATCGACCGGACCGAAGTTGACCCCGGAGAGGCGCTGGTATTTCTTCTCTTCCTGAATCGCCACCATGTTGTAGGCGTTATCCACCCAGATGATGTGCAGGATATTGGCACCGAGACGCACCGCGGTTTCCAGCTCCATGCTGGATTGTAAAAATCCGCCGTCGCCGGAGACCGAGACCACTTTGCGCCCCGGATTCACCAGCCATGCGCCAATCGCCCACGGCAGGGCAACGCCCATCGTCTGCTGGCCGTTGGAGATCATCACCTGGCGCGCGCGGAAGCTATAGAGGTAGCGGGCAATCCAGATATGGAAGCTGCCCATATCCACCGTCAGGGTGACGTCGTTATTCACGATATCCTGCATCGCGCGGACAATGCGCAGCGGGTGAATAGCAAACTGATTAAGCTGCGCGCCTTTACGGCTGAGCAGTTCGCGCTGGTTGCGACGGTCGATAAGGATTTCCGACGCGCGCGGCGAGAGCACCAGCGGTTCGGCAATCTTATGTGCCAGCTTATCGAGCGTGCTGGCGATATCGCCAATCAGCTCAACGCTCGGCGAGTAGTTGCGCTCTTCATAGGCGGGCAGCACATCAATATGTACCAGCTTCGCATCACCGGTGTTCCACATGGCTGGCTCATACTCCACCGGGCTGTAGCCGATACAGATCACCAGGTCCGCCAGGTGCAGCAGTCGGTCGCCCGCCTGGTTATTGAACAGGCCCACACGCCCGGCAAAGCGGGTGAAGTGCTCCTGGTTGACTGCGCCCGCCGCCTGGTAGGTGCTGGTCACCGGAATATGGGTTTTCTCCAGCAGGTGATGCAGCGCGGCGATATTCTCTTCCCGGCTGGCCATCAGGCCGAGCAGGAAGACGGGATTTTTCGCCCCGGCAATCAGCTTCGCCACTTCGTCAATCATCTTGTCGGGCGCGGAGCCTAACTGCGGGACGGCGTTAGAAGGCAGAATATTGCCGCTGGCAGGCTGGTCAGAGATATCCTGCGGAATGCTGACAAACGCACTGCCCGGGCGGCCCTGTTCGGCGGCGCGGAAGGCGTTCGAAACCACTTCGGAGATGGCATCCGGGGAGGAGATCTCAACGGAATATTTGGTCACCGGCTGGAACATCGCCACCGTGTCCATGCTCTGGTGCACCAGCTTGGCTTTATCGGCGCGTTTCACCGCCCCACCGAGTGCGACCACCGGGTCACCTTCGCTGTTGGCGGTCGCCATGCCGGTAATCAGGTTGGAGCAGCCAGGACCTGAGGTCACCAGCGCTACGCCCGCTTTGCCGGTGATACGCCCGACCGCTGCCGCCATAAACGCGGCGTTCGCTTCGTGGCGTACCGGAATAAGTTCAATTGAGGAATCGAGAAGAGAATCAAACACTTTATCGATTTTCGCGCCGGGGATGCCGAAGACATGTTTGACACCCTGCGCTTCCAGTTGCCCCACCACCATGTCGGCACCGTGGGCCCACATCTGGGTATGGCGTTCGTTGCTCATACACTACTCCTTTACATCACTTAGTTCTCAACCGAACGGATGGCGGCGTCCAGATTATCCGGGTGCAGATCCGCTTTCAGGAAGGCTTCATCGGCAGGGAGATCGATCATCAGTTGATGGATTTCACCAAAGGTCAGCGTGCCGTGATCCAGCTGGTAGTCGAGGAGATGACCGCCACCGTGGCGATCGTCGGTAATAAAATGCTCGTGGTAACCCGCCACATTGATCCCCTGCATATATTGCGGGGTGCGGAAACCGACCAGCACGCCGTCGCGGCCGTTAAAACGGAACACCGGCTGATCGTCGAGCACATCGGTCATGGCGCGATAGGGCGGCGTCTGGCGCGGCACGGTGCGGGTGTGCGCATGGCGGAAATGGCCGTCGATGCGCAGGGCGCAAAACAGGTTGTCGGACGGGATCTGCCGGTCAATCACTTCATGCAGCGCCTGGCGGCTGATCGGCTCTTCAAACACGTGCCGGTATTGCGGTTTAAACCAGGTCATCACCGCAAAGGGGGTTTTCTGCTCCGGCTGCGCGGCACGGGCACTGCCATCGGAACGTAATTGGTACACTTCGCTGTTAAAGGCAATTAATTCGCCATCAAGCTCATTAAATGTACCCAGACCAAAATCACCATGATTAAGTAGATCCTTAATCGTAGTATTTCCTTCATAAACTCCGCTAAGTAGCGCACTCATTAGCGATGTTTGATATATCACGCCGTTTGGCTTGCTTTCAGAAAAAGCACGAATTGTGTTTCGTAGATTTTCCTCGCAAGAACAATCAGTTGCGTTACCCATCATCTTTTCCCCCACTGTAGAGACGATTAGAAAAGCTGATTAAATATTGACTCGTTTCAGCGGGGGATTCCAATATAGAAAACATGAGGGTTTAAGATGTTTTGGATATGGAACTTCGTTATTTACGTTATTTTGTCGCCGTTGCCCAGACGCAACACTTCACGCGGGCAGCCGAAATGCTCGGTATGTCGCAGCCGCCATTAAGCCAACAGATCCGCCGACTTGAGCAGGAAGTGGGCACCCCGCTGTTCCATCGCCTGACGCGTGGCGTCACGCTCACCGAGGCCGGCGAGGCCTTCTATGAAGATGCCTGCCATATCCTCGCCATGAGCGATGCGGCGCTGGAAAAAGCGAAGGGCATCGCCCGGGGGATTAACGGTAAGCTCAACCTTGGCGTGACCAGCTCCAACGCTTTCCATACCCACTTCTTCTCGGTGCTGCGCCAGTTTCAGCGTGACTACCCGAAGGTGGCGCTCTATCAGAAAGAGGACAATATGGCGACGCTGATCCACGGCCTGGATGAGGGGCTGATTGACGTGGCGTTTGTGCGCCTGCCCTGCGAAAGCAGCAAAACCTTTAGCCTGAAACTGGTGGACGAGGAGCCGATGCTGATTGCCCTGCACCGCACCCATCCGCTGTCGGCGAAGGCGGATATCGCGCTCAGCGAATTGCAGAACACGCCGCTGATTATCTTTCCGCAAGCGGTGTCGCCAGGGCTGTATGAGCTGATCTACAACGCCTGCCTGCGTGCCGGTGTGGAGATGGATAACGCCCATCAGGCCTCGCAGTTCTCTTCATCCCTGAGCATGGTGGCGGCCGGTTTCGGCTTTGCCATCATTCCGCAGTCGATGGCCTGCTTTGGGCATCCGATGGTGACGTTTCATTCGGTGGCGGGAAACACCTTGAAAACCGATGTGGCGCTGGCGTGGCGCAAGTTCGAGCGCTCACCGGCGGTCAGGCGGTTTATCGATCACTTTTAAGCGCCCGGAAGATCGGGCGCTAAGCGGTTAACGGCGGTGGGTATTGACGACCTGACCGATGCCTTTACCATTAAGCGCGGCATCAGGATCGGCAAAAAAATCGAGGTTGAAGTAAGTGTCATCGGTCAACAGTTCAACCCGGTGCCAGTACTCCGGCGGGCTGATGCCAAACTGCCCTGCCTCGATCACCACTTCTCGCTCAGGAGTGGTGTCATGCTCACTGGCAAAACCGATGTATTTCACCGCGCCCTGCATCACCGACAGGCGGCCATAGACCCCCTTCCTGGTGTTGTGGTGCGTCAAAAGCGCCTGCGGCACCGTCTCTTTCGTCCAGAAGGGCGTCGAGCGGGTGTGGCGAAAATGGAGTGGAATAAGTTGCGTCATCGTTAGCCTCCGGTTACCAGCCGCACACGTTGGTCTCTTCGTCCGATTCATAGCCGCGGACGATATTAATCAGATCTTTTACCGCGTCGGCGGCAATAAGGGGATCGGTCAGCTCGCTGAGGCGGGTAAAATCTTTATCGACCGAGACGCCATTATTATTATTGGTGACGGTCAGCGCATATTCCCCGTCTTTATCGAGAGGCAAATTTAATTTCGCAACCAGTTCAGAAACGGCCTGGTTCGAAATATCAGGCAGGTAGAGCGACATCGGCTTTAAATAAACTTTCTGCTCTGTTTTACCGCTTTCCCGATGGGAAACCGAGAGTGAATAACCTCTGTTTTCTGTATCCATAATTGCTACCTCAACCTTCAATCAGAATTTGGGGATCAACATAGAAATCGACGCTGAATACCGTGTCGTCACTGAGTGCCTCAATGTTGTGCCATTTTTCAGGCGGGAAGACGCCGAACTCACCGGCGTGGATGGTCAGGCTTTCCACCGGCTGCGGGCTGGTCTCATCGGCATAGCCGTAATAGCGGATCGCGCCGCGCTGCACGCTTAAACGCGGGTAGACACCCTGACGCGTTCCGGCGTCAAGATGGCGTTTCCAGATGGAGGCTGGCGCGGTCTCTTTTGTCCAGAAAGGCGTGGTGCGGGTGTGAACATAATTCGCGGGTATGGTAATGCGTTGCATATTTCATCCTCTTTTTATCTCTGCAACGGTTGTCGCCGGGAGGGGGAAAAGCATATGTTGCATAGCATATACCTGTTTTATGAAATATCGACTATTTTTTATAAATGTCATTAAAAGTTGATAAGATAAATCTCCATAAACCTATTTCGTGCTACTTTTTATACTCCGAAAGGATCATATTAATAAAAGTCAAAAGCGCGATAAAAATGAAAACCTATCGATAAAAAATAAAATTATTTATTCGGCAATGCTAAATAAAGGCCCCCAAAATGGGGGCAACGTCGCTTATTGCAGAAGGGTGCTCTCCCAGCCGTCGAAAATGGCTGCCACGTTATACTGCGCGGCGTCCGCCTCGCTGAGCTGATAGCGCTCACCGCCCTGCCCGGCGCCTGGCCCACGGTTATTGGCCTCATAAAAACGGCTGTCCTGTGGGTAAAACCAAATTTTATCGCCGTGCTTATCTTTGCCGGACATCTTGTCCCAGCCGTAGATATGGTCATCAATCTCGCTATTGATAATCGCCGCCAGGCCAATGGCGTTCGGGTCGGCATAGCGCCCGTCGCTAAACTGGGTGGTCGGGTGCCACGGGCGGCCCAGCGCAAAGCTTTTCGCCGGCACGCCCGGCTCTTTGCTCAGCTTACTGTTGATAATAAACAGGCCAAACCGCTCCCCGGCCTGGGTGGCAGGCGCGGTGAGATAACCGTACGGCGGTGCGGTGTCATCACGGTTGCGGGCAATGATTTCGCAGCGATCGAACACCGCGATACCGGGGCCAAAGATAAAATCGACGTGGCCGCTGATGGCGCAGTCGGTGAAGTAGCTGCGGCTGCCCTGCTTGCTGTAAAAAGTATCCTGGTAACCCTCAAGGCGAACGTGACGAAAGCGCGCTCTGTCTGCCCCTTCCGCCACCATCAGCGCCACCGCCTGGGTATCTTTCAGCTTCTTCGCGTCGCCTTCCGGCAGTGCGGCATTGGCAGGGAAATCAAAAGTATTACGAATAGTGAGGTTCTCCAGCGTCACGCCGCTGGCGCGGATCTCTACCGTGCTGGTGCGCCCGGTGCCGAGCTTCTGCCCCTGCTCATCCAGCGCCCCTGCGGGGGTATTGGCCTCAATCACCGTGCCCGCCATCGATTCCCCGACCAGCGTGACGGGCTTTTCAATGACCAGCCGCTCATGCCAGCGCCCCTCTTTAATCAGAATGCGCCACGGCGTGCCGCTTTGCGGCGCGGCGTCGAGCGCCTGGCCGATCGTGGAAAATTCACCAGCCTGCGGCGTTGGCGATACCACGGCGTTCCACTCGGCGGCCTGCGCGCTGGCGCTCAGGCAGATCAGCAGCAGTGCGGAGCAGTGCAGGGTTTTCATTGTTCTCTCCTTGGTCGTTTTTTGGGCAAAGGCAGTTCATGCAGCCAGGGCGCAGATCTGCCAGATATGACGCGTTACCAGCGCTGCGCGCCGGTTCCATCGGGATCTGCTACTGGCAAATAGCGGCCTCTGTCCAAAGTCAGTAAGGAGAGTCGGCTTAACGGGCTGTAATGCTTTTATTTTTTTACGAGAGCATAGGCCAGTAAAATGCCTTTGCGAATTTTAAAACGCTGTTTTGAGACCAAACTCAAACTTATGACGCCCATTACTCAAACGAGAATCAAAACTATTATCACGATAAAAAAGAGAAATTATTCCCGCTGGTATAGGTTGTTTCTGAAGGCAGCTATATATGGTAGCAGGTTGATTAATTGACTAAAAACACCTTAAATCATAAGAAGCTATTTTACCTGGCCTCAGGAGTGCTTTTCTGGCAACCTTTGCTTCCCTTTGAGTGGGTAAAAAATTAACATTGCCCGACGTGGTTTTAATATTTGAACGCGGACTCAACCTGCAACGGTAAGTAAAATAATCATGAAAAATAAAAAGATAGACACGATGGCCCGCGTCGCTATGCGCATCAGGGGCTTATCAGTAAAGGAAAAACGTCTTCGCTACCAGGATAAGATGTTTACCTTTAAATATGTTTCCGGACATTACGAAGTCTTTTTGGACGGGGAAAAAGTTGACACCTTCGCTACGGAAAACATCAACCAGGCAATTGCGGATTTTAAAGAAAAAAATAACAAAAACAGGCGCTGATAAACCTGCAAATACGCTTTTATGCCCCGCGTTTACTCCTGTAATTAAATCTTAGAGCACACATAATACCGGGCGACATTACCGGTCGCGCCGGTCTCTTCGCGCACGTCATTAATTCCACAAAGAAACAACCTCTTAAAATTGGTAGTTAAATCACAAGCTTAGGCATAATTTTTTTACACAAGTTGTTTACTTGGTAACGATAATTCATATCATCTTGATAATTACTCTCAACTTGAGAGCGGTGTTTACTCCGACCGGTTAAGGTCGCCTTCACCTGCATAATCAGGAACGTTATAAGAATGAAAAATCGTTACCTTTGGGCTATTAACCCCTGTTTGTTGATGATGTTATCCGCGCAGGCCGCGGCACAAGACGCAAAAGAGGAGACGCTGGTGGTGGCCGCCAGCCGCGCTAATCACAGCGTCGCCGATATGGCGCAAACCACCTGGGTCATTGAGCAGGCTGAAATTGAGCAGCAGGTTCAGGGTGGTAAAGAGTTAAAAGAGGTGCTGGCGCAGCTTATTCCGGGAATGGATGTCAGCAGCCAGGGGCGCACCAACTACGGCATGAATATGCGCGGGCGCTCAATGATGGTGATGGTCGACGGCGTGCGCCTCAACTCATCGCGCACCGACAGCCGCCAGCTCGATTCGATCGATCCCTTTAATATCGCGCGCATTGAGATTATCTCCGGCGCGACCTCGCTCTATGGCGGCGGCAGCACCGGCGGCCTGATCAATATCGTTACTAAAAAGGGGCAGCCGGAGACGGAAGTCGAGTTCCAGACTGGTACCAAAAGCGGTTTTAACAGCCGTAACGATCATGATGACAACGTTGCGGCCTCGGTGAGTGGTGGTAATGATAAGGCCTCCGGGCGGCTGTCGGTTGCTTATCAGCGCTACGGCGGCTGGTATGACGGCAAAGGCGATGAGGTGATCATCGATAACACCCAGACCGGCCTGCAATACTCTGACCGGCTGGACGTCATGGGCACCGGCACGCTCAACATTGATGAGCACCAGCAGCTGCAACTCACCACTCAGTACTATAAAAGCGAGTCTGACGGCAAACATGGCCTCTTTCTGGGCGAAAACTTCTCGGCAGTCACCGGCTCCGCTACGGCCTACAACAAAGGCAACCTGGATGCCGACCGGATTCCGGGCACCGAGCGCCACCTGATTAATCTGCAATACTCAAACACCGATTTCTGGGGCCAGGATGTGGTGGCGCAGATCTACTACCGCGACGAGAGCCTGTCGTTTTACCCCTTCCCGACCCTCGCTAACGGCCGGGTCACCAGCATTGGTGCTTCACAGCAGAAGACCGACTTTTATGGCGGCAAGCTGACCATCAACAGCAAACCGCTTGATGCCCTGACGCTGACCTGGGGGATCGATGCTGAACATGAAAACTTCGACGCCAACCAGCAGTTTTTCAACCTGAACAGCGCCGCCGCCAGCGGAGGAATGCAGCTCGATAAAGCCTTCAAGGTTGAGCGCTATCCGGGCTACAGCATCACCAATATCGCGCCGTTCCTGCAAAGCAGCTACGACATTGACGCCATCACCCTGAGCGGCGGCGTGCGTTACCAGTACATGGAAAACCGCATCGACGATTTTGTCGGTTATTCCCAGCAGCAGGCGATTGCCAGCGGCAGAGCCACTTCAGCTGATGCTGTACCAGGCGGGAAAACGGATTACAACAATCTGCTGTTTAACGCCGGAATCCTCGGTCATCTGAGCGACCGCCAGCAGTTGTGGTTCAACTTCTCGCAGGGCTTTGAGATCCCTGACCCTGCTAAGTATTACGGCGCGGGCACCTATCAGTTAGTTGATGGTCACTACCGTCTGCTGAACAGCGTCAACATGAACGAGTTGAAGCTGGATGGCGTAAAAGTTAACGCCTACGAACTGGGATGGCGCTACACCGGCGATAACCTGCGCACGCAGATTGCAGGCTACTATTCACTCTCTGATAAGACTATCAAGATCAACAAAAGCGACATGTCTATCATTGTTGATGAGGGTAAGCGCCGCATTTATGGCGTCGAAGGCCAGGTGGATTACTTCTTTACCGACAGCGACTGGAGTACCGGCGCTAACTTTAACGCCATCAAATCCGAGACGCAGGTTAACGGTAAGTGGGAGAAACTAACCATCGACAGCGCCAGCCCGTCGAAAGTGAGCGCGTGGATAAACTGGGCGCCAGGCGACTGGACGCTGCGCCTGCAGAGCACGCAGACCTTCGATCTCTCCGATGCCGACGGTAAGCGCATCGATGGCTATAACACGATTGATATGCTCGGCAGTTATGCCCTGCCGGTGGGCAAAGTGAGCTTTAGTGTGGAAAACCTGCTGGATGAGGAGTACACCACCGCCTGGGGCCAACGTGCACCGGAATTATATAGCCCAACCTATGGCGCGCCGGGGTTATATACCTACAAAGGACGTGGTCGGACATTTGGCGTAAATTATTCGGTTCTCTTCTGATATCTACTGCCGCCTGGAAAACAGGCGGCAGTAATTCTCAGCCGAATGCCTGCTTATAATCAATCTTGCTTGCCTTACCTTAAGCCAAATAGAATAATTTTTTTGAGTTATTTCTTAATTAACTCACTGAGAATATAAAATATATTAATTAAAACGGCGAAGCGTTATTGCATATCCGTCGGGGTAGATTCGCCGGGTGCAACCTGCTGCGCCTGTTTTATTTTGCTCTGCTGAGCCGTTTTGTTAAGTGCCTCAAGCTCCTGGGCACGCGCTAACTGCTCCTGCGTCACTTTCCTCCCGGTAAAGGCATCAACCATTTCGGTTCGCCCATCGGGATATTTTACTACGGTGACCAGTCGCCCGCCGAATTGGGGAATACCGGACATCTCAAGGGCATAATCAATCTCTTGATTTTCCGCTCTTTTCTTTTGACGTACCGGCTCTTCGGCTTTTACCTCTTTGCTCTCTTTATGGCTCTCCGCTTTGCTGGAAAGGGTCACTTTTATGCTCTCATCCTGATAGGTGTGAGCCTCTTTGACATTCTCTGTAGAGGGGGTCATCGCCGCTTTATGGGTGGCGTGCTCGTGTGTGTTGGCAAGCGGAGGGCTTGCCTGAATAGCCTGAATTTCCTGCATAATTCTCTCCGCGTGTAGTTAACAGATAATGAGCTGATGACTCTTCCAGGGTGAGTCGAAAAAAATATCCCTATAACGTTTATCGTCAGCCTGAGAAAACAAATTAATAAGAAATAATGGTAACAGTAGCTTAATTATAGACATTTTAAAAATAAGAAATGACTTATTTAATACAATAGAAATTTTACTTAAAGAGACGAAATAATAATGAATCGATTTTAAGTCAGTGCATTTAAATAAAACTTTTGCAGACAACCAGTGAAAGATAGCGCGGCCGATAACCACAATAATGGCCACTCTTTTCCGCCCGGATTGTGGTGTATCCTCGCGAAAGGCGACTGCTACACTGCAAGGCATGTAGCCCGACAACATCAAACATCACAGAGAGGGAAACGCTATGTCAGACAACTATCAACCCCCGAAGGTGTGGACATGGGATCAATCCGGCGGCGGCGCGTTTGCCAATATCAACCGCCCGGTTTCCGGTGCCACCCATGAAAAGGCGCTGCCGACGGGCAAACATCCGTTGCAGCTCTACTCCCTCGGTACGCCGAACGGCCAGAAAGTGACGATTATGCTGGAAGAGTTGCTGGCGAAAGGCGTCTCTGAAGCGGAGTATGACGCGTGGCTGATCCGCATCGGTGAAGGGGATCAATTCTCCAGCGGTTTCGTCGAGGTGAACCCGAACTCGAAAATCCCGGCGCTGCGCGACCACAGTACCACCCCGCCGACCCGCGTGTTTGAGTCGGGCAATATCCTGCTCTATCTGGCAGAGAAGTTTGGTCACTTCCTGCCGCGCGATCTCGCCGCACGCACCGAAACGCTGAACTGGCTCTTCTGGTTGCAGGGCTCCGCGCCGTTCCTCGGCGGCGGCTTTGGTCACTTCTACAGCTATGCGCCAGTGAAGATCGAATACGCTATCAACCGCTTCACCATGGAGGCCAAGCGTCAGCTCGACGTGCTGGATAAGCAACTGGCGGAACATCAGTTTGTCGCAGGCGATGAGTACACCATTGCCGATATGGCGATCTGGCCATGGTACGGCAACGTGGTGCTGGGCAATGTCTATGATGCGGCGGAGTTCCTTGACGCGGGCAGCTACAAAAACGTCCAGCGCTGGGCGAAAGCGATCGCTGAACGTCCGGCAGTGAAGCGCGGCCGCATGGTTAACCGCACCTTCGGCCCGGCGAATGAACAACTGCATGAGCGCCACGACGCCAGCGACTTCGATACGCAAACCGAAGATAAACGCGGCGCGTAAGGGAATGATAAAGACGGCACGCCAGCAGGCGATTGTGCAGCTTCTGAAGAGCCAGCAGTCGGTCACTACCGCGGCGCTCGCCGCTGAGCTTGCCGTCAGCGTGGAGACCATTCGCCGCGATCTCAACGCCCTGCAGATGCAGGGCAAAATCATTCGCCGACACGGTCGCGCACGCACGCTGGCGGACGGCAGCGAACCCTTTCGTGCTCGCCTAAAAAGCCACTATGCGGATAAAGCCGATATCGCTCGTCATGCGCTGAACTGGGTGGAAGCCGGCATGACACTGGCGCTCGATGCCAGCTCAACCTGCTTTCACCTGGCGCGGCAACTTCCGGATATTCCGCTGACGGTGTTTACCAACAGTTTGCCGGTATGCGAAGTGATGGCCCGTCGCCAGCATAGCGAGCTTATCTGCTCCGGCGGTCGGCTGGCGCGCGGTGAGCGCTGCTACGTCAATCCGGCACTCGCCAGCCTGCTTAAATCGCTGGAGATCGATCTGTTTATCTTTTCCTGCGAGGGGATTGATGGCAACGGTGAGATGTGGGATTCCACACGGCATAACGCGGCGTTTAAATCGGCACTGCTGCGCCGGGCGCAGCAGTCGCTGTTACTGATTGATAAGAGCAAGTTTTACCGTGCCAGCGAAGCCAGCATCGGTAACCTTTCGTTGGTGACGCAGATGATCACCGACGCGCCCCATCCCTGAGGCGCGCTGTTACGGGATTAGAACGCGACCCACTCATCGGACGATGCGCCGGGTTTGCGGGCAGTGCCACGGCTCATATCGGGTTTCACCAGTTTGGCAGCGGTGGGTTTATGCTCCTCTTCACTGGTCAAACGGAACTGCTGCACGGAACGTTGCAGCTCTTCGGTCTGACGCTCCAGCGCAGCGGCGGCAGCCGACACCTGCTCAACCAGCGAGGCGTTCTGCTGGGTAACGTTATCCATCTGCGTGATAGCGACGCCCACCTGTGAGATCCCTTTGCTCTGCTCAGCAGAGGCGGCGGCAATCTCTTTCATGATGGTGGTCACTTCACGCACGGCGCGCAGAATACCTTCCATCGTGGTACCGGTGTCGTTAACCAGCTTCGCCCCTTTCTCGACGCGCGAGACGGAGTCGGCAATCAGGGTTTCGATCTCTTTTGCCGCGCCCGCGCTGCGGCTGGCGAGGTTACGCACTTCGCCGGCCACCACCGCAAACCCACGGCCCTGTTCACCGGCACGCGCCGCTTCTACCGCCGCGTTAAGGGCGAGAATATTGGTCTGGAAAGCGATGCTGTTAATCACGGTGGTGATTTCGGCAATCTTCTTCGAACTGCCGGAGATACCGTCCATCGTGGTGATCACCTCTTTCACCAGCGCGCCGCCTTTGCTGGCGGTGACCGAGGCGACTTCCGCCAGCTCGCTCGCCTGGCTGGCGTTATCGGCGTTCAGTTTCACCGTGGCGGTTAACTCCTCCATGCTGGCGGCGGTCTCTTCCAGCGCGGCGGCCTGCTCTTCGGTACGCGAGGAGAGGTCGTTATTGCCGGTGGAGATCTCGGTTGCGCCGCGCCAGATGTTTTCACTGCCGTGGCGGATACTGCTTACCGCTTCACGCAGGCTATCCTGCATCGCTAACAGCAGTGGGATCACCTGGCCTACGCAGTTGCGCCCCATATCTTCCAGCGGCTGGCTGAGATCGCCCTGCGCCATCAGTTTGAAGTGCGCGCGAATACGGTTCAGCGGTTTGACCAGCATGGTCACCAGGTAGCGATCCGTAAACAGCAGGATCAGCAGGCCCAGCACCATTGCAACGATGATCGCTGCGCGGGTGGTGCTGGTCTGGTGATCGACCATGACGCGGGTCTCATCCAGCATCACGCCAGCGGCTTTATTGAAGCTCTCGGTCGCGACGCCAAAGTTGCGGCTCAGACCAGGCGTAACGTTATTGGCCTGTGCACGGTAGGCTTCCGGTGAACCCTGCTGCGCCAGCTGCATCTGCGGGTTAACGCCCTGCTCCAGCAGCGCCTGCCAGCCAGCGATCACCTGTTCAGAGACTTTCGGATCCATCGGCCCTGGCGAAACGGCTTTGAAGTCGGCAAGGCGTTTTGCCATGTTATCCAGCGCCTGCTGCGCGGGTGCCATGTCCGGCGTTCCCCCCGCCGCTTTGGCCTCCATCACGCGGCTCAGCCGTGTCACAAAGCGAAAGTATTGATCATTGCCCTGGCTCAGAAGCGTCATTTGCGTTACCAGCTGGCGGTCGACTTCATTACCGTCGGCAACTTTTGACAAAGAAGAAACGCTATACAGACCGACGCCAGACCACAGCACGCCGAAGATCCCGAGGATCACCAGCAACACGGCGCGTATAGTGAAGTTACGAAGCATATTCATAATTTTAATCCTTGCGGTGAAGGTAGCCCCTCGCCTGCGGGCGAGAGTTATCACTTTTATCGGCACGCGTTTGGGAAGTTGTATGGTCGGTTTAAAATATTTATGTAAAAAAGAGGCCTGCTTTTTTTATGGCTATCACACATTTTGTCACCTGTTAAATGGTTATTCTGCTAACTTTTTGTTGCGCAAACGCGCGCACACAATAAACATAAGGGATTGATTTAGAAGACATAAAATGAAAAACAAGAATAAAGGGGATTACTGGCAGGTTTTGAATTTATCGGTATGGAAATAAAGCCTTGTTTGCTTTAAATATTAAAAACCATAATTTTATAAAATTATTAATAACGAAAAACAAACAACTCCCGACGAATTTAATTTATTTAAGCCGCTTCACAAAAGCTCTCAATAATTAATAACAATGCGTTTTAAGGCGCTTATTTGATAACCCTGCCCGCAAGGCTTTACGCGCCGCTCTCAACGTACAAACCTAATAACCATGCGCCCTGCCGTCACGCGGGCTCACCGCCGCGATGCTAAGAGCATTTTTATGACGCGCAATACCATCGCTTATTCTTATATTTCACCGCCTTTTGGCGATGCTGACAGGAAAAAGGGTTGCGGCTTTTTACCCTCGCTCTCCAGGAATTTTCGTAGATTTAAGCCACGCATGAAGAGAATTAAGCAGCAGTGTAAGGCTCACTCAGAACATTATTTGTGGCCTCTGTTTGCCTTCCGCTCAGCGGAGCTTTTGCTGACAGGGGATCGCACGTAATATAGAAACGTCGTTTCAAAACCATCAGGCACCGTCAGATACGAGAGGAGAGATCATGCCCGGCTTCGCCAACCCTCAGCGTTATGAAGAGATGCAGTATCGTTACTGCGGCAAGAGCGGTCTGCAACTGCCCGCCCTGTCGCTCGGTTTGTGGCACAGCTTTGGTCACGTCAACGCACTGGATGCGCAGCGCGCGCTGTTGCGTAAAGCGTTCGATCTGGGAATAACCCACTTCGATTTAGCCAATAACTACGGCCCGCCCGCCGGCAGCGCGGAGGAGAATTTTGGTCGCCTGCTGCGCGACGATTTTGCTCCCTACCGTGATGAACTGATTATCTCCACCAAAGCGGGCTACGATATGTGGCCAGGCCCGTACGGCTCCGGCGGCTCGCGCAAATATCTGCTCGCCAGCCTCGATCAGAGCCTTAAGCGTCTGGGCGTTGACTATGTCGATATCTTCTATTCCCACCGCGTGGATGAGAAGACACCGATGGAGGAGACCGCTGCCTCGCTCGCGCAGGCGGTGCAGAGTGGCAAAGCGCTCTACGTTGGTATCTCCTCCTATTCGACAGAGCGTACGCAGCAGATGGCCGCGCTACTGCGCGAGTGGAAAGTGCCGCTGCTTATCCATCAACCCTCCTACAACATCCTCAATCGCTGGGTCGACAACACTGGGCTTTTAGACGCGCTTGAGGAGAACGGCGTCGGCTGTATCGCCTTTACGCCGCTGGCGCAGGGTCTACTGACGGGCAAATATCTCAACGGTATTCCCGAAGGGTCGCGCATGCAGCGCGAAGGCAAAAAAGTGCGCGGCCTGACGGAGAAGATGCTGACCGAGAGCAATCTCGCCAGCCTGCGTCTGCTTAATGAGATGGCCGAGCGCCGTGGGCAGACAATGGCGCAAATGGCGTTAAGCTGGCTGTTAAAAGATAGCCGGGTGACATCGGTATTGATTGGTGCCAGCCGCCCGGAGCAGCTGGAGGAGAATGTGCAGGCGTTAAACAACCTGAGCTTTAGCGCCGATGAGCTGGCGCAAATTGATAAGCATGTGGCCGACGGGGAGCTGAACCTGTGGCAGGCGTCATCGGATAAATAGAAGTGACGTGCCGGAGGCGCAGTTTGCCGGAGGGCGCTGCGCTTATCCGGCCAAGGATCCACTAAAAATCAATGCTTGCCGCGGGTTAAACGATCCAGATAGCCCATCACAAACGCGGAGAGCACAAACGTCAGGTGGATAATCACGTACCACATCAGTTTGTTATCCGGCACGTTCCTCGCATCCATAAAGACGCGCAGCAGGTGAATCGACGAGATGGCGACAATCGACGCCGCCACTTTGTTTTTTAACGAGGTGGCATCCATTTTCCCCAGCCAGCTCAGCTTCTCTTTGTGCGGGCCAATATCCAGCTGCGAAACAAAATTTTCATAGCCGGAGAACATCACCATCACCAGCAGACCGCCGACCAGCGTCATATCCACCAGCGACAGCAGCGTGAGGATCAGATCCGCTTCTGCCAGCGAGAAGATGTTAGGGATAACGTGAATAATCTCCTGGAAGAATTTGATGGCCAGCGCCAGGAGAGCAAGAGAGAGGCCAAAGTAGACCGGGGCGAGCAACCAGCGCGAAGCGTACATTGCGTTTTCCAGAAAGCGTTCCATGTTCCGTAGTGTCTCGTCAGATAGCTAAACCGGCGCTCAGTATAGCCTGACACCGTCAGCCTTTTGCAACACTCCGGCTGACTTAACTACACCTCGGCAGGGTTAACCCACGGACGCTGGTTCTCCGGCCAAATCAGCACAACCAGCGCAGGGTAAGCTTCGGTGCTGAACTCATGGAAACACTGGCGCAGGTTGAGCACATCCAGATCGCTCGGCGAGACTTTTTCGCCATTGACGCAGCGTTTTTTAATGTTGTCGTAATACTTATACACGGCGGAATTGAGATCGCTGCAACGACGCTGCGCTTCAAATAAACCGGGCGTGTTATTTATCTCCGCCATCTTCATGCGCTTAATCGTTGCTTGCAAAAAATCGATATATTCATGGTTAACGCGCCAGTACCACTCCGGGGTAATCGCGTTCATTAACGTCGAAAAATGATCTTCGCCCTCTTCTTTTGACAGCGGCGTTAACTGCGGTGCTTGCTCATTAATTTCACTAAGGGGAGTCTTTTTATTGTACTCATGCATCAATAATAAAACGCCGCCCATTAGCAGCAATAAAGTAATAACAGAATACAAAATACTGTCCATCGGTAGACTCCTTTTTTTTGATTTTAAAATTGCCTCATGATATTGTCAACGAACCTGCCCCTTAATATTCTCTCCCCTGTTAAATAGTAAAGGATAATAGAAATGCTTCCCGAGAACCTTGTCCCGGCACGCTTTCATCTTTCTGCCGTTGAAACCGGGGCAGCACCAGAGGGAAAAGAGCCTGATTTTCCTCAGGATATTGGCCCACTTTCTGAGCATGCGCAAAATATATTAGCCAACGCCAGCCGCAGCGGCCAATCACGTAATATGCTGCTTGAAGAGCACGATCGCCATATTAAAGAGCGCTTATTCCGGGTCGTGAAAATTGAAACCTTTGCGCGTTTACTTAATGATTTGCAAGCCGAAGGTGAGATTGATGCTCAGACTCTGAGCAAAATAATTTCCGATAAGACGCAAACTATTAACGACGCAGGTAATGAGATTTGGCTTAATCTGATTACCCGCGAAAAAGATGAGCCAATCTTTTATAAACTTGGGGATGAATAACGTGGCTGAAATTGAAAATAATAACGTCTATATCAATTACAGCGAAAGCAAAAGCGACGAATTTATCTTAAAGCAAAATATCGATGCGCTGGTGCAGAGTAAAAACGAGACGATTCAACGCATTGCCCAGGATTTAGTCTCTATCCCGGCGGCACTGGTGCGGTTGAAGTGGCAAAACCGTCGTGAAATCTACCCCCTGCAGGTGAAAGAGGAGATTTACGGTGCAGCCATTGCCGCCATTATCGAGCAGCACCCTGAACTGCGCGAAAAGATCATGGGCCGACTGGAGGCTAACTATCAGCACCTGGTCAGCCGCGAAAGCGCGACACTGCGCTGGAGCCGCAAACTGAGCGAAGGCGTATACCGCACCTCGACGGTGCAGGCGGCGGCGGTAGCGGTGAAAGAAAAGCCTGCCAAAGCGAGCAGCAAAGGGAAGTAACCCTCCGCGATAAAGAAAATCCTGAATTTGCCTGCGAAGTCAGCGTGAACTTCTATCCTTAAGGTCTAAGCAACCGATATGGAGGATACTTAATGGCAACTGACCAGACAAAAATCCAGGATCCGACCACCCAGTACTACACCGGTGAATATCCTAAGCAGAAGCAGCCCTTCCCCGGCGTGCAGGCGAAAATGGAACCGGTTCCCGATTGCGGTGAAAAGAGCTATGTCGGCAGCGGGCGGCTGAAAGGTCGTAAAGCGTTAGTGACCGGCGGCGACTCCGGTATTGGTCGCGCAGCGGCGATTGCCTATGCCCGCGAAGGCGCAGATGTCGCTATCAACTATCTTCCTGCCGAAGAGGAAGATGCGCAGCAGGTGAAAGAGCAGATTGAAGCAGCCGGGCGTAAAGCCGTGCTGATCCCGGGCGATTTGAGCGATGAAGAATTTGCCCGTTCCCTGCCGCACACAGCGAAAGAGCAGCTTGGCGGCCTGGATGTGCTGACGCTGGTAGCGGGTACGCAAACCGCGATTGAGGATATTGCAGACCTCAGCAGCGAGCAGTTTATCTATACCTATAAGGTCAACGTTTTCGCGCTCTTCTGGATCACCCAGGAGGCGATTCCGCTGATGCCGCGCGGGGGCAGCATTATTACTACCTCGTCGATTCAGGCTTATCAGCCAAGCACGCACCTGCTTGATTACGCCTCAACCAAAGCGGCTATTCTCAACTACACCCGCGGGCTGGCGAAACAGGTCGCTGAGAAAGGCATTCGCGTGAACAGTGTCGCGCCGGGGCCAATCTGGACCGCGCTGCAGATCTCCGGCGGTCAGCCGCAGGAGAAACTGCCGGAGTTTGGCCAGCAGACGCCGCTTAAACGCGCCGGTCAGCCCGCCGAGCTGGCACCTGTTTATGTTTATCTGGCAAGCCAGGAGTCGAGCTATGTCACCGCTGAAGTGCATGGCGTGACGGGTGGTGAGCACCTGAGTTAAGCAGGCATAAAAAAAGCTGGCTCCGGCCAGCTTTTTTCTATCTTATTTGTGGGTTACTTCGCTTTTGCGACCTCTTCCCCTACCAGACCAATCTTCAGATAGCCCGCCTGGTGCAGGCTGTCCATCACTTTCATCATCGTCTCGTAATCGACGGTCTTATCAGCGCGGAAGAAGATGGTGGTATCTTTTTTGCCTTCGGTCACCGCGTTAAGCTGGTTGATCATCGTCTCTTCCGTTACCGGATCGTTGCCGATAAACATGCTGTTATCTGCCTTAACGGAGAGGTAGATCGGTTTTTCCGGGCGCGGCTGCGGCTGGCTGGAAGAGGCAGGCAGATTGACCTTAACGTCAACGGTAGCAAGCGGCGCTGCCACCATAAAGATAATCAGCAGCACCAGCATCACGTCGATAAACGGCGTGACGTTGATTTCGTGCATTTCGCCATTATCGTCGAGGTTTTCATTAAGACGCATTGCCATAGCCAATCAACCTACGCGTAATTTCTGGGTGGTACGAACCGGCTGCGCGTTGCTGGCGGCCAGATCCAGATCGCGGCTTTGCAGCAGCAGCACCTGAGCAGCAACATCGCCGAGGTTGGCTTTGTAGTTACCGATCATGCGCGCAAAGATGTTGTAGATCACGACCGCCGGGATAGCGGCGACCAGGCCAATAGCCGTTGCCAGCAGCGCTTCAGCGATGCCCGGCGCGACAACCGCGAGGTTCGTGGTTTGCGTCTGCGCGATGCCGATAAAGCTGTTCATGATGCCCCAGACGGTACCAAACAGACCGATAAAGGGCGAAATTGCGCCGATGGTGGCGAGGAAACCGTTGCCGCGCCCCATATGACGGCCCGTTGCCGCTACGCGTCGCTCAAGGCGGAAACCGGTGCGCTCTTTAATGCCTTCGTTATCTTCGCTGCCTGCGGAGAGCTCCAGCTCATTCTGCGCTTCGTTGATCAACATCGCGCTCAGGCTGCGGGCGTGGAATGTCGAGGCAATCTCAGTCGCCTGATCCAGCGAGCGGGCATCGGCCAACTGCTGCTGTTCACGCTTGAGACGGCGCTTTTGCCCGAGGATCTCAACGCTTTTACTGAAGAAAAGCGCCCAGGTGACGACTGACGCCAGAATCAGACCGATCATCACGATTTTCACCACGATATCGGCGTGCTGATACATACCCCATACGGAAAGATCCGTCTGCATCAAATTATTACCCACTCTGTTTCTCCGGGACGCAAATCACAAAAAACACTGCGCCATAATAGCAAAAAGTCGTCGAATTGATAGTAGTTCTCATTAGTATTTACATAGCGCACAACACAACCGGCTATTTCCTTGCGTTGACGCAGTAAACCGGCGCGTCTGCTGGTTTTATAGAAAAATTCACCGCCTCTGATGCATCATTTCGCAATCATGGTAGTCTGGACATCCAGACGTATAAAAACAGGTTGAGCAGACATGACGGCGAAACATCTTGATACCGCGCTGGTAAACGCCGGGCGGAGCAAAAAGTATACTCAGGGTTCGGTGAATACAGTGATTCAGCGCGCCTCCTCCCTGGTGTTCGAAACGGTGGAAGCGAAAAAACACGCCACGCGCAACCGCGCCAACGGCGAGCTTTTTTATGGGCGGCGCGGGACGCTGACCCACTTCTCGCTGCAAGAGGCGATGTGCGAACTGGAGGGCGGTGCCGGTTGCGCGCTCTTCCCCTGCGGCGCGGCGGCGGTGGCAAACACCATCCTGGCCTTTGTCGAACAGGGCGATCATGTATTGATGACCAATACCGCCTACGAACCGACGCAAGATTTCAGCACCAAAATCCTCGCTAAACTCGGCGTTACCACCAGCTGGTTTGATCCAATGATTGGCTCAAGCATCGTGCAACTGGTGCAACCCAATACCAGAGTGGTGTTCCTCGAATCGCCCGGCTCCATCACCATGGAAGTGCATGATGTTCCCGCCATCGTGCAGGCGGTGCGCAGCGTCGCGCCGGAGGCGATCATTATGATCGACAACACCTGGGCGGCGGGCGTGCTGTTTAAGGCGCTGGATTTTGATATCGATATCTCCATTCAGGCGGGCACCAAATACCTGATTGGTCACTCCGATGCAATGGTTGGCACCGCAGTAGCAAACGCCCGCTGTTGGGAGCAGTTGCGGGAAAACGCTTATCTGATGGGGCAGATGCTGGATGCGGATACCGCCTATATGACCAGCCGCGGCCTGCGCACGCTGGGGGTGCGTTTACGCCAGCATCACGAAAGCAGCCTGAAGATCGCCGGGTGGCTGGCGGCGCATCCGCAGGTGGCGCAGGTCAATCATCCGGCGCTGCCGGGCAGTAAAGGGCATGAGTACTGGAAGCGGGATTTTAGCGGCAGCAGCGGCCTCTTCTCCTTTGTGCTCAACAAGCGTTTAAACAATGAAGAGTTGGCCAACTATCTCGATAATTTCTCGCTCTTCAGCATGGCCTATTCGTGGGGCGGGTTTGAATCACTGATCCTCGCCAACCAGCCTGAGCACATCGCCGCTATTCGCCCGGAAGGCCGTGTCGACTTCGACGGCACGCTGATCCGATTGCACATTGGTTTAGAAAACGTTGATGATCTTATCGGTGATTTAGTGGCAGGCTTTCAGCGCATCGTGTAAACCATGATTAACGGGGTAAAAAGTAAGATTATTCTCCCTTTGTTGCGCCCCGGATCGAGGTCTTTTTAGCGAAGTGGAGTACAATAGCCTCCTCTACGCGGTTCCACAGGAAAGCCCATGGCTGTTATTCAAGATATTATTGCTGCGCTCTGGCATCACGACTTTGCTGCGCTGGCCGATCCGCACGTTGTCGGCGTTGTCTATCTCGTGATGTTTGCCACGCTCTTTTTAGAGAACGGCCTGCTTCCTGCCTCGTTTTTACCGGGCGACAGCTTACTGCTGCTCGCCGGGGCGCTGATTGCGCGCGGCTGCATGGACTTTGTCTCAACGCTGCTGATCCTCACCTCCGCCGCCAGCCTCGGCTGCTGGCTGAGCTATGTTCAGGGGCGCTGGCTGGGCAATACGCGTATTGTGAAAAGCTGGCTGGCGCAGCTGCCGGTGAAGTATCACGAGCGCGCCACCTGCATGTTTGACCGTCACGGCCTGCTGGCGCTGCTGGCCGGGCGTTTTCTGGCCTTTATCCGCACCCTGCTGCCAACCATGGCAGGTATCTCTGGCCTGTCGAACCGCCGCTTTCAGCTCTTCAACTGGCTGAGCGCGCTGCTGTGGGTCGGCGTGGTGATCTCGCTTGGTTACGCCATTAGCATGATCCCATTTGTGAAACGCCACGAAGATCAGGTGATGACCTTTTTAATGGTGCTGCCGCTGTTCCTGCTGGTGGTGGGCCTGATTGGCGCCGTCACCGTGGTGCTAAAGAAGAAGTTCAGCAACGCCTGAGTTACCGCCCTCTTCGCGCGAAGAGGGCCTCCGTTATGCCCCCTGCATGGTGCGAATGCGCGCCAAATCCTCCCCCGGCGTCACGCCGAAGTAACGCTTAAATTCGCGGCTGAACTGCGATGGGCTCTCATAGCCGACACGCATCGCTGCCGCGCTCGCTTTCATGCCATCGTGCACCATCAGCATCCGCGCTTTATGCAGCCGGTAGGTTTTCAGGTATTGCAGCGGCGAGGTGCTGGTCACCGATTTGAAGTTATGGTGAAACGCCGAGACGCTCATGTTTGCTTCCGCCGCTAACTGGTCGACGCTGAGGTTTTCGGTGTACTGGCTCTCAATGCGCTTTAAGACGCGGCTAATCAGGCTGAAGTGGGTCTGACGGCTCACCAGCGCCAGCAACGCACCGCCGCGCGGCCCGGTCAGCACATGGTAGAGCATCTCGCGGATAATCTGTTTGCCCAGAATGCGCGCGTCCAGCGGGCGCTCCATCACATCCAGCAGGCGCTCCGCCGCGCAGAGGATCTCCTCTGATAACACCGCCGAGTTAATGCCGCTGGCGGCGTTCTCCGGGCGAAAATGCTCATCTTCACCGATATCCATCAGCAGCTCCTGCAACTGCAAAATGTCGACATTAAGACGAATACCCGCCAGCGGCACCTCCGGCGTGGCAAAGGTTTCACACTCAAAGGGCAGCGGCACCGTTAACAGCAGATATTCGTTGGTGTCATAGCGAAAGACGCGCTCGTTGATATACCCGATTTTATGGCCGGAAAAGAGAAACACGATCCCCGGCTGGTACATCACCGGCGTCCGGGTGCCGGGCTGCGTACCGTAGAGCAGACGGATGTCCGGCAGCAGCGCGCTCAATCTATTTTCATTATTTTTCAATCTCTTAACTTTTTCAGTCAGATGCAGGCAGATCGCTTCACGGTTCATGGTTTGCCACTCCGGCGGCCAGTTTCAACGGCTCTAGTGTGCAAACTTTTGTGACATTTCTCCAGCCTGATAGAGAAACAGGCAAGACATCGGCAGGAATGTGCATTGAGCCTGCGCAGCCCCGCGCCCACAATGATCGGCATCGGGCGGCCTGCCGCCTCAGATTTTTTCACCTCATCAGAAGGGAACGAGCAATGAATAACTTTAATCTGCATACCCCAACCCGCATTCTTTTTGGCAAAGGCGCGATTGCTGAACTGCGCGCGCAACTCCCTGACAACGCCCGCGTGCTGATCACTTATGGCGGCGGCAGCGTGAAGAAAAACGGCGTGCTTGACCAGGTTTACAGCGCGCTGGACGGCATGGACGTGCGCGAGTTCAGCGGTATCGAACCGAACCCGACCTACGAAACGCTGATGAAAGCGGTGCAGCTGGTGCGCGATGAGCAGATCACCTTCCTGCTGGCGGTTGGCGGTGGTTCAGTGCTGGATGGCACCAAATTTATCGCTGCCGCTGCCCACTACGCCGAGGGCGTCGATCCGTGGCATATCCTGCAAACCCGCGGTAGCGAGATCAAAAGCGCCATTCCGATGGGCTCCGTGCTGACGCTGCCGGCCACCGGATCTGAATCCAACGCCGGGGCGGTGGTTTCCCGTAAAGCGACCGGTGATAAGCAGGCGTTCCACTCTCCGTTCGTGCAGCCGGTCTTTGCGGTGCTCGATCCGGTTTACACCTACACCCTGCCCCCGCGTCAGGTGGCGAATGGCGTTGTTGACGCCTTTGTCCATACTGTAGAGCAGTACGTCACTTATCCGGTAGATGGCAAAATTCAGGATCGCTTCGCCGAAGGCATTCTGCTTACGCTGGTTGAAGATGGCCCGAAAGCGCTGCAGGAGCAGGAAAACTACAACGTGCGTGCCAACGTCATGTGGGCGGCAACTCAGGCGCTGAATGGCCTGATTGGCGCGGGCGTGCCGCAGGATTGGGCCACCCATATGCTGGGCCATGAGCTGACGGCGATGCACGGGCTGGATCACGCACAAACGCTGGCAGTGGTACTGCCTGCGCTGTGGAATGAGAAGCGCGACACCAAACGCGAGAAACTGCTGCAATACGCCGCACGCGTGTGGAATATCACCGAAGGCAGCGACGATGAGCGCATTGACGCGGCAATTACCGCCACGCGCGACTTCTTCGAGCGTATGGGCGTGCCGACGCGTCTTTCCGGCTACGGCCTCGATGGCAGCTCCATTCCGGCGCTGTTGGCTAAACTGGAAGAGCACGGCATGACGGCGCTGGGCGAGCATCAGGATATTACGCTGGATGTAAGCCGCCGCATCTACGAAGCCGCGCGCTAAGCGCTTCTCCACCCCGGCTTTCGTTTTTGGGTTTTTCGACCACACTTAATGCAAACCACCTTACCGGGCGCGTCCCGGTAAGCCTAGCGAAAGGAGAAATGCATGACACATCCAACGGTGATTAAACTCGCTGACGGCAATCTGATGCCGCAACTGGGTCTTGGCGTGTGGAAAGCGAGCAACGAGGAAGTGGTTACCGCCATCCATAAAGCTCTGGAAGTGGGTTATCGCTCTATCGATACCGCTGCGGCTTACAAGAACGAAGAGGGTGTTGGTAAAGCCTTAGCCAGCGCGGGCGTGCCGCGTGAAGAGCTGTTCATCACCACCAAACTGTGGAATGACGATCAGAAACGCCCGGCTGAAGCGTTTAAAGAGAGCCTGGAGAAGCTTCAGCTCGACTATGTCGATCTCTATCTGATGCACTGGCCGGTTCCGGCAATCGATCACTATGTCGAGGCCTGGAAAGGGATGATTGAGTTGCAGCAGCAGGGGCTGATTAAGAGTATCGGCGTCTGTAACTTCCAGACCCACCATCTGCAAAAGCTGATTGATGAAACCAGCGTCATTCCGGTGATTAACCAGATTGAACTCCATCCGCTGCTGCAACAGCGCCAGCTGCATGCCTGGAACGCGACGCACAAGATCCAGACTGAGTCCTGGAGCCCGCTGGCACAGGGTGGCGAAGGCGTTTTCGATCAGAAAATCATTCGCGATCTGGCGGATAAATATGGCAAAACCCCGGCGCAGATCGTTATTCGCTGGCATCTCGACAGCGGTCTGGTGGTGATCCCGAAATCGGTCACCCCTGCGCGCATCGTTGAGAACTTCGACGTCTGGGATTTCCGCCTCGATAAAGATGAACTGAGCGAAATTGCCAAACTGGATGAGGGCAAACGCCTCGGTCCAGACCCGGATCAGTTCGGCGGTTAAAAGAGTGCAGACCGGTAATTAAGTAGGCCGGATAAGGCGAAGCCGCCATCCGGCATAATGCCAGCGCCATGCCTTGCCGGATGGCGCTGGCGCTTATCCGGCCTACAAGGTCATCCGGCCCACCTTAGCGCGTCGCTTTTTTCCTCTGCTGCGCCATCGGCGTATGTTTGGTTAATGCCGGTCGCGCGCTGCGGCTCTGGCGACGCGCTTCGCGCATCTCTTCCATCGTTGGCGCGGGTACCAGGCACTCGCGGCGGGAACCAATCAGGTGCTTTTTCCCCATCGCTTCCAGCGCCTGGCGCAGCAGCGGCCAGTTGGCCGGATCGTGGTAGCGCAGCAGTGCTTTATGCAGGCGGCGCTGCTTCTCCCCTCTTGGCACCACCACCTCTTCACTTTTGTAATCGATCTTCGACAGCGGGTTTTTGCCGGTGTAATACATGGTTGTCGAGTTCGCCAGCGGCGACGGATAGAAGTTCTGCACCTGATCGAGACGGAAACGGTGGCGCTTCAGCCACAGCGCCAGGTTCACCATATCCTCATCACGCGTACCGGGGTGCGCAGAGATAAAGTAGGGGATCAGATACTGCTCTTTCCCTGCCTGCTTCGAGTAGGTGTCGAAAAGCTGCTTAAAGCGGTCATAGCTGCCCATGCCCGGCTTCATCATCTTCGACAGCGGCCCCGCTTCAGTATGTTCCGGCGCTATCTTCAGATAACCGCCAACGTGGTGCGTCGCCAGCTCCTTGACATAACGCGGATCTTCCACCGCCAGATCGTACCGCACGCCGGAAGCGATCAGGATCTTCTTGATGCCGCGCAGATCGCGGGCACGCCGGTAGAGATCGATGGTCGGCTGATGGTTGGTGTCCATATGCGGGCAGATCTCTGGATAGACACAGGAGAGGCGTCGGCAGGTCTGCTCGGCGCGCGGCGAGGTGCAGCGCAGCATATACATATTGGCCGTCGGCCCGCCCAGATCGGAGATCACTCCGGTAAAACCGGGCACCGTGTCGCGAATCGCTTCAATCTCATTGATGATCGAATCCTCGGAGCGGCTCTGAATAATGCGCCCTTCATGCTCGGTGATGGAGCAGAAGGAGCAGCCGCCGAAACAGCCGCGCATAATGTTAATCGAGAAGCGGATCATGTCGTAGGCTGGAATACGGCTCTCGCCATAGGCCGGATGCGGCACGCGCTGGTAAGGCAGCGCAAAGACGCTGTCCATCTCTTCGGTGGAGAGCGGAATGGCTGGCGGGTTGATCCAGATATAGCGATCGCCATGCTTTTGCAGCAGCGCGCGGGCACAGCCGGGGTTAGTTTCGTGATGCAAAATGCGCGACGCATGGGCATAAAGCACTTTGTCCGCTTTCACCTTCTCGTAGGAGGGGAGCAGCACGTAGGTCTTTTCCCACGGCTTCGGGCGCGGCGGCTGCACGGTAACGCGTTTCGCGGCCTGCGGCTCAACGGGTTTGTTATCGGCACAGGGCAGATCTTCGCCGTATGGATGGGGGATCGGATCGATCTTCCCCGGCGTGTCGAGGCGGGTGGAGTCCACTCCGCTCCAGCCTGGCAGCGCCTCTTTCACCATAATCGCCGTATTGCGCACATCGCGGATCTCACCGATCGGCTCACCGGCGGCAAGGCGGTGCGCGACTTCCACCAGCGGGCGCTCGCCGTTGCCGAACATCAGCATATCTGCCTTCGAATCGACCAACACCGAGCGGCGCACGGTATCAGACCAGTAATCATAATGGGCGGTGCGGCGCAGGCTGGCCTCGATCCCGCCGAGGATCACCGGCACCTCTCTCCACGCCTCTTTACAGCGCTGGGTATAAACCAGCGTCGCGCGATCCGGGCGCTTACCGGCCACGTTATCCGGCGTATAAGCATCGTCATGGCGCAGCTTACGATCGGCGGTGTAGCGGTTGATCATCGAATCCATATTGCCGGCGGTGACGCCGAAAAAGAGGTTCGGTTTGCCGAGGCGCATAAAGTCCGCTTTGCTGCTCCAGTCCGGCTGGGCGATGATGCCGACGCGAAAGCCCTGCGCTTCCAGCATCCTGCCGCAGATCGCCATGCCGAAGCTCGGGTGATCGACATAGGCGTCGCCGGTGACGAGGATGATGTCGCAGCTGTCCCAGCCGAGTTTATCCATCTCTTCGCGCGACATCGGCAGAAAAGGCGCGGGGCCGAAGCAGGCCGCCCAGTACTGCGGCCAGGAGAAAAGATCGCGATCCGGCTGGATCAGGGAGAGTGCGCTCATCGTGCTTCCAGAAAAGGTAAAAAGGGAGTCAAAGGGCGGCGATTATACGCCCTCTTTGTAGGGGAATAGAAGGAGGTTTTTTCAGCACCCGGCAGGCAGAGCGCCGCCGGGTTGGAGGAAATTACGGCGCGGGGTTGACCAGCAGCTGGCCGACCGAGCCGCGATCGGCCATCTCCAGCGTCTGGCTCTGGAACTGGAACGGGAAGTGCGGCCACGAAGGTTGACCAAACCACACCAGCAGTTCCACCTGGCCGTCGATCCAGACGGTATCTTTCCAGCCGCGATCTTCCGGGAACGGCAGCGCGCCGTTGACGCTGCGCAGCATAAACATTGCGCCTTCAATATGGAACGACTGTGGCATCTCTGCGCGCACCGTCCAGCGCTCCCAGGTGCCCTGCTGGGCGGTCACATCGATGCGCTGTGGATCCCACAGCTGGCCATTGATGCCCGGATCGCTACCAAGGGTCATGTCCCGGCTGCGCGACGGCGAACCGGCCATCAGATCCGCAGGCAGCAGGCGCATCGGCAGGGTATCCGTCACCAGCGGCAGCAGGCCGGTAGGACGCAACGTCAGCACCAGCGTGGAGATAAGAATGCTCGACGGCTCAAACAGGCCGCGCAGCCGATCCATGATCCCCGCCGCTTCGCCGCAGGTAATCGAAACTTCATCACCGTTGGTCATATCGACCAGCACTTCGCGCCGCTCGCCGGGCGCCAGCGAGAGCTGTTTGACCGACACCGGCGCGGGCAGAAAGCCCTGATCGCCGGCGATAACATGCAGGGCGCGGCCGTCGCTCATCTGTAGCAGATAGCGTCGGGAGTTGGAGGCATTGAGCAGACGCAGGCGCACCCAGCCGCGGGAGACTTCGACAAACGGGCTTTGCGCGCCGTTGACCATCAAGGTATCGCCGACAAAGCCGCCGCTGCCCGGCTCGCTGTACTCCGGCGTACCGAAGTTATCCAGCCGCTTATCCTGAATGATGATCGGAAAGTCATCCACGCCGTAGTGGTTGGGGATCGGCAGCGCTTTGCTGATCTCATCTTCCACCAGCCACATCCCCGCCAGGCCGCTGTAGACCTGCTCAGCGGTGCGGTTTGGCGTGTTGGCGTGATACCACAATGTCGCGGCGCTCTGGCGAATTGGCAGCACCGGTGCCCAGTCATTGCTGGCGCTCATCATGCGCGCTGCGCCGCCCATCAGCGGACCAGGCACCTGCAGGCCGCTCACGGTCATCGCCACGCTTTCCGTCAGCCGGTTGCTGTAAATCAGCTTTACGTCATCGCCATTCCACACGCGGATGGTCGGCCCGAGATAGCGACCGTTGATGCCGGAAACCGGCGCGCGGGTGCCTTTAACAAAGGACCAGTGCGCGCGCTGGAGCGTCATAAAAAGCGGCTGTCCGCGCCGCGATTCGAGCAGCGGCGGAACGGGCAGCGGCGGTTGCTGCCCGGCAGCATTCGCCCTCAGCGGCACTGCGCTGGTACATAGCGCAAGGCCGGAAGCCTGAAGAAACTGACGCCGACTGAGTGACATATTTGCTCCGAGTAACACTGACTTAATACGCCAGAGGCTGGGTGCCTCCGGGTTTGCTCACAACTGACGTTTATACCCGACCGGCGGCTTCGCGTTCTGCCACTTCTTTATCGAGCTCTTCGATTTTTGCCGCCATCAGTTCGCGGCAGTGGGTCGCTAACTGGCGAACCTGATCTTTACCGAACTGCGTCACATCCACCGGCGGCAGCATTTCAACAATCACCAGCCCATTCTTCAGGCGGTTGAGATTTACTTTATTCGAGGTGGTGGAGACGCAGACCGGAATAATCGGCACACCGGCCGCAATCGCGGCGTGGAATGCACCGGTTTTAAATGGCAGCAGGCCGCGACCACGGCTACGCGTCCCTTCCGGGAACATCCAGACCGAGATGTTACGTTTCTGGATCTGCTTCACCACCTGCGCGATGGTGCCGTGCGCTTTGGCGCGGTTATCGCGGTCAATCAGCAGGTTGCCGGTCAGCCAGTAGAGTTGACCAAAAAAGGGGATCCACAGCAGGCTCTTTTTACCCACGGTAACCGTCGGCGGCAGCACAATGCTGGAGGCGGTGACCATATCGTAGTTGTTTTGGTGGTTAGCGATATAGATGGCGTTGCCGAACTTATCCGCGCCCGGCGGCAGGCGTCTTTCCACTTTCAGCCCGCACACTGGCGCAAGGCGACCAAAAAGATGGCCGAAGGTGGCAACATGTTTTGGGTTTCTTGGACTGAACAGGCAGTAAATCGAGCCGAATATCGAGACAAGAATGGAGTAGATAACGATGATGATGACACGAAAAATAAATAACATAGCGACCTCTGAAGCCCATACCCTGAGCATTATATACACGCCAGCGTAAATCCGCTGATGCTGGCTGCGCCTCGCTGACCGCCATGCGGTCCGGGCTTGTGTTATGCGGCCTTTAAAAAGAACGTATTGTTAATCGCAATCTGCGAATAAACAACGTCTTTACGGGAAATTTCTAAGAAATATCTCCCCGCACGCGGCGGGGAGAGGATGATGAAGATTACTCTTCGCTATCGCCCGCGCCCGGACGGGTCGGCGAGTCGATCTCTATGCGGTCAATCTTCTGCAAACCGCGCATCAGCGTACCGCGACGTCCGCGCTCGCCATGCACTTTTTGCAGCTCTTCCGGACGCAGTTTGATCTTGCGTTTGCCGACGTGGAGCGTCAGCGTGCTCTGCGGAGGCAGCAGGTAGAGGTGCGCCAGCGCGTCGCTGCCTTTCGCCGCTTCAGCGGAAGGTATGCCGATGATTTTGTTGCCTTTGCCTTTCGAGAGCTGCGGCAGATCGCTGACCGGGAACATCAGCATGCGCCCGGCGGCGGTGATCGCCAGCAGCATATCGTCGTCGTGCTCGATGGCAATCGGTGCCATCACGCGCGCGTTCTCCGGCAGGTTGATCAGCGCTTTACCGGCACGGTTACGGGCAATTAAGTCATTGAAGGTACAGACGAAACCGTAACCGGCATCGGAGGCCATCAGCAGCTTCTGATCTTCATTGCTCATCATCATATGCTCAACCGTCGCGCCCGGCGGCAGCGTCAGCTTGCCGGTGATCGGCTCGCCCTGCCCGCGCGCCGACGGCAGCGAAATCGGGTCGACGGCATAGCTGCGCCCGGTGGTATCGATAAATACCACCGGCTGGTTGCTCTTGCCCTTCGCCGACGCTTTCCAGCTGTCGCCCGCTTTGTAGCTCAGCCCCTGCGCGTCAATGTCATGCCCTTTGGCGCTGCGCACCCAGCCCATCTGCGACAGCACGATGGTGACCGGCTCTGACGGCAGCATATCGTGCTCGCTCATCGCTTTGGCCTCTTCGCGCTCGTGCAGCGGTGAGCGGCGATCGTCGCCGAAAGCGGTGGCATCGGCCTGGAGTTCTTTTTTCAGCAGGGTGTTCATCTTGCGCTCGGAAGCGAGGATCGCCTGCAGCTGATCGCGCTCTTTTTCCAGCTCGCTCTGCTCGCCGCGGATCTTCATCTCTTCCAGTTTGGCGAGATGGCGCAGTTTTAACTCAAGAATGGCTTCCGCCTGGGTTTCGCTGATGCCGAAACGCGACATCAGCACCGGCTTCGGCTCATCTTCGCCGCGGATAATCTCAATCACTTCGTCAATATTGAGGAACGCCACCAGCAAACCTTCAAGGATATGCAGGCGCTTGAGCACTTTCTCCAGGCGGTGATTAAGGCGGCGGCGCACCGTATCGCGGCGGAAGGTCAGCCATTCGGTGAGGATCTCCAGCAGGTTTTTCACCGCCGGGCGACCATCGAGGCCAATCATATTGAGGTTGATGCGGTAGCTCTTCTCCAGATCGGTGGTGGCGAAGAGGTGGTTCATCACCTGATCCATATCGACGCGGTTGGAGCGCGGCACCACCACCAGACGGGTCGGGTTTTCGTGGTCCGACTCATCTCGCAGGTCATCGACCATCGGCAATTTTTTATTGCGCATCTGGCTGGCGATCTGCTCCAGCACGCGCGCGCCGGAGACCTGGTGCGGCAGCGCGGTGATCACCACGGCGCCATCCTCTTTTTTCCACACCGCGCGCATACGCACCGAGCCGCGACCGTTCTGGTAGATTTTGCGAATTTCAGCACGCGAGGTGATGATCTCTGCTTCGGTCGGGTAGTCCGGCCCCTGGACAATATCCAGCAGCTCATCGAGGGTGGTTTTCGGCTGGTCAATCAGCTCCATCGCCGCGTTGGCGACTTCGCGCAGGTTGTGCGGCGGAATGTCCGTCGCCATACCGACTGCAATGCCGGTGGTGCCGTTCAGCAAAATGTTCGGCAGGCGGGCAGGCAGCATTTTCGGCTCCTGCAGCGTACCGTCGAAGTTCGGCACCCACTCAACGGTGCCCTGCCCCAGCTCGCTCAGCAGCAGCTCGGCATATTTCGACAGGCGGGATTCGGTATAACGCATGGCGGCGAAGGATTTCGGATCGTCCGGTGCCCCCCAGTTCCCCTGGCCGTCGACCAGCGGGTAGCGATAGGAGAAGGGCTGCGCCATCAGCACCATCGCTTCGTAGCAGGCGCTGTCGCCGTGCGGGTGGTATTTACCCAGAACGTCGCCCACGGTACGGGCGGATTTCTTGAACTTCGCGCTGGCGCTCAGCCCCAGTTCAGACATTGCGTAGACGATGCGACGCTGAACGGGTTTCAGGCCATCACCGATAAACGGCAACGCACGATCCATGATGACGTACATGGAGTAGTTCAGGTATGCGTTTTCCGTAAATTCATGCAGCGCAAGGCGCTCTGCCATATCGCTCATTAATCGTGATTCCTCAACGTATGCGCCCACCTTTTCGGCGGCAATATTGCCGCAGATACTACCCTATCTGCGGCGAGGAGTCATAGCGATGCGCGATTTTTTCACGAGCGGTCAGCGCTTACTGACCGACTTTGCGGATCTCTTTTACGTCGATCTCAACGGAGTTCCAGTCTTTGTCCACTTCACCCTGGATTTCGACCTTATCCTGCGGTCCGACGCTCAGCCCTTTCCAGCGTTTCTGGTCAATATCGACATTGATGGTGCCAGTAGCATCTTTGAAGGAGTAGGTATCATCCGAGATGCGCTCAACGATGTTCCCGCTAAGCGTAACCCACGCATCATCGCGCAGGGATTTTGCGCTCTCAACGGTCGCTTTACTGCCGTTTGGCCCAGTAAAGCCGCCGCCCTGCTGAGAGGTGGTTTGTTGTTGTGCCGCGCCCGGGCCGGTAAAACCGCCCTGATTAGCAGCAAATGCCGGCGCGGCGCAGAGTGCGAGAACAGCGGTGATAGCAGCAAACTTTTTCATTTTATCTCTCCCTTTTTGTTGGTAAGGCTCCATTAAGCCAGCCACTTCTTAACAACTTCTTAAGGCATAAAAAGATTATTTTTCGCTGTACAACGCCCGCTGTGAGCGGGTTAACTGCCTGCAAGCCTGAGTACACGGAGAGAGTATGCGAATTCTGCTGATAGAAGATGATGCGCTGATTGGCGACGGTCTGAAGGCTGGTCTTGGCAAAAAAGGCTTCACCGTCGACTGGTTTACCGACGGCAAGCTCGGCAAAGCGGCGCTGTTTGCCGCCCCTTATGATGCGGTGATCCTCGACTTAACGCTGCCGGGCCTTGATGGGTTAACCATCCTGCGCGACTGGCGTGAGCAGAAGCGCAGCGAGCCGGTGCTGATCCTTACCGCCCGCGACGCCATCGAGCAGCGGGTCGAAGGGCTGCGGCTCGGTGCTGATGACTATCTGTGTAAACCCTTTGCGCTGGTGGAAGTGGCCGCCCGGCTGGAGGCGCTGATTCGCCGCACCCACGGCCAGGCGCAGAGCCTGCTGCGCCACGGCCAGGTCACCCTCGACCCGGTAAGTCTGGTCGCCACCTTTCATAACGAGACGCTGGTGCTGAAACCGAAAGAGTTCGCCCTGCTGGAGCTCCTGCTGCGTAACGTTGGGCGCGTGCTGCCGCGCAAAGCGATTGAAGAGAAGCTCTACAGCTGGGATGGCGATGTCTCCAGCAACGCGGTGGAGGTGCATGTGCACCATCTTCGCCGCAAGCTCGGCAGCGACTTTATCCGCACTGTGCACGGCATCGGCTACACCTTAGGAGAGGCATGAAATTTACGTTTCCCCATAGCCTGCGGCTGCGTCTGACACTGCTCTTTTTGCTGCTCTCGCTGGCGGCGTGGCTCTGCGCCAGCGTCGTCGCCTGGCAGCAGACGCGCGACAAACTCGACAAGCTGTTTGATACCCAGCAGATGCTGTTCGCAAAACGCCTGAGCGTGATGAAGCTCGACCAGTTGCAAAGCGCCGCACCGCAAGTGACTAAAAAGAAGATTAAGCATGGCCGTCTTGATGATGACGTGCTGGCCTTCGCCATCTTCTCCACCGACGGCAAACTGCTGCTGCACGATGGCGACAACGGGCGCGATATCCCCTACTCCTGGCGTCGCGATGGTTTTGATGATGGGCAACTGCGCGATGATGACGATAAGTGGCGCTTTTTGTGGCTGACCGCGCCCGGCGGCGAGTACCGCATTGTGGTTGGTCAGGAGTGGGAGTATCGCCAGGAGATGGCGCTGGAGATCATCACCTCACAGCTGACGCCGTGGCTGGTGGCGCTGCCATTAATGTTGTTACTGTTAATCGCCCTGCTGACCCGTGAACTGCGACCGTTGAAAAAGGTGGCGCTGGCGCTGCGTACGCGCGCCCCGGATCGCGCCGATGCGCTGGAGACCCGCGGCGTGCCCGGCGAAGTGCGCCCGCTGCTGGATGCGCTCAACCAACTCTTTGCCCGCACGCACACCATGATGCTGCGCGAACGGCGCTTTACCTCCGACGCCGCCCATGAGCTGCGCAGCCCGCTGGCGGCGCTGAAAGTGCAGACGGAAGTCGCACAGCTCTCTGATGACGATCCCACCGCGCGCGCCAGAGCGCTGAGCCAGTTACACCTCGGGATCGATCGCGCAACGCGGCTGGTCGATCAGCTGCTAACCCTTTCGCGCCTCGATTCGCTGGAGCATATGGAGGATGTTGAGACACTGGAGCTGGATGCGCTGCTGCAATCGGCTGTGATGGAGACCTACCACAGCGCGCAGCAGGCGGGAATGGATATCCGCCTGCATCTGAATGCCCACGGCGTGCGCCGCCAGGGCCAGCCGCTGCTGCTCAGCCTGCTGGTGCGCAACCTGCTGGATAACGCCATCCGCTACAGCCCGCCGGGCAGCGTGGTGGATGTCACCGTTGAAGCCAACAGCCTGAGCGTGCGGGATAATGGCCCGGGCGTCAGCGACGAGGCGCTGGCGCGGATTGGCGAGCGCTTCTATCGCCCGCCGGGGCAGAGTGAGACCGGTAGCGGGCTGGGGTTATCGATTGTGCAGCGTATTGCCGCTCTGCATCAGATGCAGGCCACCTTTGCTAATCATCCGGAGGGCGGTTTTATCGTTACTCTGCGCTGGTAGCGGGATTATTGCTTATTGCGCAAAAGTCTTTGCCATTATTGCCAATTTAATCGCCCCGTTGATGCGGATAGAATCGCCGACAAACGTATTTATCCGGGAACAAAAAATGAGCAATATTCTGATTATCAACGGTGCGAAGAAATTCGCGCACTCCAATGGCGAACTGAACGATACCCTGACCGACGTTGCGGCCAGTTTCCTGCGCGATGCCGGGCACGAGGTGAAAACCGTGCGTACCGACGGCGAGTATGACGTTAAAGCGGAAGTGGAGAATTTCCTGTGGGCCGACACGGTGATCTGGCAGATGCCGGGCTGGTGGATGGGCGCACCGTGGACGGTGAAAAAGTATATGGATGATGTCTTTACCGAAGGCCACGGTTCACTCTATGCCAGCGATGGCCGTACCCGCTCCGATGCGGCGAAAAAGTATGGCTCCGGCGGGTTAATCCAGGGCAAAACCTACATGCTGTCGCTCACCTGGAACGCGCCAATCGACGCCTTTACCGATAAAGAGCAGTTCTTCCACGGCGTCGGCGTTGACGGTGTTTACCTGCCGTTCCATAAAGCGAACCAGTTCCTCGGTATGGACGCATTGCCGACATTTATCGCCAATGACGTAATCAAAATGCCGGATGTCCCGCGTTATATTGCAGAATATCGCAAGCATCTGGCGGAGATTTTTGCTTAACTGTAGCTGGACTTAAAAGGAGTAAACCATGTTGACAGTAGTAGCAGAGATCCGCACTCGCCCGGGGCAGCACCATCGCCAGGCCGTGCTTGATGAATTCGCGAAAATTGTACCGGTTGTGCTGCAAGAAGCAGGCTGCCACGGCTATGAGCCGCTGATCGACCACGCCGCTGGCGTCAGCTTCCAGACGACCGCGCCGGATTCCATCACAATGGTTGAGCGTTGGGAAAGCGTGGCGCATCTTGAAGCGCACCTGCAAACGCCCCACATGAAAGCGTGGAGCGAAGCAGTAAAAGGCGATGTCCTCGAGACCCATATCCGTATTCTCGAATCGGGTCTGTAACAGCCTTCCCCTCACCGCCAGGCGGGGGGAGAATACTCAGGCCGGCCCTTGCCGGCCCTTTGTTTACCAGTACAACTTCCAGCTCAGCGAGAAACGCGCCAGCGCTTCGACATAGAAGTAATCCCCCCAGCTTGCACACTCATCCACCCCTTTATTGCTCGACAGATGGTAGACCGAGTGCTTGAGCAGACCGTTGGTCGCCTCCTGCTTGCCCGCCAGATAGTGCTTACTCAGCGATGACATAATGCGCATCGCCCACTGCTGGTAATGGGCGCGATCCGGATCGGTTACCGGCAACTGCTTAACCAGCTCCAGCAAGCCGCAAACCGCAATCGCCGCCGATGAGGAGTCGCGCAACGCCTCGGTGCCCACCAGCGCCAGATCCCAGTGGCAGACCGCATCTTCCGGCAGGCGGTTAAGGAAGTAGTTCGCCAGCCGTTTTGACAGCGCCACCATCTCTTTATCGCCGGTGTAGATATAGCTCAACAGGAAGCCGTAAATACCCCACGCCTGGCCGCGCGACCAGCAGGAATCATCGGCGTAGCCCTGCTGGGTGTTGCCATAACGCGGCGCGCCGGTCTGCACATCCATATAGTAGGTGTGAAAGGTGGAGGCATCTTCGCGGATAAGGTATTGCGCCGCCTGGCGCACGTGGGCTTCGGCGGCGTCGGCAAAGCGCCGGTCGCCGGTTTGCTCCGTCGCCCAGTAGAGTAGCGGCAGGTTCATATTGCAGTCGATGATCATCCGCCCGGCCTGGGCAGGATCGGTCAGATCGCCCCACGCCTGGATGATCTGCGCTTTTTCATGAAAGCGCTCCAGCAGTGCCTCGGCCGCCAGTAGCCCAAAGCCGCGCGCATCGCGATTGCCGGTTAAGCGCCAGGCCGCCACACAGGAGAGCGTGTATAGAAAGCCGAGATCGTGCGTGTTGGTGTCTTCGCGTCCGGCGATGCGCAGGCCAAAGGAGCGCACGTGGCGCTCGGCCAGCGCGCGAAACGCCTCATCACCGCTCATCTCCCAGGCCAGCCATAGCTGCCCGGTCCAGAAGCTGGTGGTCCACTCGACGTTGCCAGTGAGCGGGTAAAAGCCGTCGACGCAGGTCTCCGCCGGGAACTGCTCGCCGAACTCGGTTAAATGACGGCGAATCAGTTCAAGGGTGTGGCTACGCGCAGAGTCCAGCTCATCTTTAAAGGCCTGCGCATCGGGCGCAGCCGGGCATGGGCGTAACGTTTCCTCGTTGATTTTACTTAACATTGTTCGGTTCCTTCTCTGGTCGATAATCGGATAGCCATTACCCTGCCGTTTTCGCATCTAACGTGCGGGCTTGCCGCCATTTGCTCTGGCAGGCAGACAGGGTAAACAGGGAGATAAAGGTAAAGGTCAGCGCAATCGCGCCCATGATGATGTAGGTGTGTTCAAAGCCGATGCGGTCATACAAAATCCCGGCGGGCGACGAGACCACCACATTGCCGACGTAGAGCATCGCCTGGTAGCCCAGCAGATACATGGTGGCATTAACGCGTTTATCGAAATGCTCGGCGATATATTTAAATACCGACACCAGCAGCAAACAGATTTCGAGACCGTAGAGCGGTTTGAGGATCGAAATAAGCAGATGCGATTCGCACAGCCCGGAGATAATTAACCGCGCGCCGACAATCAGGCCGACAATTAATAACCCGCGCTTGGCGCCAATAAAGTTCACAAACAGCGGGATGACCATATACATGACAAATTCCATGCCCGACTGCACGGTGCCCAGATAACCAAACACCGCATTGCCTTCATGCACATCGTCAAAGAAGGTGACGAAGTAGCGTGAGAACTGCTGCTCGGCGATAAACATCATCCACGCGACACCGGCGACATAGAGGCAGAAGGCCCAGAATTTGCGGTTACGCAGCAGCGCATAGACGTCGGCAGGCGCGATCTTCTCTTTGGTCAGCACTTCACCCGCGTGGGCGGAGTGGACATTCACTTTCAGGCTCAGCAGCACCGCCAGCATGATCAGTGACGCCACAGAACCCATGATGAAGTTGTAGGCCGGAGAGAGGTTAAACAGCAGGCCGGAGAAAGAAGAAGCCACCGCCCAGCCCAGCGATCCCCACATGCGGATCTGCCCAAACTCCATGCCGTTTAAGCGGCTGTAACGATCGGTATAGGATTCGCACGCCGCCACACCCGCATACCACGCGAAGCTTAAATAGATAGCGCCAACAATAATCCCGACCAGGGTGTTGGACATTAACAGCGGCTGATAGACATAGATAAAGAATGGCGCCATTAAGGCTGACATCAGCACGACAAAATAGAGCAGATATTTGCTCATGCCGATTTTATCCAGGATATAGCCATAAATCGGTTTCAGAATAACGGAGAAGATACCGTTAACGGCAAAGACTGTGCCGATCACCGTCCCGCTTAAATTGGCTTTTTGTCCCAGCCAGATCGCCAGCAAACCAATGCTCGCCGACCAGGTAAAAAAGTAGAGAAAGATAAAGGTGCTGATTTTGTAATATTCAGTTTTATTATTTATGGTGATTTTTTCCATACTATCCTCGACGAAAGCATGTAGGGTTCAGCGTTATTTCCCGGCCAGCGCCGGGCATCAAAGTGCAATCTCGATACGGTTTTTCTGCCCCGGTTGATGGATCACCAGCGCGTTATTGTTGATAAGTAATTCCGGTAAGAGCGGGTTAAATGCCAGTTCGCAGGTTGCCGCCTGCACGGCACACGCCAGCCACTGCTGGCCTGCAGCAATCTCTGTGCGCAGCACCGGAATGGAGGCACAGGGCGAAAACATGATGCTGCTGTTGGGCGGTGTGACGACGCTATCCGCCTCGCGCGGAACATCGGCGAGCAGATTGAAAATGCCGCTCACACCATTGTCAGCGACCACCAGGCTGCCGTGTTGCTCAGCGCGATGGGGCGCTTTCAGCACCGCAAAGCCCCCTTCCACACTGGTGAGCGCGCGGGCGGTGTCGATGCGGTGAACGCGCAGATGCCACTCGCCGCAGGGGATGAGCCAGGTGGCGATCTGCACGTCATGCCACGGCGACCAGCGGGAGAAGATCGCCTGTTCGCTTATCACCACTTCGTCGCACTCGCGGCGGCCGCGAAAGTAGTTATCCCCTTCACTCAGCAGCAGCATTGAGTCGCAGGCGGCATGCTTGATGCCATAACGCCCGCGCTCGATGGTGAAACCAAAGCGGCTGGAGTAGGCAAATTTGGTGTATTTCGCTTCGGTATTGACGTAGTTGTTCAGCTCCAGCTGTCCGGCGGTCAGCATCCAGACATGCTTCGACTCTTCGCTGTGCACGATAAGCTGCCCGGCAGGGGCAATTACGCGCTGCGCGTCGAGCCGCGGTAACGGCTGCTCTTCGGCGTGCCAGAAGGGGTGAGAGGCGGGCAGCGCGAGGATCAAGAAGACCTTCAGCGCCCAGTAGGGCGAGCCGGGTGAGTTGTAATCCTCGCACATCGCCAGGTTCGGGTAGGCAAAACCGAGGGTCAGAATGCCGTCGCGATCGAAGATGGGTTGTTTAAGCCACCAGCGCAGGTGGCGCAGGATCACGCCTTTTACCACGCCCGGCGTAAAGACCGGCAGGTCCGCAAAGGCAACGGCGCTCCAGAAGGCGACCATCGCAAAGCGGTAGGTGAGGCTGCGGCCAAACGGCACTGACTCCCCTTCTGCCGCCGACATATAGATAAAGTCCTCGGCAAACAGGCTGGCGCGCTCGC
The DNA here is from genome assembly GCF_016516575.1 of Kosakonia sp. S57. Classification (NCBI taxonomy): domain Bacteria; kingdom Pseudomonadati; phylum Pseudomonadota; class Gammaproteobacteria; order Enterobacterales; family Enterobacteriaceae; genus Kosakonia; species Kosakonia sp. S57. The sequence goes on along the minus strand of NZ_JACVUL010000013.1, from coordinate 67,629 downwards.
GAATGGTTGCCGCGCGCGGCGCATCCTCTTCGCCGTTCAGCGTGGCATAGATCAGGCCGTAAAAATGAAACGCCATCGAAATGTAGTAATCTTTTGGCCGGCCGGGGCCGTCGGAGTACCAACCATCGCCAAGATAGTAGGCATCCATCATTGCGAAGCGGCATTCAATCGCCTGCGCATCCCACGGCAAACCGGCGCGTTTGAAGCCCAGTTGCACCATGATGGCGAAGAAGTTCCAGTTGCTGTCGGGCATTTCCGCTTCGGTGATCTGGTTAAGCCAGCGGTAGAGGTTTTCGGTTTCCTGCGCACTGAAGTTCAGCGTGAATTTATCACCCAGCAGCGCCAGCCCGAGACCGTAGGCCGCCATCTCCACCAGCCGCTGATCGTATGCCACGGTGTCGCCCCAGTAGCCGCTATCCTGCGGATCGGTGCCGCGCTTGATCGCCGCCAGATATTTCTCGCTGAAGGTTTGTGCATCGCCGCCCGCCATCAGCGGGAACAGCCCCCATAGCGCGCGGGAGAGCCCTTCCATTTCAGCAATCTCATCGCTGTAGTGGGCGCTGGTAGCACCGAGGGAGAATTGCGCCGCACCGGCCGGAAATTGTTTATCCAGCGCGTCGAGCATGGTAGTCAGCGCGCTGACCACCTCGTCGCGGGATGACAATGGATTTGATTTTTTCTCGTGCGCCGCCTGCATAACCTTTCCTCCCCTGATGTGTGGCAGAAGAATAGTTAATCAACAGCGCGGGGAAATGTTACCTCTGTCACACCGCCGTAACTTCTCTGAACCCGTTATTGAGAAAATTTAAAACCGTGGTTTATAAATGGCTACAGGGAAGTAAAAATTGAGATTGATTGCACCATGACTTCAGGCTTGCAGGCAGAGCGGCTGGAACTAATTACCCTCAACGACGCTATCGTGTCGTTTAGCCGCCTTTACGCCAATACCGTGCGTTACCACCACTGGCATCAGTGCCTGGAAGTGCTCTACGTCGAAGAGGGTTTTGGCGTGGTGATTGTTGATAATCGCCACTACACCATGCGGCCCGGCAGGCTCTTTTTCTTTCCGCCTTTTACCCTGCACCGGGTAATGGTGGATGAGCAGGCGCAGGATTGTTATCGCCGCACCATTATCCATGTCGATCACCATGTGGTGCTCAAACACCTGCGCGATTTCCCGCATAATCACCAGCGTTTACAGCGCCTCTCCTTACGCGGCGGCGCGGCGGTGGTGATGGACGCGGCCGATATCCATCCCCATATCGATCATCTGTTTAGCTGTTATGGGAAGTTGGCGGAGAACCGCAGCCTGAATGTCGAGCAGGTCGCCTGCCTGCTGCTGAATCTGCTAAGTATATTGCCGGAGGATATTGAGAAATTACCGGAAGAGCAGAGCGGGATCGCCACGCCAGTGATGTTCTGGCTGCAGGAGAATTACCGGCAGAAGTTTAGCCTGCAACGGCTCGCCGGGGATCTTGGCAAATCACGCAGTTATGTCTCGCGCCGCTTTCATTACGAGACCGGGGAGCCGATCCATCAATATTTAAACACCCTGCGTCTGCGCAAAGCGTGCGACTCGCTGCTTCACACACCGCTCAGCATCCGCGAGATCGCCCTTGATGTCGGGTTTTCCGATGTGACCTATTTTATTAGCGCGTTTAAACGCGGCATCGGCGAAACGCCGTTGCAGTACAGGAAGAATCATCGGATTGAGTAGGCAATGAAGCGAAATATCGCTACGGCATCGGTAAGAGATAGTGGCTGATGTGTGGTTTTGCCGGATGACGGCTTACGCCTTATCCGGCCTACATAAAACCCGAAGAGTTATAGCTGATTGCCGAGCCAGGTTGGGCATATTTCGGCATACATACAACCTGAAAGCGTTGGCAAGGCCCGGTAAGCGGAGCGCCACCGGGCGTGACGGGTTTAGGCTTCGATCTCCGCCGTATCGCCCTTCTCTTGCAGCCAGTTGCGTCGATCTTCCGAGCGCTTCTTGGCCAGCAACATATCCATCATGGCGTCGGTCTGCTTGTCATCTTCATCGCTGATGATGAGCTGCACCAGGCGGCGCGTATTCGGATCGAGCGTGGTTTCACGCAGCTGCATCGGGTTCATCTCGCCCAGCCCTTTAAAGCGCTGTACGTTCGGTTTGCCCTTTTTGCGTTTCAGCTGCTCCAGCACGCCGGTTTTTTCCTCTTCCGTTAACGCGTAATAGACCTCTTTGCCGAGATCGATACGGTAGAGCGGCGGCAGCGCAACGTAGACGTGACCGTTTTTCACAAGCGTACGGAAATGTTTCACAAACAGCGCGCAGAGCAGCGTGGCGATGTGCAGCCCGTCGGAGTCCGCATCCGCCAGAATACAGATCTTGCCGTAGCGCAGCTGGCTGAGATCTTCGCTGTCCGGATCGATACCGATCGCCACCGAAATATCATGCACCTCCTGCGAGGCCAGCACTTCATCGGAGGAGACCTCCCAGGTGTTAAGGATCTTGCCCTTCAGCGGCATGATCGCCTGAAACTCGCGATCGCGCGCCTGCTTCGCCGATCCGCCCGCGGAGTCCCCTTCCACCAGGAAGAGTTCGGTACGCGAGAGATCCTGCGCGGTGCAATCCGCCAGCTTGCCGGGCAGCGCCGGGCCGCTGGTGAGCTTTTTACGCACCACTTTTTTGGCAGCGCGCATGCGGCGCTGAGCGCTGGAGATCGCCATCTCCGCCAGCATTTCCGCGGTCTGAATATTCTGGTTCAGCCACAGGCTGAAGGCATCCTTCACCACGCCGGAGACGAACGCCGCGCACTGACGTGAGGAGAGACGCTCTTTGGTCTGCCCGGCAAACTGCGGATCCTGCATTTTGACCGACAACACGTAAGCGCAGCGATCCCAGATATCTTCCGCCGAGAGCTTCACGCCGCGCGGCAGGATATTGCGGTATTCGCAGAATTCACGCATCGCATCGAGCAGGCCCTGACGCAGGCCGTTAACGTGGGTACCGCCCTGCATAGTCGGGATCAGGTTAACGTAGCTTTCGGTCAGCAGCTCGCCGCCTTCCGGCAGCCAGAGCAGCGCCCAGTCCACCGCTTCCGTTTCGGCAGAGAAGTTGCCGATAAACGGTTTTTCCGGCAGCGTCGGCAGGCCATTTACCGCTTCGCTCAGGTAGTCGTTCAGACCATCCTGATAGCACCAGCGCTGCTCGGCGTTATTCACATTGTCTTTAAAGACAATCTCAACGCCCGGGCAGAGCACCGCTTTCGCTTTCAGCAGATGCATCAGGCGGGAGACGGAGAAGCGCGGGCTGTCGAAGAAGGATTCATCGGGCCAGAAGTGCACGCTGGTGCCGGTATTGCGCTTACCGCAGGTGCCGATCACTTTCAGATCCTGCACCTTGTCGCCATTCTCAAAAGCGATGCTGTAGACCTGGCCGTCGCGTTTGACGGTCACTTCGACGCGGCGTGACAGGGCGTTAACTACCGAAATACCGACGCCGTGCAGGCCGCCCGAGAACTGGTAGTTTTTGTTGGAGAATTTACCGCCCGCGTGCAGGCGGCAGAGGATCAGTTCGACGGCAGGAACGCCCTCTTCCGGGTGGATATCCACCGGCATGCCGCGCCCGTCGTCGATAACTTCCAGCGACTGATCGGCGTGAAGAATGACCTCCACGCGCTTCGCGTGGCCCGCCAGCGCCTCATCCACGCTGTTATCAATAACTTCCTGGCCCAGATGGTTAGGGCGCGTGGTATCGGTATACATCCCCGGACGGCGGCGAACCGGCTCAAGCCCGGTGAGTACCTCTATGGCATCAGCGTTATAGGATTGCGTCATGGTGTATTCGTAGATAGTGATCGCATCGTTTCCGGCGGCTTATTCAAGCCCAAGGAAATCGATAATCTGTGTGAAATGTTTCTCAAAGCCCGTGAAGGCGTGATTTCCGCCCTCTTCAACTGTCTGGCGGCAGGCATCGTAATAGGCCACCGCCTGGCGGTAATCGAGCACTTCGTCCCCGGTTTGTTGCAGCAGCCAGATCAGATCCGGCGCCTCAAGCGGGTCAACTTGCATCACTTTGAGCTCGTAAATATGGCGAGACTCTAGCACATATTGCTGCCCTGTGTAGGGGTTCTCGTTAGGGCCGAGATAATCCGCCAGCAATTCAAACGGCCGTACCGCCGGATTGACTACCACCGCCGGCAGCATAAAGCATTGCGAGAGCCAGGTCGCCAGATAACCGCCGAGCGAAGAGCCGACAATACCGAGCGTTTTTCCACCCCGTGCAAGCACCAGCGACTCCAGCATCTCTGCGGCTTCGGCCGGATAGGGCGGCAGCTGCGGCACCACCATTTCAATATGCGGATGATGCTGTGCGACCCATTGCGCCAGCTGCGTCGCTTTGCCGGAGCTGGGCGAACTGTTGAAACCATGGAGATAAAGAAGCGTTGACATCAGTAGCCTTCTGAGGCGGTATCGGGCCTGAATTCGCTCCCCGCCAGACGGCACACTTCGGTGTGCAGCGTTCCGTCGGGGTAGAGATCCAGCCAGCGCCAGCCTGGCGCGATAGTATCCAGCGTGAAGCTGGCGCAGTGCGGCTTAAACTGCACGCAGGTCGATGGCGTCGCCAGCAGGCGGCGACCATTCCAGTCGAGATCGAGTTCCTGGTGGATATGCCCGCAGAGCAGCGTGCGCACCTGAGGAAAACGTTGCAGCACGTTATCCAACTCCGCGGCGTTGCGCAGGCTGTGCTGATCGAGCCAGCTGCAGCCGGACGGCAGCGGGTGGTGATGCAGAAGCAGTAACGTATGGCGCTGCGGGCTGTCGGCGAGTTTTTTCTCCAGCCAGTCGAGCTGAAATTCGCTTAGCTCACCGTGCGGAACGCCAAACACCTGGCTGTCGAGCAGCAGGATTTGCCACTGCTCACCGACAAAGACACGTTTCGCGGAGGAGATCCCCGCATCCTGCAGCGCGCTGTACATGGCAGGTTGAAAATCGTGATTGCCCGGCAGCCAGACGCAGGGTGCGTCGAAGCTTGCGATACCTTCAGCAAAGTGCTGATAAGCCGCAGCGGTATGATCCTGCGCCAAATCGCCGGTGGCGACGATCAGATCGCACGAACGCTGCTGAGCCCGGATCGCATTCAGTACCGCCTGATAGCTCTCCCAGGTGTTTACTCCTAACAGCGTTTCATGCTTTTTGGCGAACAGGTGAGAATCGGTTATTTGTAATACCCTGACTCTGGACTCACTCCCCAGAGAGAGGTTTAACAGGCTTTCCAAATGGTGTCCTTAGGTTTCACGACGCTAACAAACCGGAATCGCCATTGCTCCATGTGCTAAACAGTAACGCAGCCAGTCGGCCAGAAACTGATTAATTTGATGCTTTTCGTCGCGTTGATGCAACTTTTTATTGGGGTAATCATAACGCGCTTTAAATCGAAAGATCTGCTGGCTCGAACACACTTCGGCCACCATCGCATCGTGATACAGGCGCACTGTCATTGAGGGCAGGCTCCAGTAGCTGACGGCAGGCGCGGTCTGTTCAATCTCCACAAGCGTAGTGTAGCGGGTGGATTCAACAATCGTTAATCGGTACTGCGCATTGGTCACCTGATAACTTACCGCTTCGCCCGCCTCATCATTTCGCGGTAGCAGGCGGCGCAGCTGGGCGAAATTGGTTTCGCACAGGCGCATCATTTCTGGGAAGTCAGGTGTGTAACGCTTCATTTTTTCCACTCGTTTTGTAAGCTCTCATAATGCAGCTGCAGCCATTGCAAGGCGATGACAGACGCTGCGTTGTCAATTGTCCCCTCTTCTACCCACTGGTAAGCCTGTTCCCGGCTCACCACATGAACACGAATATCTTCGTTTTCATCCACAAGGCCATGAATACCTGAGGCCTGTGTGGCATCCACTTCACCAACCAGTACGGCAGTGCGCTCGCTGGTACCGCCCGGGCTTGCCAGGTAGCTCAGCATCCTTTTCACGCGTCCGACCGCTAAACCGGCCTCTTCATCCGCTTCACGCCGTGCGACCTCTTCGTCCGACTCGCCCACTTCGATCATGCCGGCAACCATCTCCAGCAGCCACGGCGTGTCGCTGGTATCAAATGCTGCAATGCGAATCTGTTCGATCAGCACGACTTCGTCGCGCACAGGGTCATAGGGTAGCAAGACTGCGGCGTGACCGCGTTCAAAAATTTCACGCTGAACTTCGCCGCTCATCCCGCCATTAAAAAGACGATGGCGAAAACGATAGCGAACGAGCGAAAAAAAACCGGTGTAGAGTGTTTCCCGTGCAATAATTTCTACATCATTTTTTGTGAAAGTGACGATGGATGAGTCTGGCTTATTCATTGGCGGCATCTCATATGAAGTGATGATAAATCGGTGGATTTTCAAGCCTGTTTTACGCGTGTTTCAAGCGCTATGTGTTAGATTGATGCAAATTTATGCCGATGGCACGTTACGCCAAGCTTTCGCGGTGCGTACTTCTGGTAGAATCTGCGATTATTTTTCCAATTTAGATCAGCGCTAGTACTGCTTCACAACAAGGAATGCAAATGAAGAAATTGCTCCCCCTCTTTATCGGCCTGAGCCTGACCGGTTTCAGTGCGATGAGCCAGGCAGAAAACCTGTTACAGGTTTATCAGCAGGCGCGTTTAAGCAACCCGGATCTGCGTAAATCCGCCGCCGACCGCGATGCCGCCTTCGAAAAGATTAATGAAGCGCGTAGCCCGTTACTGCCTCAGCTTGGTTTGGGGGCAGACTACACCTATACCAACGGCTTCCGCGATAGCCAGGGCGTCGATTCCAACGTGACCAGCGGTTCACTGCAATTAACGCAGACCATTTTTGATATGTCGAAATGGCGCGCGCTGACTTTACAGGAAAAAAGTGCCGGGATTCAGGATGTCACCTGGCAGACCGACCAGCAGACGCTGATGCTGAACACCGCTACCGCCTATTTCAACGTGCTGAGCGCCATCGATACGCTCTCCTACACCGAAGCGCAGAAGCAGTCTATCTATCGCCAGTTAGATCAAACCACCCAGCGCTTTAACGTTGGCCTGGTCGCCATTACCGATGTGCAGAACGCCCGCTCACAGTATGACACCGTGCTGGCGAACGAAGTTTCGGCGCGTAACGCACTGGATAACGCCGTAGAGACGCTGCGCCAGGTGACCGGCAATTACTATCCGGAACTGGCCTCGCTGAACGTCCAGAGCTTTAAGACCGACAAACCGCAGCCGGTGAACAACCTGCTGAAAGAAGCGGAAAACCGCAACCTGACGCTGTTGCAGGCGCGTTTGAGCCAGGATCTGGCGCGCGAGCAGATTCGCCAGGCGCAGGATGGTCACTTGCCGACCCTGAATTTGACTGCCTCTTCCGGCGTGTCGAACTCCTCCTACAGCGGTTCCAGAACGCGTAATAACTCGCAGTTCAGCGACTCCGACGTCGGTCAGAACAAAGTCGGCCTGAGCTTCTCCCTACCGCTCTATCAGGGTGGTCAGGTAAACTCTCAGGTCAAACAGGCACAATTTAACTTCGTGGGTGCCAGCGAGCAGCTGGAGAGCGCGCACCGCAGCGTAGTGCAGAACGTTCGCTCCTCCTTTAATAACGTCAACGCCTCGATCAGCAGCATCAACGCCTACAAACAGGCGGTGGTCTCTGCGCAGAGCTCCCTTGATGCGATGGAAGCAGGCTACTCGGTCGGTACACGCACCATTGTTGACGTGCTGGATGCCACCACTACGCTCTACAACGCGAAGCAGCAGCTCTCAAGTGCTCGTTATAACTACCTGATTAACCAGCTTAATATTAAGCAGGCGCTCGGTACGCTGAATGAGCAGGATCTGGTTGCGCTTAACGGTGCGCTGGGCAAATCCATCTCTACTGCGCCAGAGAGCGTGGCACCGGAGAACCCGGAGCAGCAGGCTAAGGTTGAGAACTTCAGCGCGGGTGCACAACCTGCCGCCGCACGCACCGGCCTGACCCGTTAAACACCTGCAATAAATCACGGGGGCACACAGCCCCCGTTTTTACGTAAGGCAACGTAAAGGCCTTCCCGCCTCGCTTTAACTTCGCCCCCCCATCCTCTATCCTGATTGTTTTATTCATGCCTTTGGGTCCACAGGAAGATAACAATGAAACGGACAAAAAATATTAATCATGCGACGTTCCGCAAAAGCTGGAGCGCACGTCATTTAACGCCTGTCGCGCTGGCGGTCTCCGCCGTATTTATGCTGGCAGCCTGTGAACAAAATGACGAAACGGTTTCCATGTACCAGAACGCCGACGACTGCTCCTCGGCGAATCCGGGTAAAAGCGCGGAGTGTAAAGCAGCGTACAACAATGCTTTAAAAGAGGCCGAACGTACCGCGCCGAAATACGCCTCACGCGAGGATTGCGTGGCGGAGTTTGGCGAAGGCCAGTGCCAGCAGGCACCCGCGCAGGCAGGCGTAGGCGCGGCGGGCACAGAAAACCAGGCGCAGAACCAGTCCAGCGGCAGCTTCTGGATGCCGCTGATGGCCGGTTACATGATGGGCCGCTTAATGGGCGGCGGCGCGGGCTTTGCTCAGCAGCCGCTCTTCAGCTCGCGTAACCCGGCAAGCCCGGCTTACGGTCAATACACCGACGCCTCCGGTAAAGGTTACGGTGCAGCGCAGCCGGGCCGTACCGCAACGGTGCCTAAAACCGCGATGGCGCCGAAACCGGCCACCACTACCACCGTAACCCGCGGCGGCTTTGGTGAATCGGTCGCCAAACAGAACACCATGCAGCGCAGCAGCGCCTCCGGCACCTCCAGCCGTTCAATGGGTGGCTGACGTCGATGGAAAGAATCAGCATTAGCGAGCGCCCGGACTGGCGCGAAAAAGCAGCGGAGTACGGCTTTAATTTTCACACCATGTATGGCGAGCCCTACTGGTGTGAAGATGCCTACTACAAACTGACGCTCGCCCAGGTTGAGAAACTGGAGGATGTCACCGCCGAGCTGCACCAGATGTGCCTGCAGGTGGTAGAGAAGGTGGTTGCCAGCGATGAGCTGATGACCAAATTCCGCATTCCAAAACACACCTGGGGCTTTGTGCGCCAGTCGTGGGCCACGCATCAGCCTTCGCTCTATTCACGTCTCGATCTTGCCTGGGATGGCGTCGGCGAGCCTAAGCTGCTGGAAAACAATGCCGACACGCCGACCTCGCTGTATGAAGCGGCCTTCTTTCAGTGGATCTGGCTCGAAGATCAGCTCAACGCCGGCAACCTGCCGCAGGGCAGCGATCAGTTCAACAGCCTGCAGGAGAAGCTCATCGCACGCTTTGCAGAGCTGCGCGAGCAGCACGGCTTCCAGCTGCTGCACTTCACCTGCTGCCGCGACACGGTAGAAGATCGCGGTACCGTACAGTATCTCCAGGATTGCGCGGCCGAAGCGGAGCTGGCCTCTGAGTTTCTCTATATCGAAGATATTGGCCTCGGTGAAAAGGGGCAGTTTTCCGATCTGCAGGATCAGGTGATCGGCAACCTCTTCAAACTCTATCCGTGGGAATACATGCTGCGTGAAATGTTCTCTACCAAGCTGGAAGATGCCGGCGTGCGCTGGCTGGAGCCGGCCTGGAAGAGCATCATCTCCAACAAAGCGCTGCTGCCGATGCTGTGGCAGATGTTCCCGGATCACCCTAATCTGCTGCCAGCCTGGTTTGCCGATGAAGATCATCCGCCGATGGAGAAGTATGTGGTGAAACCGATCTTCTCCCGCGAAGGTGCCAACGTCTCGATCGTTGAGAACGGCAAAACCGTCGAGTCGGTGGAGGGCCCGTACGGCGAAGAGGGGATGATCGTGCAGGAGTTCTACCCGCTGCCGAAGTTTGGCGACAGCTATACGCTGATTGGCAGCTGGCTTATTAACGATCAGCCTGCCGGTATCGGCATCCGCGAAGATCGGGCGCTGATCACCCAGGATCTCTCCCGCTTCTACCCGCATATCTTTGTCGAATAAGTAAAAACCCGGCCAACAGCGCCGGGTTTTTTATTCTCACAGGCCCAGCTCACATCACGCCAAACAGCTTCGGCAGGAAGAGTGAGATGGCCGGAATATAGGTCACCAGCAACAACACCACGAACAGGATGGCGTAGAAAGGCAGCATCGCCTTTACCACCTGCTCGATCTTCTGTTTACTCACCGCGCTGGCGACAAACAGCACCGATCCCACCGGCGGCGTAATCAACCCAATCCCCAGGTTGACCAGCATGATCATACCGAAGTGCACCGGATCGATGCCCAGCGCATTGGTCACCGGCAGCAATACCGGCGTCAGGATCAGGATCAGCGGCGCCATATCCATCAGCGTGCCGAGCAGCAGCAGCATGATGTTAATGCACATCAGAATCACATACTTGTTATCCGAGAGCTGGGTAAACGCCTCAGTGATGCGGCCCGGCAACTGCATATAGGTCATTACCGCACCGAAGGCCGAGGCGAAGCCAATCAGGATCATCACGATAGTGACGGTTTTCACCGTGCGGTACATCAGCTTCGGCAACTCGGACCATTTGTAGTCACGATAGATAAACATGGTGACGAAGAAGGCCCACAGACAGGCGATCGCCGCTGATTCGGTGGCGGTGAAGATGCCGGAGAGAATGCCGCCCATGATGATCACCACCGTCATCAGCCCCCACAGCGTATCGGCAAAGATCTTCAACGCCTGGCGAAACGGCACCCGCTCCCCTTTCGGATAGCCGCGCTTGTGGGCAAAGACCACGCACATCACCATCAGGGTAAAACTGAGCAGCAGGCCCGGCAAAATCCCGGCGATAAACAGCGCCGCGATGGAGACAGTACCGCCCGTTGCCAGCGAGTAGATCACCGAGTTGTGGCTGGGTGGCGTGAGGATCGCCTGCACCGATCCGCTGGCGGTAACAGCGGCAGCGAAATCGCGCGGGTAACCCTTTTTATCCATCTCCGGGATCATCACCGAGCCGATCGAGGCGGTATCTGCCACCGACGATCCCGAAATGGCACCGAAAAAGGTCGAAGCGACGATATTAACCAGCGACAGGCCGCCGCGAATAAAGCCGACAAAGATATAAGCAAAGTTGACCAGCCTACGGGCAATGCCGCCCTCCGCCATAATCGCCCCGGCTAAGATAAAGAAGGGGATCGCCAGCAGTGAGAATTTATTCACGCCATTGGTCAGCTGGATCATCACCGCTTCCAGCGGAATATCGATATACCATGCGCCGAGTACCGCGCTAATGCCGACCGCATAGGCGACCGGCACGCCAATCGCCAGCATAATGGCGAGCGTAAAGACCAGAATAAATGCATCCATAAAGGTTCCTTACCGGAGTCAGCTCGACGAGCCGAGCATCACCACCGGACGGTGGTACTGCGCGCCAAAAAGCATCTTCTCGACAATAAACAGAAGGGTGATCGCAGAGCCTATCGGCAGCGGTAAATAGCTCTCTCCGGCGGTAAAGAGCGGGAACTCTGCCACCGGCTGCTCCCACAATTCGGCGCACAGCGTCGCGCTGTACCAGAGGATAAAGAGGCTGATAGCCATCAGCATCAGATCCGCCAGCAGGAAACAGACCTTACGCAGCGGTTCGCTTAAGCGGTCGGTCATCATGGTGACAGCGATATGCGATCCGGCACGGTAGCTCACGGCAGCGCCGATAAAGGTAAAGGTCACCATGCAGATGATCGCCACCGGCTCCGGCCAGGAGAGCGCGCTGTTCAACACATAGCGGGCGAAAATCCCCACGGGGATAATCGCCACCATCACCAACAGCGCCAGACCGGCCACCCACATCGAGAGGCGATAGAGAATATCCATTAACAACGAATAGCGTTCTGCCATAACGGTTTTCCCGGTAGAAGTCGCAAACGGGCAGGCAAACCTGCCCGGCCAGCTTACTGCACGTCCTGAATACGCTTAATCAAATCCTGGTGCGCATTGCCGTACTTATCGCGTACCGACTGCGTGGCATCGTAGAAAGCTTTGGTGTCGATGTCGTGGAACTGCACGCCACCCGCTTTCATCGCCTGCAGCGACTTCTCGTTATAGGCTTTCCACAGCTCGCGCTGCTCCGCCTGCGCCTCTTTCGCCAGCTTCAGGATCAGCTCCTGATCCTCTTTTTTCAGCTTGTCCCACTTGGCTTTTGAGAAGAGAAACAGCTCAGGAATAATGAAGTGTTTGCTCCAGGTATAGTTCTTCACTACCGGTAAATAGTTGTGCGCCACAAAGGTCGGCGGGTTGTTCTCCGTGCCGTCAATCACTCCGGTTTGCATGCCGCTGAAGACTTCACTCACCCCCATCGCCACTGAGTTCGCCCCCATCGCTTTCAGGGTATCAAGGGCAATCGGGCTGCCCTGAACACGGATTTTCATCCCCTTCAAATCTTCCGCTTTAGTAACTGGCGCTTTGGTAATCAGGTTGCGCGTGCCGGCATCCATCCAGCCGAGGAAAATCAGCCGCGATTTGCTGCTCGCAGAGAGCCGGTTGCCAATCTCCTGGCCAATCATGCCGTCGAGAACTTTGTGCATATGATCTTCATCGCGAAAGATGTAGGGCAGCGTGAAAACGTTAATCTCCGGCAATATCGCCGCCACTGGCGTCATTGAGACGCGAATGATATCGATCGCGCCGATTTGCGCCTGCTCAATCACCTGTTTCTCATCGCCTAATACGCCGCCGGGAAAGGTTTTAATTTCCAGCCGACCATCGGTAGCTTTACTTAATTTCTCACCCATATGTTTTACCGCCACGACATTGGGGTAATCCGCCGGATGAACATCGGCGGCGCGAAACGTTTGTGCGAGCGCGGTATGCGACATAAAGAGCAGAGCGGAACCGATCGAAAGAGTCAGAAAACGTTGTGCAGAATTCATATTGCCGGATCTCCAGAGGTTTAATTTTTGGCACAGTCAAAACTGCCGCGAGCAGAAAGCACGTGGCTGGGAGTCGAGAGTGGTTATGGGTATGAGAGCAGGACAATCAGAAGAGTAGTTACTGGTGAGAATTTGCGCGACGATGGGGTTCACAAAAAAACACCAAATTCAGCACAGCGTTTCATTTTTGCAGAACAGATCTTTTTATTTTCATAAAAACCCCGGTTCAGCGGCGTTTTTTTGCGATCTTTCTCCGGTTTCCGCGATCCTGGCGCAAAAAAATGGCGCATTGCGCGCCATCGTTTTTACCCCACCTGCACCGACAGCATGCTGATGGAAGCCATCTCCATCCCCTCAACGGGAATCGACAGCGGCTCGTTGCCATCCCATGCGCCAAGCACATAGAGCAGAGGCAGGAAGTGTTCCGGCGTTGGATTGGCGAGCGAACCGCTATCATGGTCGAGGTAGTTGACCAGCGGATGCTGCTCGACCGGCCCCTGCCACGTCAGGTTCTGCTTCACAAAATCGTTGAAAGCGACGGCCCATGGAAAAGGCGTGGTGTCACCGTGCCAGCGCGCCGTGCGCAGGTTGTGCACCACGTTACCGCTGGCGACAATCATCACCCCCTCATCGCGCAGCGCGGCGAGTTTACGCCCCATCTCCATGTGCCACGCCGCCGGTTTGGTGCTGTCGATACTGAGCTGCACCATGGGAATATCCGCATTGGGGTACATCTTGATCAGCACGCCCCAGGAGCCATGATCGAAGCCCCAGGCTTCATGATCGAGCGTCACCGGCAGCGGTGAGAGCAGATCCACCAGCCGCTGTGCCAGCGCGGGCGAACCGGGCGCGGGGTAATGCACGTCGTGCAGCGCCTGCGGAAAACCGCCGAAATCATGGATCGTTCGCGGTGTCTCCATCGCCGTTACGCCAGTGCCGCGCGTAAACCAGTGCGCGGAGATCGCCACAATCGCTTTCGGACGCGGCAAGGTATCGCCCAGTTTCCCCCAGGCGCGGGTATAAACGTTATCCTGCAGCGCATTCATTGGGTTGCCGTGCCCCAGAAACAGCGCGGGCATACGAGGTGCAGACATGAGGATATCCTTACAGAAGATGCCAATATGATGAAAGCAGGTTACGCTTTTTCTCAGGGCGATGAACTCAGATAAGCATGATGAAGATCGTCAGTAATTTTGAATGTAAGGAATAGGTAAAAGTGCCGTGGCTGCCTCGCTTTTCTGCGGGCGAAAACTTACATTAATGAGAATGATTATCATAAAGGAGCGATGTATGTCAGTCCCGTTGATTCTGACCATCCTGGCGGGCGCCGCCACGTTTATTGGCGCCATTCTGGGCGTTATCGGCCAGAAACCTTCCAACCGCGTACTGGCGTTTTCGCTCGGCTTTGCCGCCGGGATCATGCTGCTTATCTCGTTAATGGAGATGCTCCCCGCCGCGCTGGCAACCGAAAGTATGCCGCCGATGCTCGGTTACGGCATGTTTGTCGTGGGTTTGCTCGGCTACTTCGCGCTGGACCGCCTGCTGCCCCATGCCCATGCCCAGGATTTAATGCAGGGCTCGCAGGAAGCGTTGCCGCGCGGCATCCGCCGTACCGCTATTCTGCTAACCCTCGGTATTAGCCTGCACAACTTCCCGGAGGGGATCGCCACTTATGTCACCGCCAGCAACGATCTGGAGCTGGGCTTCGGCATCGCTTTTGCCGTGGCTTTACACAATATTCCTGAAGGACTGGCGGTCGCAGGCCCGGTTTACGCGGCGACCGGCTCGAAACGCAGCGCGGTAATGTGGGCCGGTATTTCCGGTTTAGCGGAGATTCTGGGCGGCGTGCTGGCGTGGTTAATTCTCGGCAGCCTGGTCTCGCCGGTGGTGATGGCGGCGATTATGGCGGCGGTCGCGGGGATTATGGTCGCGCTGTCGGTGGATGAGTTAATGCCGCTGGCAAAGGAGATCGATCCCAACAACAACCCAAGCTACGGCGTGCTGTGCGGCATGTCGGTGATGGGCTTAAGCCTGGTCGCCCTGCAGGCGATGGGCTTCGGCGGTTAACGGCTGCGCTATTTGGTCTGGCCTGCGCGCTGAAATCTTTTCAGCTCCGCCTGCGCGCGCTGATAGCCCTCGTAAACGGCATCGCGCTCGTGGCGGCAGGCCTTATAACGGCGTCTTAGTGCGTGAACATAACCAACCACCAGCACTACCACGAGCAGTAACCAATACCAGGAAATAAACACGGCGCCTCCGCAAATAAACCTTCGAAAAAATAATAGGTTAGCTGCGGCGTGTCCGTGCCGCAGCGACTACCACTTTATAAGTAGAGGGGGTTAATAGCAATGCGGAAGTCCTGTAAGCACACCAAACTTTGACCTGGCGCAGGCAAAAAAAAATCCGACGCCGCTGGCATCGGATTTTCTCTGCTGAGCACTCGCCGTTAGCTGGCTTTGCGCTCCAGATCCTGACGATAAGCCACCAGATCTTCAATCGTTACGACGGCCATATTGTGCTGCTTCGCAAAGGCGATGCACTCCGGCGCGCGCGCCATTGAGCCATCATCATTGGTTAATTCGCACAGCACGCCGGCCGGTTTAAAGCCCGCCAGCGATACTAAGTCGATGGTCGCTTCGGTGTGGCCACCGCGGGTCAGTACGCCGCCCTTCTGCGCGCGCAGCGGGAAGACGTGGCCAGGACGGTGCAGGTCGGACGGTTTGGCGTCGTCAGCAATCGCAGCACGCACGGTTGTCAGGCGGTCAGCGGCGGAAACGCCGGTGGTAACGCCGTGTGCCGCTTCGATGGTAACGGTAAAACCGGTGCCGAAGGCGCTGGTGTTGTTCTCCACCATCATCGGCAGGTCGAGCTGTTTACGACGCTCGTCGGTCAGGCAGAGACAAACAATGCCGCTACCGTGACGGATAGTGAGCGCCATCTGCTCAACGGTCATGGTTTCGGCGGCGAAAATCATGTCGCCTTCGTTCTCACGGCTCTCATCATCGAGAACCATCACACCACGCCCTTCGCGCAGGGCGGCAAGCGCCAGTTCAACGCGATCGAAAGCGGTGCCAAAAGAGGAAAGTAGCGTCTGATTCATGGTAAAAGACCTCAATAAGATTATGGTTACCAGAATCAGGGCAGTCTTAGGAGTGTCATTAAACGACCAAAAATAACGCGAGCGGGCACCTTTGCCCGGCAGAATCGTTACTCTCTCCCATCCGGACTTTAACCGTCGGCCCCGGAATTACACCGGATCTGCTGACCTTCAAACCGAAGTCTGAAGCGCTCGCGGGCTTTCAGCGTACGCTGATTTACCGCCGGTGGGGAATTTCGCCCCGCCCTGAGAATAAGCGCGATAACTATAACGCCAATGATAACGGCGGGCAATGCATAAGCTTCAAACAATTCTGGTTTATCACCTGCGGTTATCACACTACAATAATTAGCTGAGCCCATCCGAGCAGGGAACCGAAAATGATTGATCCGAAGAAAATTGAACAGATTGCACGACAGGTTCACGAATCCATGCCGAAAGGGATCCGTGAGCTTGGCGAAGACGTTGAGAAGAAGATTCGCCAGGCCTTGCAGGGGCAGTTAACCCGCCTTGATTTGGTCAGCCGGGAAGAGTTCGATGTGCAGACGCAGGTTCTGCTGCGCACCCGCGAAAAGCTGGCGCTGCTGGAGCAGCGTCTGAACGATCTGGAAAACCGCGGTTCCACCGCTGCCAGCGCGCAACCGGCTGCTGCGCCTGTTGTCGCCTCTGAGGTGACGGAGATAAAACCGGCACCGGCGATCCCGCCCGTGGACGATACGCCGTAATAAAAAACGGGCCGCAAGGCCCGTTCTGCTTTACAGAGTTAACCGCCGTTTACTGGCTGTTTTTCTGGATCTTTTTGATGATATTCGTCGTCGAGCAGCCATCTTCGAAGTTGAGCACCAGCACTTCACCGCCGTTCGCCCACACCTCTTCGCTGCCAGCAATTTGATCCGGTTTATAATCCCCGCCTTTCACCAGCTTATCCGGCAGAACGCCGGCAATCAGACGCTGCGGCGTATCCTCTTCAAACGACACCACCCAGTCCACGGCTTCCAGCGCGCTCAGCACAATCATGCGCTGCTCAAGCGGGTTGACCGGACGCGTCTCGCCTTTCAGGCGTTTGGTGGAAGCATCGCTGTTGACGGCGACAATCAGGCGGTCGCCGAGCTTGCGCGCGTTCGCCAGGTAAGAGACATGCCCGGCGTGGAGGATGTCGAAGACGCCGTTGGTCATCACCACTTTTTCACCGCGTTTACGCGCGGCGGCAACGGCCACTTTCAGCTCCTCTTCGCTCATCACGCCAAAGCCGGTTTCCGCACGACCGCGCACGGCATTCTCCAGCTCGATCGGCGAAACGGTTGAGGTGCCGAGTTTACCAACCACCACACCGGCGGCAGCGTTGGCAAAGAAGCAGGCCTCTTCCAGTGAGTTACCCGCCGCAAGCGTTGCCGCCAGCACGCCAATCACCGTGTCGCCTGCGCCCGTCACGTCATACACTTCCTGCGCCTGGGTCGGCATATGCAGCGGCGCTTTGCCCGGTTGCAGCAGCGTCATCCCCTGCTCGGAGCGGGTCACCAGCAGCGCCGAGAGATCGTAATCGGCGATCACTTTCATGCCGCGCTCCACGATCTCCTCTTCACTCTTACATTTGCCCGCCACCGCTTCGAACTCGGAGAGATTCGGCGTCAGCAACGTTGCGCCGCGATAGCGCTCAAAATCGGTCCCTTTCGGATCGATAAGCACCGGTACACCGGCTTTACGCGCCAGCGCAATCATCTGCTGAACGCTGTTGAGCGCGCCTTTGGCGTAATCGGAGAGCACCAGCGCGCCAATCGAGCCCAGCGCCTGGTTGATGCGCTCATGCATTGGCTGCGGATCGACGCCATCAAACCCCTCTTCAAAATCGAGGCGGATCAACTGCTGGTTGCGTGACAGCACACGCAGTTTGGTGATGGTTGGGTGAGTCGGAACAGAAACGAAATCGCAATTGACGTTAACATCCGCCAGCGCTTTGCTCAGCGCGCGCGCCGCATCATCAATGCCGGTCAGGCCGACCAGGCGCGCGGAGGCACCCAGCGAGGCAATGTTCATCGCCACGTTCGCCGCGCCGCCCGGACGCTCTTCAATGGTGTCGACTTTGACCACCGGCACCGGCGCTTCCGGGGAGATGCGGCTGGTTGGACCGTACCAGTAACGATCCAGCATCACATCGCCCACCACCATCACACCGGCTTGTTTAAACTCTGGCAGCGTAACTTTCATTCCTGTCTCCTGAGAGATACAAAATTTGCGCGCGATGATATCACACTTACGCCGGGGCGCACGGTTCCACCAGCCACTTCACCCAGCTGGTTTTGATCAGCTCTCGTTCGGCAACAAAGCAGGAGAACGGCACATTTCCCGGCAGCTCCTGCAGCGCCAGGTGGTGCAGCTCATCGCGCAGCGTGGTGTAAGCATGGGTCAGCGCCAGCGCCTCCTGCTCCTCCATAATGCCGTTCTGCGCCAGCCCCTCCAGAATGCGCACATTGTCTGACCAGCGCGTCAGCTTCGGCTTGTCGTGGGCGTAACGCAGCACCAGATATTGCGCGATAAACTCGATGTCGGTAATGCCGCCCTCATCGGTTTTCAGGTCAAAGCGATCTTTCTGCTTATTGCCAAGATGGGCGCGCATCTTCTCGCGCATCTCGCGCACTTCGGTTTGCAGCGTCGCGCCATCGCGCGGCGTCAGCAGGATATCGCGGCGAATAGCGTCGAACTGCACCGTCAATTGCGGGTCGCCGTAGACCACGCGCGCACGGGCCAGCGCCTGATGTTCCCAGGTCCAGGCTTCGTTTTTCTGGTAATCGGCGAAGGCCTCGGCGGTGGTGACTAACATCCCTGCCGCCCCGGAAGGACGGAGGCGCGCATCCACTTCATAGAGGATGCCGGAAGAGGTGCGTGTGCTGAAGAGGTGCATAATGCGCTGCGCCAGCCGCAGATAGAACTGGCGGCCATCGATTTCGCGATCGCCGTCAGTCATCACATCCATTGGACAGTCGTGTAAAAAGACCAGGTCGAGATCGGAGCTGTAACCCAGCTCCCAGCCGCCCAGCTTACCGTAGCCGACCACGGCAAAGCCGCGCCCTTCACGATCGTGCAGATGCGCAGGCTGGCCGTAACGCTTCACCATCTGTCCCCAGGCCTGCTGAACCACGGCATCGATAATTGCCTCTGCCAGCCAGGTTAAGTGATCGCTCACTTTCATTACCGGTAGCGTACCGGCGATATCCGCCGCCGCAACGCGTAGCATCTGTGCCTGTTTGAACTGGCGCAGCGCTTCCAGTTGCTGCTCTTCATCCTCTTCCGGCACACGTAGCAGATACTGGCGCAGCTCATCGCGATAGGCGTTCATCGCCGTCGGTTGGTAGAGCGTGGCGGGATCGAGCAGTTCGTCGAGCAGAATCGGGTAGCGTGCCAGCTGGCTCGCTACCATCGGTGAAGCGGCACAGAGCGAAATAAGATGTTTCAGCGCGCCGGGAAATTCACTCAGTAACTCAAGATAGGTGGTGCGGGTCACGATACCGGTAAGCAGCGGCGTCAGGCGCGATAACGGCACCGGCGCATCCGCGCGCGAGCAGACATCGCTCAGCAGGTGCGGCATCAGGTGATCGAGCACCTGGCGGCCGCGCTGGCCGATGGGGCGCTTATCAAGCTCGTGGCGGAAATCGGCAATCAGCGCCACCACGCGGCGGCGATCCTCATCGCTTAAATGCGCAAGCCCCGGCGTACTGTCCTCCTCCTGCAACGCGTCCTGCCACAGTTCGCGCCACTGTTCAGAGAGCGCCTCGTCGGCGGACTCCGCTTCATCATCGCCAATCAGCTCGTTAAAGATGCGCCGCACGGCGGCCATATGCGCCTCAAGCTGGCTGCTCAGCGCATCCCAGCTCTCGACGCCCATGCCCCAGGAAAGGCGCGCGCGGTTTAGCTCATCGCCCGGCAGCGTCTGCGTCTGCTCGTCATTAATGCTTTGCAGCAGGTTTTCCAGCCGCCGCAGCCAGAGATAGGCAGCGCGCAGTTTCTCCGCATCGCCCTCCGGCAGCAGATGCAACCGATCGATAGCCGCTAAGGTCGGCAGCAGCGAGCGGGATTGCAGCGCCGGTTCACGCCCGCCGCGAATCAACTGGAACACCTGCACGATAAATTCGATTTCGCGAATGCCGCCTGCGCCGAGTTTTATGTTGTCCTTCAAACCCCGGCGGCGCACCTCGCGGGCAATCATCCCTTTCATATAGCGCAGGGACTGGATGACGCTGAAGTCGATATAGCGGCGGAAGACAAACGGGCGCAGCATGGCGCGCAGTTCGCTGGCATGCTCGCCCTCGTCATCGCCCATAATGCGCGCTTTTACCATCGCGTAGCGCTCCCAGTCGCGCCCCTGCTCCTGGTAATAATCCTCCAGCGCGGCAAAGCTCAGCACCAGCGGGCCGCTCTCACCGAACGGCCGCAGGCGCATATCGACGCGGTAGACAAACCCATCCTGCGTCGGCTGATCCAGCACTTTGATTAGCCGCTGCCCAAGGCGGGTGAAAAACTGGGCGTTATCGAGTTCGCGTCTGCCGCCTTGCGTCACGCCATTTTCCGGCCAGGCGAAGATAAGATCGATATCGGAAGAGAAGTTGAGTTCGCCGCCGCCGAGCTTGCCCATGCCGAGCACCAGCATCGGCTGTGGAACGCCCTGCGCGTTGCACGGCGTTCCCCATTCGCGGCAGCAGGCGCTGTAGAGCCACTCCCGCGCGGCAACGATCACGGTTTCCGCCAAAACGCTTAACTGCTGCAGCACCGCTTCATCGCTGATGAGTCGCAGCGCCTGCGCCCAGGCGATACGCACCATGATACGGCGGCGAAACTGCCGCAGCGCGCGCATTAGCGACGCTTCATCGGTGACGTTTTGCAGCAGCGCATCCAGCCACGTCGCATAGTGCTGCCACTCCTCTGCGGTGGGCGGCGCGCTCTCAAGCTCTGCCAGCCACTCGGGATAAGCGGCCAGGCTCTGCTGGACGAAATCACTGAACGTGAGCACTGACTGCGCCTGCGCGCTAAGCGGCCGGGCGGTCAGCGCCTCCGGCAAGCGGGAAAGCACCGTTTGCCACTGTTGCGATAAGAGGGATGCGTGCTGCATTCAAAACGTCCTTACGTTAGCGTTTCCCGCTGTGTAGCCAGAATGGCTCCTCGTTAATGGCGGTATTACGGAAATGCTCAATTTCGATTTTCTGACGCGTTTCAATCGCATGGTAGAGACCCTGCCAGTTCTCCAGCCACGCGTTCGCCAGCGCCCGGTCGTAGTAACCTGCCAGCAGCAGCGTGCTGTCGATATCACGCGCCAGGCGTGGCAGCTGATCGCGATAGCTGTCGCCAAGGTGGTGAGCAAAGGTCTTTTTCAGTTCAGAGGCGGTGCGCGAGAGGTGGATATCGGCGAAGCGCTTGAAGGAGTCGGCAAATTTCGCCTGCGCTTTTTCATCAAGAAACGCGCGCCAGCCCTGAGTCACCAGCCACTCTGTTAACAGCAATTTCGCCATCGCCGACGGCACATCCCACACCGCCGTTTCAGCGGAAACTGCGGAGGTCAGTGTCGCTTCCGCCTGGGTCAGCAGGTCACGTAAGTGAGCGCTCGCTTTACGCGGCACAATGCCGCCAAACAGCGTAAAGGTGTGGCGCAGCAGCGCAATCGCGCGCAGGACTTCAGGCCGTGCCGCGTCTTCACCACGCACCCACAGCTCTTCATGGTACTGCCACTGGGAGAGGGCCAGTTCCAGCGCGCTGGCAAACGCCTGCTCGACGGTCGCTTTCGGCGCGGGCTGCAAAAAGGGGGTCGGGCGAAGTTCGCGCGGCGCATTGCCCTGCGCGAGCTGGTACCCGCGGGCGGCTTTGCTCAGGCTGCCCTGACGCAGGCAGGAGAGCGTCGCCAGCTGGCGCGCCAGCTTGAGAATATCTGCCGCATCGCCGCTCAGCAGCTCCAGCTCCAGTTCGCAAATCGGCTCGGCGAACTCACCCGCTTTCACTTCGCCTAAATCGAGGCCAATCTCAATGCGGCTGTCGCCGACGTTAACCAGCCACTTTTCGCGGTAAAAATCGGTGCTGAACAGCGGCTGCGCGCGCGATTGCAGGTCTTCAGGCAGGCCGCCTGCGGGCCACACTTCGGCGGGAAAGCGCGAAAGGTCAAGTTCGGCCTTATCAAGGGGAATATTGTATTCCGGGCGCTGATGTAAACCGCCGATCACGCGACCGGCGATTTTCATCGTCATCTCATATTGGCCGTTCACACCGCGAATACGCAGACCCATATCATGGCTGCGTAGCCAGTTGTCAGGCGTTTCGTAATAGATGTTGAGTAACTGGCTGGACGCGATATGTTCGTCGGTCAGCGTATGAAGATGTTGACGAAGCGTTTCCACGCAGTCGCTCTTCACGATAAACTTTAATTCAATTTCCTGAGCCATGGCCTTGCACTTATGGTTATGTCACATCAGTGAAAATTTTTGGCGAACTAACGCGCCCTCGGTTTGTCAGTAGATAGTATTTTTTGCCAAATTGCCATGAATGCGCAATCTGGCGGGTGCAAATGTTCGCATCAGTGCGCAGTTTGATCTGGAAGATTCCGATTGATGGTACCTGCCGGGTGTCGTCAGACTGTCGCCACTGTTTACCATTCACATTCAAAGAAAATAATGATTGCCTGATGCCAAATTTACGCCTGATTGGAATAACCCTTTTCGCGCTTAGCGTCTCTGTCGGCACCCACGCTGAAGAGAAGCGGTATGTTTCGGACGAATTGAGCACCTGGGTCCGCAGCGGCCCCGGCGATAATTACCGCCTTGTTGGCACGGTAAACGCCGGTGAAGAGGTTGCCCTGCTGCAACAAAATAATGAGTATGGCCAGGTGCGTGACAGCAGCGGCCGTACTGCCTGGATCCCGCTTAAGCAGCTTAACACCCAGCCAAGTCTGCGCACCCGCGTGCCGGAACTGGAAAACCAGGTGAAAACGTTGACCGATAAACTGACCAATATCGACAACACCTGGAACCAGCGCACCGCGGATATGCAGCAGAAAGTGGCGCGCAGCGACGGGGTGATTAACGGTCTGAAAGATGAGAACCAGAAGCTCAAAAATGAGCTAATCGTCGCGCAGAAGAAGGTCAACGCCGCTAACCTGCAGCTTGATGACAAGCAGCGCACCATCATTATGCAGTGGTTTATGTATGGCGGTGGCGTGCTGGGCGCGGGTCTGCTGCTCGGCCTGTTACTGCCGCACATGATCCCGACACGTAAACGCAAAGATCGCTGGATGAACTAAGCCGATTCGCCATCCTCTCTACACTTACGTATTATCTGACGACAAATGTGTAGAGGAGAGTGGCGGGTGAAGAGTTATCTGGTCGGTGGTGCAGTACGCGATACATTGTTGGGTCTGCCGGTCAAAGACAGAGATTGGGTAGTGGTCGGCGCCACGCCGCAAGAGATGCTCGACGCGGGCTACCAGCAGGTAGGCCGCGATTTTCCTGTGTTCCTCCATCCGCAAAGCCGCGAAGAGTACGCCCTGGCGCGCACCGAGCGGAAGTCCGGCTCCGGCTATACCGGTTTTACCTGCTATGCCGCCCCCGATGTCACCCTTGAGCAGGATCTGCTGCGCCGTGATTTAACCGTCAACGCGCTGGCGCAGGATGAAAACGGCACAATTATCGACCCGTTTAATGGTCAGCAGGATCTGCGTCAGCGCATTCTGCGCCATGTCTCCCCTGCGTTTAATGAAGATCCGCTCCGCGTGCTGCGCGTGGCGCGTTTCGCCGCCCGTTATGCCCATCTCAGCTTCCGTATTGCCGATGAAACCATGACGCTGATGCGCGACATGACCGGGGCGGGCGAGCTGGCGCACCTGACGCCTGAGCGAGTGTGGAAAGAGACGGAGAGCGCGCTGCGCACCCGTAATCCGCAGGTCTACTTTCAGGTTTTGCGTGACTGCGGCGCGCTGAAGGTGCTCTTCCCGGAGATCGATGCGCTGTTTGGCGTTCCGGCCCCGGCGAAATGGCACCCGGAGATTGATACCGGTATTCACACGCTGATGACGGTATCAATGGCAGCGATGCTGAGCCCCGAGGTGGATGTGCGTTTCGCCACGCTGTGCCACGATCTCGGCAAGGGGCTGACCCCACCTGCGCTCTGGCCACGCCATCACGGCCACGGCCCGGCGGGTGTCCGGCTGGTTGAGGGGTTGTGCCAGCGCCTGCGCGTGCCGAATGAGCTACGCGATTTAGCGAAGCTGGTGGCCGAGTACCACGATCTGATCCACAACTTCCCTGTTTTGCAGCCGAAAACCATCGTCAAGCTGTTCGACTCTATTGATGCCTGGCGCAAACCGCAGCGGGTCGAGCAAATCGCGCTGACCAGCGAAGCGGATGTGCGCGGGCGTACCGGCTTTGAAGCCATTGATTACTCGCAGGGGCGCTTACTGCGTGAGGCCTGGGAAGTGGCACGTGCTGTGCCGACAAAAGCGGTAATTGAAGCAGGTTTTACCGGTGCGGCAGTGCGTGAAGAGTTGACCCGCCGACGTATTGCGGCGGTTGCGCAGTGGAAAGCAGAGCACTGCCCTCAGCCCGAAGCCTGAGGGCGATAACGCTTAGAAGAAGACGACGTAGACCGCTGCGGCGACGATAAAGCGGTAGATCGCAAACGGAATAAAGGAGATGTGTTTAATCAGCTCCAGGAAGGTTTTAATAGCGATCAGCGCGACGATAAACGCCGTCACAAAACCGACGGCGAACATCGGGATATCGCCAGTGGTGAGAAAACCGATGCTCTTATAGAGATCCAGCGCCGTCGCGCCCATCATCATCGGCACCGCCAGCAGGAATGAGAACTCCGAAGCCGCGTAACGGCTGACACCCACCAGCATACCGCCGGAGATGGTCGCACCAGAGCGGGAGAAGCCCGGCCACAGCGCCAGACACTGGAAGCAGCCAATTAAAAACGCCTGGCGATAGGTCATATCATCAACACCCTGCGCGCGCGGCACTTTCGGCTTTAGCAGCTCGGCGGCGATCAGCAGCACGCCGCCAACCACTAAGGCATAGGCGACATTTTTCGGGTTGAAGAGTGTTTTGATCGCATCGTGGAACACCAGGCCAATTACCACCGCCGGGATCATCCCGAGCAGAATATGGATCAATGACAAGCGCCCGCTGCCGGTGCCTTCATGGCGCGGCGGTTTGCCAAAATGGATGCCGATAAGGCCAAAAAGGCGTCGCCAGAACATTACCACCACGGCGAGGATCGAGCCGAGCTGGATCACCACTTCGAAGGTTTTTGCAGTATCGCCTTCAAAGCCCAACAGATGCCCGACGATAATCATATGACCCGTACTTGAGACGGGAAGAAACTCGGTAAGCCCCTCAACGACACCAAGAATGGCCGCCACCAGCAGGGAGTGCATATCGCTCATCAAATAAACCCCTAAAAAGATATAAAAAACGGCTCATCCAGTGGAGAAGCCGCGAAAAGCCGTATCTATGACCTGAATACTAGCGTTTGGTTTAACGATGATGAATTTAAAAACTTTTTTTCGGATTTAGGCCACGCTCGATGATCACGCCGACATTTTTTGCCCGCGCTACCGCGCCAGGTTTGCTCAGTTTGATGCGCACCCAGGGGGAGCTAAAGCGCGCCAGCAGCAGATCTGCCACCTCTTCCGCGACGCGTTCGACCAGCGCAAAACGCGCGCCTTCGACATGCCCGACGACGGTATCGGCAATATCCGCATAACTCAGGCAGTCTTGAACATCATCACTCTTTGCCGCCTGACGGTTATCCCACGCCATTTCGATATCGAACACCAACTGCTGTTCAATGGTCTGTTCCCAGTCGTAAACACCAATGGTGGTGATCACAGAAAGCTGTTCGATAAATACAATATCCATTTTTCTCCGCCTGCTTATCTGCGTCTGGGCTACTGCCGCCAGGCCGCTAATTGAGTGGTTATCTTTCAGGATTTGCACGAAACCCGGATACCACTTTGCAAAATTTATGCGTATTATCCATGGATGCAGAGAATAAAACGACATTTTCAAAACGGAACAGCGTTATGAGTGCAATCGCGCCTGGGATGATCTTCCTTGCGTACCTTTGTGGCTCAATCTCCAGCGCCATCCTGGTCTGCCGCCTTGCTGGTTTCCCTGACCCGCGAGAGAGTGGCTCCGGTAATCCCGGTGCTACCAACGTATTACGTATTGGCGGCAAGGGCGCAGCCGCAGCGGTACTGATTTTTGATGTTTTAAAAGGGATGCTGCCGGTCTGGGGCGCCTATGCGCTTGGCGTTACGCCCTTCTGGCTGGGCCTTATCGCTATCGCCGCCTGTCTGGGCCATATCTGGCCGGTATTCTTTAAATTTAAAGGCGGTAAAGGCGTGGCCACCGCGTTTGGCGCGATTGCGCCGATTGGCTGGGATTTAACGGGCGTAATGGCAGGTACCTGGCTTCTGACGGTGCTGTTAAGCGGCTATTCGTCGCTGGGGGCAATTGTCAGTGCGCTGATTGCGCCATTCTATGTCTGGTGGTTTAAACCGCAGTTCACCTTTCCGGTGGCGATGCTCTCATGCCTGATCCTGCTGCGTCATCATGACAATATTCAGCGTTTATGGCGGCATCAGGAGAGCAAAATCTGGACGAAGCTGAAAAGGAAGAAGCGGCAGGATAAAGCGTAGATTTGCCCGGCGCGTGAAAACACCGGGCAACAGTCATTTACGCAGCAGGAAGCTCCGCCAGCGGCCAGCGCGGACGCACCGTCACGCCAAGCCCGACATCATTACCTGCTTTCAGGCGCACCATGCCCGCATAAGCGATCATCGCCCCGTTATCGGTACAGAATTCCGGGCGCGCATAGAACACTTCCCCGCGACGTTTTTCCATCATCTGCCCCAGTTTCGCACGCAGCGTACGGTTAGCGCTGACGCCGCCCGCCATCACCAGCCGGGTAAAACCAGTTTGATCCAGCGCGCGCTTGCACTTAATCATCAGCGTATCGACTACCGCATCCTCAAAGGCACGCGCGATATCTGCCCGGGTCTGATCGTCATTGCCACTATTACGAATAGTGTTGGCGGCAAAGGTCTTCAGGCCGGAGAAGCTGAAATCGAGCCCCGGTCGGTCGGTCATAGGACGCGGGAAGACAAAGCGCCCCTCTGTTCCTTGCGCCGCCATCTTCGACAGCATCGGCCCGCCCGGGTAATCAAGACCCAGCAGTTTGGCCGTTTTGTCGAACGCTTCGCCGGCAGCATCATCTATAGACTCGCCAAGCAGTTCATAATGACCGATGCCGGTCACGCTAATAAGCTGCGTGTGACCGCCGGAAACCAGCAGCGCGACAAACGGAAACGCAGGCGGGTTCTCTTCCAGCATCGGTGCCAGCAGGTGCCCTTCCATATGGTGTACGGCAATCGCCGGAACATCCCAGGCGAAGGCCAGCGAACGACCAATGGTTGCACCAACCAGCAGCGCGCCGACAAGGCCTGGACCCGCGGTATAGGCCACTGCATCAATCTCTTTGGCCGTTAATCCGGCCTCTTTTATGGCGGCCTGGATCAGCGGCACGGTTTTGCGCACGTGGTCGCGGGAGGCGAGCTCCGGCACCACGCCGCCGTAATCGGCGTGCAGTTTTACCTGACTATAGAGTTGGTTAGCGAGAAGACCCTTCTGGTCGTCATAGATAGCGATGCCGGTTTCATCGCAGGATGTTTCAATACCCAGTACGCGCATGGCTCTGTTTACCTCTTTGCAATAGCGCGCAGTGTAGGGCGAATGCGGGGCGATGTAAAACTTTGCTCACTTGTGCAGCTGAGTTCGTGTATACTCCTCACCCTTACAAAAGTCCCCTTTCAAAAAGGGCGGCGGTGCTTTACAAAGCAGCACCAGTTGCAGTAAAATTCCGCACCATTTTGAAATAAGCTGGCGTGAACGCCAGCGGCAAACCGATTTAATCAAAGGTGAGAGGCACATGCCGGTAATTAAAGTACGTGAAAACGAGCCGTTCGACGTAGCTCTGCGTCGCTTCAAGCGTTCCTGCGAGAAAGCAGGTGTTCTGGCGGAAGTTCGTCGTCGTGAGTTCTATGAAAAACCGACTACCGAACGTAAACGCGCTAAAGCATCCGCTGTGAAACGTCACGCGAAGAAACTGGCTCGCGAAAACGCACGCCGTACTCGTCTGTACTAATTACTGAGGGCGAGCGCCCTCTGTGTTAGACCGAGTTGTAGTTGTAAGGCCGTGCTTCCGAAAGGAATGCGCGGCTTATTTTCGTTTATAACCTGATATAATTTTCGCCTTTTCAGCAACTTACCGCTGATGAGCATAACGAAAATTATATAAGATCAAAACGGGGCCTATGGCTGGACGAATCCCACGTGTTTTTATCAATGACCTGCTGGCGCGTACCGACATCGTCGATCTTATCGACGCGCGCGTAAAGCTAAAAAAGCAGGGCAAGAACTACCACGCGTGCTGTCCATTCCATAACGAGAAAACCCCCTCTTTCACCGTGAACGGTGAAAAACAGTTTTACCACTGCTTTGGTTGTGGCGCGCACGGCAACGCCCTCGACTTTTTAATGAACTACGACAAGCTCGAGTTCGTCGAAAGCGTCGAAGAGCTGGCGGCAATGCACAACCTCGAAGTGCCGTTCGAAGCAGGCAGCGGACCGAGCCTGATAGAGCGCCATCAACGGCAAACACTCTATCAACTGATGGACGGGCTGAATGCTTTTTATCAGCAATCGCTGACCCAATCCGCCGCAGAGCCTGCTCGTCAGTACCTCTCCAGGCGTGGTTTGAGCAGTGAAGTCATTACGCGATTCGCTATTGGTTACGCGCCGCCCGGTTGGGACAACGTTTTAAAGCGTTTCGGCAACAATAGCGAAAACCGCAAGTCGCTGATCGATGCAGGCATGCTGGTCACAAACGATCAAGGACGCAGTTACGATCGCTTCCGCGAGCGGGTGATGTTTCCGATTCGCGACAAGCGCGGCCGGGTGATTGGTTTTGGTGGACGCGTGCTGGGCAACGATACGCCCAAATACCTGAACTCCCCGGAAACGGATATTTTTCATAAGGGTCGCCAGCTGTATGGCCTCTATGAAGCGCAGCAGGATAAGGATGAACCGCAGCGACTGTTAGTGGTCGAAGGTTACATGGATGTGGTGGCGCTGGCGCAATATGGCATTAACTATGCCGTTGCATCGCTTGGCACTTCCACGACGGCGGATCATATTCAGCTGCTGTTCCGGGTGACGAAAAACGTTATCTGCTGTTACGACGGCGACCGTGCCGGCCGCGAAGCCGCATGGCGGGCGCTGGAAACCGCGCTGCCCTATATGAGCGACGGGCGGCAGCTGCGTTTTATGTTTCTGCCGGATGGCGAAGATCCGGATACGCTGGTGCGTAAAGAGGGCAAAGAGGCGTTCGAAGCGCGGATGGAGCAGGCTCAGCCTCTCTCCACGTTTCTGTTTAACAGCCTGTTGCCGAAGGCGGATCTCACCACGCCGGATGGGACAACGCAGCTTGCCGCGCTGGCACTGCCGTTGATCAACCAGGTGCCGGGCGAGACGCTGCGCATTCAGTTACGCCAGATCCTCGGCAACAAGATTGGCATTTTCGACGATGCACAGCTCGATCGATTAATGCCAAAGCAGGTGGAGAGCGCGACGGCGCGCCCTGCCCCTCAGCTAAAACGCACAACCATGCGTATACTGATAGGGTTGTTGATCCAGAACCCGGAGCTTGCACCAAAAGTGCCTTCGCTGGCCGGTCTTGATCAATCCAGACTGCCCGGACTTGGCTTATTTGCAGAACTGGTCAACACTTGTTTGTCTCAACCTGGTCTGACAACTGGGCAGTTACTGGAACATTATCGCGGCACGAATGAGGCCGCAACCCTTGAAAAACTGTCAATGTGGGACGATATAGCAGATAAGGACATCGCTGAAAAAACCTTTACCGACGCGCTCAATCATATGTTTGATTCGATGCTTGAACGGCGACAAGAAGAGTTGATAGCTCGCGATCGCACGCACGGTCTAAGCAGCGAAGAACGCCGGGAGCTCTGGCAGTTGAACCAGGAGCTGGCTAAAAAATAAATTCAACGGCTTAAGTGCCGATAATCGTTCGGGTTGATCCCGACAGCCGCGACGAGGGCCAGCGGCAAAAATATAAATACACCCTCGCGTTAAATGTTGGCGGTTTATTTCGCTAACCGACACCAACCTCATGAATTTAAGTGTGGATACCGTCTTATGGAGCAAAACCCGCAGTCACAGCTGAAGCTTCTTGTTACCCGTGGTAAGGAGCAAGGCTATCTGACCTATGCCGAGGTCAATGACCATCTGCCGGAAGATATCGTCGACTCCGATCAGATCGAAGACATCATCCAAATGATCAACGACATGGGCATCCAGGTGATGGAAGAAGCGCCGGATGCTGATGATCTGTTGCTGGCTGAAAACTCCAACAACACAGACGAAGATGCTGAAGAAGCCGCTGCACAGGTTCTGTCCAGCGTAGAGTCTGAAATCGGACGAACTACCGACCCGGTGCGCATGTATATGCGCGAAATGGGCACCGTTGAACTGCTGACCCGTGAAGGCGAAATCGACATCGCCAAACGTATTGAAGACGGGATTAACCAGGTTCAGTGCTCCGTTGCCGAGTATCCGGAAGCTATCACCTACCTGCTGGAACAGTACGACCGTGTTGAAGCAGAGCAGGCTCGTCTCTCCGATCTGATCACCGGTTTCGTCGATCCGAACGCCGAAGAAGATATGGCGCCAACGGCGACCCACGTCGGCTCTGAGCTCTCCAGCGAAGAGATGGACGACGATGAAGATGAAGAAGAAGACGACAGCGATGACGACAGCGATGATGACAACAGCATCGACCCTGAGCTGGCGCGTGAGAAATTCGCTGAACTGCGTACGCAGTACGAGCTGGCTCGCGACACAATCAAAGCAAAAGGACGCAGCCACGCTGCCGCACAGGAAGAGATCCTTAAGCTGTCTGAAGTCTTCAAGCAGTTCCGTCTGGTGCCGAAGCAGTTCGATTACCTGGTAAACAGCATGCGCGTGATGATGGATCGCGTACGTACCCAAGAACGCATCATCATGAAGCTGTGCGTTGAACAGTGCAAAATGCCGAAGAAAAACTTCATCACCCTCTTCACCGGTAATGAAACCAGCGAAACCTGGTTCAACGCCGCGCTGGCCATGAACAAACCGTGGTCTGAGAAGCTGAAAGATGTGACTGAAGAAGTGCAACGCGGCCTGATGAAGCTGCAGCAGATTGAAGAAGAGACCGGCCTGACGATTGAGCAGGTTAAAGATATCAACCGTCGTATGTCTATTGGCGAAGCGAAAGCGCGTCGTGCGAAGAAAGAGATGGTTGAAGCGAACTTGCGTCTGGTTATCTCTATCGCCAAGAAATATACCAACCGTGGTCTGCAGTTCCTCGATCTGATTCAGGAAGGGAACATCGGCCTGATGAAAGCGGTTGATAAGTTTGAATACCGCCGTGGTTACAAGTTCTCGACTTATGCAACCTGGTGGATCCGTCAGGCAATCACCCGCTCTATCGCGGATCAGGCGCGCACCATCCGTATTCCGGTGCATATGATTGAGACAATCAACAAGCTCAACCGTATCTCTCGCCAGATGCTGCAGGAGATGGGCCGCGAGCCGACGCCGGAAGAGCTGGCTGAGCGTATGCTGATGCCGGAAGATAAGATCCGCAAAGTGCTGAAAATCGCCAAAGAGCCAATCTCCATGGAAACGCCGATTGGCGATGATGAAGATTCGCATCTGGGTGATTTTATTGAGGATACCACCCTCGAGCTGCCGCTGGACTCGGCGACCACCGAGAGCCTGCGCGCTGCAACGCACGATGTGCTGGCTGGCCTTACCGCTCGTGAAGCGAAGGTGCTGCGCATGCGTTTCGGTATCGACATGAATACCGACCATACGCTGGAAGAAGTGGGTAAACAGTTCGACGTTACCCGCGAACGTATCCGTCAGATCGAAGCGAAGGCACTGCGCAAACTGCGCCACCCGAGCCGCTCTGAAGTGCTGCGTAGCTTCCTCGACGATTAATCGTCACGCCAGACAAAAAAGCTCCCCGACGGGAGCTTTTTTTTGCCTGTTATTTACAACCCGCGCGATGCCAGCGCCTCATCCAGTTCACGGTATGCCTCTACAAGCTTCTCCAGCGAAGCGCGGTTCAGCCCGCTGGGATTGGGCAGCACCCAGATTTGCGTCACGCCAATGCTCATCTCCTGCTTACCCCACTTCGCACCGCGCACGCTAAAAGCCTGCTCAAACGCCTGTTTGCCAAGCACCGCCAGCGCGGCGGGTTGATACTCCTCAATTTTATGTACCAGATCCCTGCCGCCGTTACGCAGCTCATGCAGCCCGACTTCCGTCGCCTGCACCGTTGGACGCTGCACCAGCATGGTAATGCCGCAGCGCGTATCCAGCAGATGGTGCTCATCCTCCGGGCGCAACTGCTGGTCGGTAAAGCCGGCCTTGTGAATCACTTTCCAGAAGCGATTCCCCGGATGTGCAAAATGAAATCCCGTATGGGCAGAGGATTTCCCCGGATTAATGCCACAAAACACGACGCGCAGACCCGGCGCCAGAATATCGTGGATCATGCTTTACTCCCGATTAGAAACGATAAACTTAAGTATAAGAGATTGAAAATGCGCTGTTTATAAAAACATCAGCCGGGCGATTCCTGCTGGATTGCGAGGGTAAGTTACTCTATAATTCACCGCCACGGCCCCTTAGCTCAGTGGTTAGAGCAGGCGACTCATAATCGCTTGGTCGTTGGTTCAAACCCAACAGGGGCCACCACTTTTCAATAAGTTAGCCTGAATCGCCGCATGCTTTCTTTTTATAGGATACCCATAGGATACTTGGTGTAAGTACAACTGAGTAATTCCCTTCGGGTTCTACCCACCCTCATGCGGTAAATGCTATATAAAAAACACTACTTTGCTCATGAGGGGACAATATGAAGGTATTCATTAGTTGGTCAGGACCTACAAGTCACAAGGTGGCAAAAGTATTTAGAGATTGGATACCGAGTGTAATTCAAGCTGTACAGCCATATGTCTCATCTGAAGATATTGACAAGGGGGCTCGTTGGTCTAGTGATATTGCTGCGGAATTAGACCATTCTGCCTATGGTTTGATCTGTCTCACAAAACAAAACATACATGCTCCATGGATCAACTTCGAAGCGGGGGCATTAGGTAAAAGTGTTGATAAAAGTAACGTTAGTCCATTTCTTTTTAGAATAAACCCATCGGATTTCAATGGTCCTCTGCTTCAATATCAATCAACAAAATATGATAAAGAAGACATTTTTAAGCTTATGACATCCATTAATCTTTGTTGTGGAGATCATGCTTTAGAAGCAGAAAGATTGAATAAAGTCTTTGAAATGTGGTGGCCTGATTTAAAAAGCTCTCTTGATCGCATTCCTGATGATGAAGTAGAAGCATCCCAGCCTAAACAACTAGTCAGCAATAAGCAGACCGATTTAACGAAGTTTTCAACGATCCTTGAAGAGCTGCTTGAGCTTACACGCGGTAATTATCAACTACTACGTTCGCCTGAAACCCTTCTTCCGCCTGATTATATAACTTATGCATTAGGTAACAAACTAAAAGCACCTGCAATTGATGATGCTGTACTCGATATAATGAAAAGATTCAGTGAGTTAGAAGAGTTCGTAGCCTCAATACAGGATAATGAAGCACATGCAATGCTGAACGAATTAGTGTTCTCCTTATCTCAACCTCTAAGATATGTATATAAGAACGCTAGAAATAATTTTAATACAGGGGTTCGTTCTCGACGCATTCTTGGATAAAAATTTAATCTGCCATAAAAACAATAGCGTTATTATAATAGCGCTATTGCCTAATACAAACCACATTAAACTTTATGAATAAAAAGACTCTTTAAACTCCATTAAATGCCTGAACACGTTTTTTATATTTATCGCTAATATCAAATATAAAATCCTCATGTTCGGCCTGATAGGTGCCAAACGCCATGAGCGCAGCTACCGCCGGGTCTATCTTATTAGAGGATTTTTTTTTGTTGGGCTTGATGTTGGCATTGGCGTCAGACTCCATCACCACGTTACCAATCGCCCAGGCCAGAACCGGATCGCAGCGATGGCGTACCACGCTGCGGTTTACGAATACCTCAAAGGACTTCGCTACCGGGCTGAACCTGAGATAAGTTTGCGGGAACGGCTCCACATCAAGGCCCGCCCCCTGTAGCTGGGTGCGCAGATGCGTGGCGTTCCACGTATCGAAGCCCACCAGCCGGATATTGAAGATTTCAGCATCATGCAGGATATCGTCACGGATGCGGTCATAGTCGATGCAGTCACCGGGGGTAGTGCGTATCCATCCCGCTTTCACCCACTGGCGGTAGATGGCGCGGTTTTTGTTGGCTACGTTAAGCAGCTGTGCTTCTGGCAGATAATGACGGGTCAGGAGCCTGATCTCCCTGTCGAACGGGAAAGCGTAGCTCACACTAGTAATATCGCTGGTAGAGGACAGGTCAAACCCGGCGTAACACTCCATTCCGGCAAGGTCTTCTTCGTTGTAATCGAGCTTACAGGCATCCCATGCACCGGCCCCCATCCACGGCGTGGAACCCTGACACCAGATATTGAAACGCTTGGTAAGCATCTCCACCCACTGCGACGGTATGCCACGCGCTTTCTGAATGGTGGATTCCAGCTTCGCCGCATCCACGGACACATGCAGGTTAGGGTTAGCCTTGATCCACATTTCCGGCTGTTCAACCTCGCTTTCGTCGTCCAGCTCGTAGATCAGGACAAACAGCGAATCATTGCTCTCTTCCCCGGCCAGAATCTGACAACAGTAGTCATAATGCTGTTTACAGGCAGATACAACGTTACTACCGGCGGTAGTGATGGCGAACAAAATCGCCTCCGGACGAGCGCCCATGCCCAGCTCAAGGGCGGAATAAACGCCGTTATCCGGGTGAAGGTGGTACTCATCGACAATTGCCAAGCTGGGGTTAGTTCCTTCAATGGTGGCCGCTTTCGCCGCCAGCGGCTTTAAAAGGCTGTTGCTCTTCGGGAAAATAACCTTATGCGCCTGAATATTGACGCGTTTTTTCAGCGGCTTTGACAGCAAACACATCTGACGGGCATCGTCGAACACGATTCGGGCCTGATCCCGGCTAACCGCCGCCGTGTAGATATCCTGCTGGCCTTTCTCCATCACCAGAAACCAGTTAGCCAGCATAGCGGCCACGGTGGATTTGGCATTCTTGCGCGGCACCTCGATAAAGGCGCTGCTGTACTTACGGCGACCTGACTCCCTGACTTTAAAGCCCAACAGGTTAGCAAAGGCAAACTGCTGCCACGGCTCCAGCTCGATAGCCTGTCCGCGCAACGGGCCTTTGACGTGAGGGCAGAGCCGGGAGAACGCAATAAACCGCTCCACGGTCGCCACATCGAACACATAACAAGGGTCATTCAGGTCTGAAAAGTATCGCTCCACGGCCTGTTTCACCCGCTTACAGGCGGGAATTTCGCCCGTTTTTATCGCGCTTGCGTACTCATCCCAGACGGTCAAGATCATCTTCCTCTTCCGTTTCCACCGGGTTACGGCGGCGGCTTACCGGATCAAAGCCCAGCAGCGACGACATTTTAATCATGATTTTTTCAGCATCGGATTTCGCTTTCAGCGCCGGATTGCTGGTGGTTGCACCGCGCGAACCTTCGACAGAAAACCCACGCAGGCCAATATCTTCAACGGCTTTCCGGTACATCGAGTAGTTAACGCAATAAAGCTCCAAGCTGTTCCAGTCGGCGGGAGTCAGATCCCCGCGTTCGGCCAGTTGCTTCGCTTTCGTCTTCCACTGCTGCCCTGCAATTTCATCAAGGTAAGCGGGTGGTTTGGGTGGTCTTGCCATAACTTCCTGTTTCCTTAAGGCTTACTGCTATCAAAAAAATCACCGTGCGTAAAAATTTGAGGGGGCGGGTGGTGCCGGGCAATCCGGGTTTTGTCCTGAAATACCCCCCCACCCCGGCGGTGCGGCCTGTCAGCGGTTGCGGAAGCACTCCATCACCTCCCGCTCACGTTCACTCCTGCGCTGGACAGGCTGTCGCTCATTGCGTCTGGTGCGTGCCTGCATGAAGTCATTACGGCACCGGGCCAGTGACTGATACAGATTCGCCACGTCTTTCTCATTCATGGCTAGCCTCATACATCCAGTCAGTACGCTGTGCTGCCCGCACTTCCTCCTCGCAGTACATACCCGCTTTGCGGTTGGCTTTGGTGATAGGGTCTCGCTGTGTGGTCTTCTGGCTATGATGTGTCTGGCATAACGGCTGATGATTCCACTCAGGCCAGAACAGAACGTCATCGCCACCATCGACAGGAATGATGTGATCGACAATCTTTGCAGGGACGTATAGGCCCAGCCTCTGGCACTCAACACACAGGGGATAACGTTTCAGAAACTGCGCGCGATATTTCTCCCATGAGGCTGAGTAACCACGGGCACGGCGGTGGCCGCGTCTGGCATCTTCAGCCCGCCACGCTTCCCGCTGATGCTCATCACACTTCCCCGACTTCACCCGCTTATTGCACCCCGGCGCAGTGCACCGGCGCAGTGGTTGCCATGGCATCAGTACACTCCCACATCACGGTAGGCAGACCACAACGCAGAGACAGCCATCGGTATCTCCTTGGCGTCGGTGTCACCAATCATCGTGCGATACTCGTATAGCTGAGAGACGTACATCAGACAGCCAATCTTGATAGCTGGCGTAAACTCCAGCCCGTTATCGAACCGCTTGCCGATATGCTTCTGGCAGACCTCCAGCGCCGCATCGATGTATGCCTGTATCAACGTATCTTCGTAATCATCATCAATACGGCAATGCAGTTTTGCTTCATCAACTGTGATTTCTGCTCTCATTTTTCCGTTCCTGTCTTGCAGAGAATTTCCAGCCGGGTACCTTCCGCATCAGGTACAGGAGGCCCGATAATATTGAGAGTGCTGCCGGCAAACGGGCCAGTGAGTACTTTCAGACGACTGGCGGCCGTGATATCGCGGCGAAAACGCACCCACACGCGGATAGTCGCTTCGGCAAGCTCAGCACCTGACGCCATTAATTCACGACCGCTCATCCCCTTTACCTCCGCCCAGATGGTTTCCCCGTCTTCCCACTTCTGGATAACCTGCCCGGAAGGTGATCTTGATGAAGTAAAAGTACGGATAGTGATGCGGTTTCTCAGGCCACCAGCTCTCATTCTTCGCCTTCCTTGCTGTCTTTGCTGATCTTCACTTCCTGTTTCCATGCCTGACTGAACTCATCACCACCATCACGCGGCGGCATCCCCTCGCGCTCCCGGGCTTCATTGGGGTTCATGATCCCGTTCTTGATGCCACGCTCATAGGTTGCATAGCGTTCGGTAGGGGTGGCGCGGAGAAGATCGGCAGAATCGAACTCCACCTGATATCGGATACCCGGCACAGGTGAAGCCACCAGCAGCGCAGATTTGATCTGCTGCTCAAAGTTAGCCAGCCAGGGGCGCATCGTCATGGTGAGAAAAGCGCGGCTTGCCTCGCTGAAGTTGCTGTAGGTACTGTTGCTGTATTCCTGCAGGAAGATGGGCGACACGTTGAACATGCGGGCAATGTCTTCGATGGTGAAGCGCCGGGAGGCCAGCCACTCAGCATCCTGATTGCTCATGCCAAGCTGCTTATAGTCCATGCCCCCTTCAAGGATCGGCGTTTTACCGGCGTTTCTGGCACCTTTGTAGCGTTCCAGCGCATCCATTGCCTGCTTGCCTTTAACACTGTCCAGCCATTCTTTAGCCGTGATAACGCCCGATGCCATCATGCCGTCTTTCATGATGCTGGCACCGTGACGCTGCTGGGCCAGACCTAACCCCAGCGCCTCACGGCAGATGGTGATCGGCGAACGCCCCAGAAAAGCATCGTCGGTGGAGTAACGCAGGTGAAGGACTTCCTCCTGCAGGCAGGTGCGCACCGCTCCGGTAAAAGGCTCAGTGATGCTGTACCTGTATTTATGCTCGCCGATACGCTCGGGCACCACCGCACCGGGCGCATACGGATGCAGTGATTGTGGCTGACCGTCGCGGCCCCACTGGATCACCGCGTAGGCGTTACCGTTCAGCAGGCAATGGCGCATCATCGTGCGTTTGAACTGGTAGGGTGTCTGGCAGTCGTTAGGCTGCTCATTCAGCAAAAAATCGACCGGATGATTGCTCAGCCATTCCCGCGCCTCGCGTCCGTTATCGTTGCGTACCCGGTACAGATAGCAGGGCATGGTTGCCACCGCCTCGCTGATAACCGCCACGGCATTCATGACTGCCGGCAGGGATTCCGCAGTGCCGGCAGACACATATTCACCGGATCCGGTATTCGGGATCCCTGCCATGGCCATAAATTCGTCGATGGTCATGCTGCGCTGCTCTGCCTTGCTGCTAAAAGGCCAGATATTCCACATATCACAGCCCCGCCAGGTCAGCCCAGTGTCGGCGGTTATCACCGGCATAGCGCAGTTCAGGATGCTGGGAGAAAAGAGAGCGGTGTGCGATTTCAGCACCTGATTCTGGGTACGCGGGCATTGATGTTACTGTAATTTCCCGCAGTTCAGCGGCAGTGACGGTTCGCAGGTAAGGCGACTGCGCAATATCCCAGGATTCCTTTAGCGCGCGGAAACCGAAGCTCATGCCGGAAATGTCCCCTCGCTCCACCAGCGCCAGCACATCATTGCCAAGCTGGGTATCCGGTGGTGCCAGCTCGAAGCGCAGCCCGGTAACATCTTCTGATAACACCAGCGTGCCGGATTTGGTACGGCCCAGCAGCTGGGTATAGTTATGTTCGTATAACGCGCGCACATCAATACCGGATGCCAGGCTGTCTTTGAACGCCCCGGGCGCGAACTGCTCGCGGAACTCATCCCAGATAATTTCTGACAGGCTGTTCCAGCGCACGGCATAGCCCACCAGCTTTTTGTTGCTGGCGCTCAGATTGGTCGTGCGGATTTCAAAATCGATTGTTTTCATTACTGGACTCCACAGAGGGCAAAAAGGGGCCAGAGCCCCTTCAACGTGAGATCAGGAACCAGAGCCGGAAAGTTCAAGCACTTTAATTGCACTGGAGTCCACCACGCCGCCGCCCAGGTATTTATCGGTATGCACTTTGTAGAAGCCGGGCTCGGTGATGTTATCGGGGCGGGTACGAACACCAGTGGTGTGATCCACAATGAAGTAACCGCGTTTGAAGTCGCCCACGGCCAGGAATGCATTTCCAGGCAACGCATCAGGCATGGTTTCGAGATACTGAACCGGGCGGCCCAGCAACGTGTCAGGGGAGCCAGCAACGAGACGATCACGCCAGATATAATCCCCGTTGCCGTTTTTCAGTTTTTGCAGCGTGGCGGCGGTGCCGGAATTCATCACCCATACAGCATTTTTACGGTATCTGGCTTTCAGCTTGTAAAGCAGGTCGATTAGGCCATCAGAGGAAACGGCCGGGGTTTCCACCTTTTCCAGCGTGCCGAACGGGCGTGTTTTGTCGCTGGTAGCTGCGCGTGGATAAGCTAGGAAACCTCTGGATTTTTTATCGCCATCGCCATTCACCAGATCGTTTTCTTCGGTAGTGGTGAACGTGTCGGCCACTTCCGAGGCCAGCCATCCCAGAATATCCACTTCAGAGAAGTCGAGGATCTCCTGAGTGGTTTTCGGGTAGGCGTAGATCGGATTCAACTTGATATCAACACGTTCAAGCTTCGGCGTTGCGGTTTCGGTGCGCTCTTCACCTTCTGTACCACGTTTAACCGTCGCGCCCCCCACGGATACCAGCTTCTGGTATTCGTTGGTTTTGGTGGTTTTCACCGTGGCGATGGAGCGCATAACGCTTTCATCCTGCAGTTGGCGCATGATCTCTTTGTCCAGCTCGGGGATAACGGTATAACCGCCCTCAGCCGGAACCAGCGTACTGAGAGAGCGGGTATCACCCGTCATGATGTAATGACGCAGTTCATCGTTGCTCACGCTTTTACCTTCAACAGACTTTCCTGGCAGATTACGCTGATCATCGGCAACGGCTTCAAGGCGGGTAAGTTCTACTTCAAGCGCATCAGCCCGGGAGCGGAGTTCGTCGAACTGCTTACCCTCTTCATCATTCAGGCTGCGCTTTTCGCTGTCGGCTTTTTCCAGCATGGATCGCATCTGGCTTTTAAGTGAGG
Organism: Kosakonia sp. S57; assembly: GCF_016516575.1. Taxonomy (NCBI): domain Bacteria; kingdom Pseudomonadati; phylum Pseudomonadota; class Gammaproteobacteria; order Enterobacterales; family Enterobacteriaceae; genus Kosakonia; species Kosakonia sp. S57. The sequence goes on along the minus strand of NZ_JACVUL010000013.1, from coordinate 27,376 downwards.
CTTTCTGCTGGCGTAATTCGAGTAATTTCTTCATGGAGTGGTTTCCGTAACAATTAACGTTGAGACGTGAAACCAGCAACTGGAGGGATGTCCACCTGGAAAGGAGACCGTCGCAGAACGGAAGAAACCAGGTGGACAGTGGCGGCTCACGTCTGAGTGCCACTTATCAAGATATATAGGAAAAATATAATGAAAACCCCTGCCAAACACAGGGGTAAAAATAGGTAAGATTGAGTACAAATAATTTACAAATCTTTTTTCTTTTCTACCAAGCTTAATAGCGCCGGAACTGAATTAAGCATCATCATAAGAAGGCAAATAACGAAAGAAGCAAATTCTGCAAAAGGCCCCAACTTTTCACCAAAAACTTTAGATATAAAGAATATATTTGGAATGAATATAATCATCGAAATTAAAAAAATAATTTTACTAAACAACTTATCAAATCTTGTCTTAATATTATTCCTTTCGAGCATTGCAAGCGAAACATAAGCGGTTATAAGAGAATAAAAAGACCATGTTAGGAAATTCGCAGATTCATTGAATGCTTCACGTATCATCAAGACATAATCTGGCATCATTTTCCCTCGCTTAACCATTCTGGTGGGATAGGCATCTTGTCCCGGTACTCGGTTAAATGTTCAATCATCGCATCAAGTTGTTCCCTGTTAGTTGCAAACATTTCCCCCGATAGCGTACTACGCACAAAATCGTGATGATCCGACCAAAATAGTGCTCCATCTGCGAGGGCTCGTCGGTATTCCCCAGCAGACATTAGGCTCATATCATGAATGCCGTACTGGTCATAGTGCTCTTTAATTTCCTGGATGCTCATTGGCATATTTAACCTCTTCGTTTTTCATTGTTCGCAAGTCGATGTGTTTTTATCTACCATTTTAAACTTACAGTGGTTGATACCATAAGTATAATAATCAATCAGTAAAAATTGTAGGTCAACCTTATTTCAATCAAGATATTAGATTTACAACTTCCTGATAACTTTGATTTAACCCAACTATTGCTCAGAAAAAAAACAGTAGATTTAGATGCGGTCTAAAAAACACTCTAAAATCGGGAGCTCGAAATGGCATTAAATTTACTGGATTTAGATAATGAAACTCGTCGCTTCATGTTTGATGAAATTCAGTTGGATAAGGAGAGCGATAATTTTTACCTAAGCTCTTTCTTAACTGCTCATGGTAAACAGATTTGGGCACAATTACTCGAACAATCAATTAACTATGATGACGTTTGGTTTGAGAGAGAAATCCAAAACCGTAGATTATTAGAACAGTTTTACACAAAAAGGAAACCTAATAGCCAAGCTTTAATGCAAGCACGCGTCCCTGTAACCGCCGCGCAGACATTAGCAGAGGGCGAATTTAATCGTCTCTATGTAAGAGGATTATGCGCACGGGTCCTAGCGGAAGGAGGCAGAGAAATCGAAGCATACAGAGCCAGGCATTCAGAAAACCCAAGAACCGCATCAATAGCTATTATTGGTCAAAGGTTTTCGGCAGAAAACATTCTCAATGACCTAAGGTCCAGCCAAGGCGTTGATAGTGCCTTTGGTTTGCCAGCAGGACCAAATTCTGGCATCAGTGCTAAAAGGATCTAGCTCGCGGGCAAATGGCTAAATACACCTCCTTACTTTTGGCATTCCGGAGGAGGTGTTTCCCACTTTCGGCCCACTTAGCATACTCCCCACTTACTTCCCACTGGTATTTGTAAAGATACCCGATTTGACCAGTAATGACGCGGGTTTCACGACTTTTACCCATTTCGTCCCTGTATATGGGCGCTATGTGGGGAAACGTTAGAGACATTCCCCACCTTCCCCACCAGCACCCCACTTAGTTGCCCACTTCCCTTAGCGACTGCACTGCCAACAAATCACCATCCTGTATAACCAGGCCGTTATCGATAAGCTTCTGCACCCAGCGAGTGAAATGCTTGGTGTTAATTCCCAGCGCCTTTAGGTCATCACGAATGACTGACCGATTACAGGGTTCATTGCGGGCAATACGGCTTCGGATGGCCTGCCACAGTGCCATGTGGTTATCACTGAGCTTTTCCACGCCCACCAGTTCAGGATCAATTTCTCTGGCATCTCTGGCCACATCACGAACCACCAGCGAGCAGACTATTTCCCCATCTTCATCGGTATACAGTTCAGCAGCGCGCAAGTCATACGCCCTGCGTTCCGGCTCCTCGGCATCCTTCATCTTTGTACAGGAAAGGATCAGCGCCGTGCCTTCCCCCTCGCGCTTAACGTTATACTCGGCATCAAGCGCGGCGCGGAAAGAACTGGAGCCACGCGCGCCTTTAGCTTCATCCTTGCCGGAGTGATGCACCACCAACACCGTAGCACCGGTTCTCTGCTTGATAACATCGCAGCCCTCGATAAACGCCCCCATATCGCGGGCATCATTTTCATCATTGCCACCAAAGCAGCGGGCCAGCGTGTCGATCACTACCAGGCGAACTGGTATACCGCATTCCGCAGTGATCTGCCTTGCGGCAAGAATCACCTCTGATACCTCGGATTCACGCACCGGGAAGACCGGGCGATTCACCAGCCAGAGATTGTTCACCTGCTGCCCGTGTATCTGCTCCCATGCTCTGATCCGGCGAGGCACACCCACACCACCCTCACCTACTACATACAGCACCGCGCCCTGTTCAACTTTCCGGCCAGACCAGGCAGCACCGGCGGCAATGTGACAAGCCCACGACACAGCGAGGAAGCTCTTATACGAGCCGCTGGGGCCGTATATGCTGCACAGGGACTGAGCTGGAAGCATATGTTTGATTACATAGTCCTGCCTGACGTTGTAGCCCTCAGAGCCACGGGTAAGAGGTAGCTTTGAAAGCCGCCCACCAGTATTGGCATCAGGAAAAGCACGCTGAATACGCTGCGTGTCTGCCAGCAAGGTATTCATTTCAACCTCGCCTATTTCCTCCACCAGCACAGAACGGCGGGCAATAATCATCTGCTTACGGTCGGTATCGAGAAAACCGGCGTCACCAGATCCTCATACGACATTTCGACTATCTGCTTTAACCGCACCGCCAGCTTGCCGTAGCGGGTGGTCGGGTCTTTGTGCTGGTGGAGCGCTTTATCAGCATCCGTGCGGCTGTAGTTCCGGCCATGTGCCCACAGATACGAACAGGTAAACAGGGCATCAGATACTGTCTCTACTGCTGCGAGTTGAGCCGTCATTGCGGGATACCTCCGCTCATCTGGAACTTGCCAAGCAGTGGATGGAACCAGTAGGCCGAACCGTATTTACGTTTGGCGCTGCGTAGCACCAGCCGTGCCGCCTCCCTGAATTTTTCATCAGGTGCAATGAATCCACCGGCTCTCATTTTGACCAGCATAACGCCGGTGTTTTTCGCCAGTTCTTCGGCCTTTTTAGTCGATATGCCGAACTCGGCCGCCAGCGTGGCAACAGGTGTCATCCCCGGCGGGATCTCACCGCCCTGGCTATCAGTCAGTGAGCGGACATGCCGCTCCAGCTCAAGAACGCGGTTCACCAGCAGATCAACGCGCTTTTCCAGTTCGTTAAATTTGACGTTGCTGATCATGACTTTTTCCCCTTGCCGCGTTGGGTGCGCACATAGTCCGCTGCATCACTGTTTTGATTCAGAGCCTGAGCCATCCTCGGAAGGTGACGTAGTGCATGGCTGACAAGTACCAAATCCCGGCGAGCATCCTCATCGGAGTAGTCTTCCGCATTAGTTGCATCGAACGCCAGATTGCCAATCAGAGTGAGCGCACTGTTGATGGCAAATGCGCCAGCAGCATAGAGATCACTGGATTCAGCTAAATCCTGATCAGAGAAGTGCTTAAAATCAGGGGTACTCTTTACAAGCTGATGGTAAATATCACGCATTTTTACGCCCTCCTTCATCACGGAAGGCCTGGTCAATTTCACGAACACGAAACAGTGCTTTATCCAAGAGCTCGAAGGAGAGCTCATTTTCATCAGGGTCTGCACCATGCAGCTCTGCGCTGGCAGTCAAAAGTGCGCTCAGCCGGCGGAATTCATCTTCAAAATCGAGGTCCTCAATTTTCCTGATCATGAAAACACCTCCGGCGCTGGCAAGCGGGCAGCCAGAGAAAGAATAAAATGTGGCACTAGAATGCTGCGGGCTTCACTTTCGGTTGCAGCTTCGACGGACAGGCGACAGGGTTTGGCCTTTTTGTCGTGGCGGTTGATGGCAAGAAAACGCCATGTATATTTGGAGCGAGTTTGGGTAGACTGATGGTCAGCCATAACTGTTACCTCGAATAACGGTTTGTGGTAAGAGGCCCGGTTAGTGTTGGCGCACTGCCGGGCTTCGCCTTTCCCAAGGTGTATTTCACCTTTCCTTTCAAAACTATCCCAAAGTGAAATACACCTCAAGGCTTTTTTTCTCATTTTTTTTGCGTATACTGAAATACACCTAACACAAGGACTCTCAGTAATGGCAACTGGTGCGAAAAACGCAAAATCACAAATGACCACCGTAAGAATCCCCCATGAGGTAATGGAGGATATCGAACGATTGCGGGAAGATGGTGAAAGCACCGCTGGATTCCTAGTGGCTGCCGCCAAAGGCGAGATAAAACGTCGCCAGCGAAAAAGAACAAAAGATAAATTGGAGGAGTAAAAAATGCATATCCTTAAATGGATTATTGCGGTCTTGATTGTGTGTGCTCTTGCCATTGGGTATAACTGGCTAAAAGAAGATAAAAAACTTTGCCCTGCACCTAACTCGCCAGATGCAGCCAAAGTAGTGGAATGCGCAACTATACCTCCTAAGAACTGACTTAAATTAACCGGCTCAAAACTGAGTTCGTAAAGATACTCATTTTCCAATCTTTGGCGGACTTTTCCTCCACGAACGTAGAAGCTACATAAGGCGGAATTCCGCCCTCGGTTAAAAATCGGTCGCCCCAAATCTGGGGAGATTGCAGAGGTTACAAATTTTTTGTAGGTCTGCGCCGATGGCGTATACCCCTGCTGGGTGCAAATAGCGAGTTGCAGATTTGCAACACGGTTACTCACTAACTTCCACCAGCGGTGTAAGTCAATAAACTCTGAGATTTCGGCGGCGGCTAACTCCCTCAAATGGAGGACGTTAGAATCGGCTGAAATTTCAATGCCCAATAACTCACCCCATTGGGGGAAGTTACGTGCTCCTGTATTTGCAGGAACGGTCAGGCTTTGACCACTAGCTTCAGGCCTGGTATGCTGGATTTGATTAAGTTCTTTGTAGTGACATTGGCAGCTCGGCAAAGCTGCCTTTGTTTTATTCAGCGTCAGCATTCGGCACCTCCGGCAATACACCACCAGCGATCAGTTTTTGCGTTAGCCATTGCTCCCCTTTTCCCGTGAGCATCGTTGTGAATGAGGCTCTTATCTCACCATTCGTTTCATATGTCCCTTGGCGAACGGCAAAGTAACCGCTGTCGATATAGCGCTGCATAGGCAGGTTGTGGCGCTGACCGCCATTGATGAGTATCCCCTTCTGTCGCATCCACTCGAAGAGTTTGATCGGGCCAAGCCCTACAGCTTTAGCATAGTTAGGAATGGAAATACCCTTCCTGATATCAGCCACGCGATCGGCGAAATCAACTTTTGGTGCGACGGCCACCAGTCGGCTTTCAAGTTCGCTTGCCTTTTCTGCCAGATCAGCAGCAAGGCGCAGGGCTTCCGGTAACGTCTCGGGAATATTCGCGGCGTTTTTTGACTGGCGTTCACAGTTGATAAAGTAGCGTCGCACCTCCCGCCCTTTTTCATTACGCTCTACCATTGCCAGCTCTTTACCCATATCAATAGTGATCAGGTAATCATGTTCCATTTGCTGCCGAGATTTTGAGCTCGCCCGTTTTGGCGAGGTCAAATTTTCAACAATCACATAATCGAGCCCCTCGACAAAACCATATTGCTGAATACGTCCTTTAATCCAATTGGTGAAGTCACGACCAATAGCCAAAAACGTATGCAGCTTACGCCCGCTTACAGACTGAATTTCTTTCCCGCCGATATTGCTCATGGCTACAGGGATTCGCACAGCAAAGTTATTGACGGAAATTTCTTTCTGGCTGATTTCGGGGTGAGTCTGGCTACTGCCAGTTAAAGCAGTAATTTTTTTCGATACCATTTCAGTGCTCCAAATTCGCTATATTGAGAGCCGCCGCGACAGCATGAGCAATCCTGCATCATTACTACCTCAACGGCACGCAACAAATGAACCAGATGTTTTTATGAGTTCTGGACACGGCGTGTTGAAGCCAAGTAGCCATCGAGATCGGCCTTCATATAGATGACCTTGCGCCCTACCTTATGATGTGGAATACCCACTTTTCCGGTATGAGCCCAATTAGCCAACGTTTGGGAGTTAACACCAAGATAAGCAGCGGCCTCTGCGCGGGTCAGACGTTCTAATGAGAAAGGAGAATTGACTAATTTCATATTTATCACCGTGTATTAATGGTTAACAACAGTGATAAATATCTATGATTGTGTAATGCCTTATTAGCCCTGTAACTGGTTAAAGGTGCTCAACTGCCGGATGCGAGGACACTCTAACCAGCAATACTCCCCCAATAGCCGGCTAATGGGGGAATACTAATTCAAGCCTTGTATATTTTTCTGGTTTTGGGGGCCTCAGACCAGAGAGAGTTATCCAGTTATCCAATGCATTACGGCTTACCTTGCCGTGATAATGAGCAGCTAAGGCATCAAGAAGTGCCGTTTTAGCACCACAAGGGTATTTTTCCCAGGTAAGTCTAATAACTTCAATAACCTCTGAGTAATATGGGCTGCGAGGTTTTTTAGCTTTTTCTCTTTGGGCTTCTGAAATAGCCTTTTGCGCTATATTATTAAATTCCCTGAGAGATATTTCGTCTCTAAAAACCTCCTCCATCACCAGTTTAATACCAATTCTGACAAGGTCATTTGCATTATTTTTCATACCAACAAAATATAACCCTAGCGCAGCATTCAAAATTGTTACTCCGTCTCCTGACAATGGAATATCGCTTAAAAACGGAGTTTTATTTTTATCCATATAAAGCAAGGTGTTAATTGACTCACTATCATTTACAGCTTCGTTTTTTTCCACCCCAATGAAATCAAGAAATTCCTCAAGAGGTTCATCAGAAGTTTCGAAATAACTGATTATAGTATTAACCATACTGCGAGCGGAGCTTTCTGAATCACCTGCTTTTAATGCCTCCCGCAAAATGGAAATAGAAAAAGAATCAGTACCATCAACAAATAATTCGTTTATGTACGCACCAACTATCATTGCTCTAAAATTAACTTCTGAGTTGGTCATGATTTGTACCCTTTATTATCATTTGAAATCTCGAAAATTAGTTTTCTTTTTTGATCTTCATTTAAAATTCCCAAAACAGCCATTAGCTGAGTATTAATATCTTTTGTTTTCCCAGCCATTTCAGCATATTCAAGAATTGCTCTCTCTATTCTTGAGGCTGGCTCCATCAGCTCATCAGCGCTGAAATGTAGATAGCCCTGCGTAACATCAGCGCTTCTCATCGTTCGGTGATTCAGCAGGCGTTTCAGAATGTAGTTGCCCACGCCCACCAGCTCAGCAATGGTCCCGAACGTTCGGCGGCCGTCATGCCATTTGAAAGGGATAGGCTGGAGCAAATCAGGATTTGGGTCAGGGACGGTAGCTGCGCTTATGCGATCAATGATATGTCTGTATTCTTTAATGACGCCCTTATCGCCAGGAAAAACTAATACGCCATCACTGGCTTTCATCTTGGCGCGACGACGGAAGAGTTTTAAAAGAGTTTCAGTGACAGGCAATTCAAGCGGATCACCATTCTTGGTGGTATCAATCCAAAAATAGCGACCACCGAGATTAACCCGCTCCCAGCTAAGTTCTAAAATTTCTGACTTACGTAGCCCGGTAAAAATAGCCATTTCCACAGCGTCGCACACTGCTGCGGCTATATCATCTCGCGCCAACTCAGCAATAGCACGCACGGAAGATAAGGCATTAAACCACCGGCTGAGTTCATTGGTGCGGATACGCTCAGTTTTCCTGACGGTTCCATGCCATTTTCGCTTCGTGCTGAGCACCATCGTGGGAGGGTCAGGGAGAAGGGTTTTACCATGTTCGTCGCGGTAATGATCATGAGAGAAACGGTATATAGCCCGCAGCACTCGCGCCCATAGATCAGCTTGCGCTTTACTACCTATTCCAACTCCAGCACGTAGCGTTGATTTGTCAGCACCAAACCACACGGTACCATCGGTGATTGCTTTATGTCTGCTTTCTACACGCTCGCGGCTTATTGAGGAAAGTGGCTGCTTAATCCAGTCACCAGAGAAATTTTGCAGAATGGAACGATATTGTTTTGCTGTATCGGCACTTAGCCTCTCGTCGCGGTTCTCAATGTAGGTAGCCAGTGCATCGGCAAGCGTAACGGTCGCTTTTTCGTTGACACGCTTAACCACATTGGGATTCCTCCCGGTTGTCGCAACGTCTCCAAGGAGTTCAAGTGCCTTTGCCCTGGCATTATCAATAGTAAGATCTGGAAAACGGCCGAGCGTAGCACGTATGAACTTGCCATTACGCTTACGCGAAATACAGAAGCTCTTAGCTCCACTGATCCCTACCCGAAGCCGCAGACCATTAACAACGGTATCAGCATACTCGACCTGCCCACGATCAGCGGGTGGTAGGCTTTCGAGTTTGGCTTTTGTAAATTTGAATGTTTCCACAAATACTCCGCACCAAGCGATTAGGGTATCCTGCGAATCGCTTGCAGGCTCTAGGATACCTATAGGATACCGCAAGGGAGTATTTTAGAGTATTTCTGGTTATTTATACAGTAAACTGATATCACTTAACTAACTGAAAATTATATATAAGTATTTTTAGGTAAGAATTTGCATCCTAACTAATAATCGCTTGGTCGTTGGTTCAAACCCAACAGGGGCCACCAAATTTTAGCTTTAAAATCATACGATTAAGCCACTTCTAACAAGGTGGCTTTTTTGTTCTCTATGCTTGCTGTCCCCGTTTTGTCCCCTCAAGTCCCGCCTGCGGAATCACAGCCTGCCATGGTTTGCCCTTTTACTTCTCTGGAAAGTAAAAGGGGTCACGTTAGAACGTAACCCCCTGATATCAATGATGAGTTGTGCATTGAAAAACCCGCTTAAGCGAATTCATCTCCATCAATAATCGCCAGCACCCTGTCCAGATAGGTTTTACTCATCTTGCTTTCCGTTGCCTCACGCAGGTATTTCGGAATACGTTCAACAAACTCAGAGCGAGAAAGCGGTTGATGCTCGACCAACGCTTCAATCATTGCAGGACGCAGCAACTTGCTCTCATCGGCAATATAGGGGCACTCTACGTCAATGACCTCACGGGCAAATCTTTCAAGACGTAATCTGAGTGGCTCACTGTGGTCGCTAAAATCCGCAATATTATTACTTGCGGTTTGCCCTTCAACAACCAGCTGTGCGATAGCTTGCTCTTCAGAGTACTCCTCTTCCGCAACCGTGGTTTTCAACCGATTTAACTCGCGAACGATGGGCTCCAGGATCTCATCGGGATTACTGAACCAGTCTGTGGACCAGATACGACGAATTCTCCACCCCAAGCCCTCCAGCACATCCTGACGCAGGCGATCTCTGTCACGCGCTGACTTAGCAGAGTGATAGGTCGCACCATCACACTCAATACCCATCAAATAGCGCCCCTGCTTACCGGGATCGCGCACCGCAATATCAATAAAGAATCCGGCGACGCCAACCTGGGGTTCACAGCGGAAACCGGCATTTTCCAGCGCTGTAATAACAGAGACTTCGAAATCACTGTCCGGTGCTTTACCCGTGTGGTGTGCAAGCCCGTCCATATTGCCCTTTTCTGCAAAGTGCAAAAAGCCACGCAGAGCCTGCACACCGCGCTTAGATGTCTCTGTTACCTGGATATCCTCCGAGCGCATTGAGCTGAACACATGCATCCGTTTTTTGGAACGCGTGAAGAGTACGTTCAGGCGACGCCAGCCAACATCGGAGTTGATCGGGCCAAAGCGTTGGTACACTTTGCCATCGACCTCGCCCGGCCCATAGGTGAAGGAGATAAAAATAACGTCGCGTTCATCACCCTGAACGTTCTCCAGGTTTTTAATAAACAGCGCATCGCTTTTCATTCTTAACCGATCAATCGCGGCCTCAGCTTGCGTATCTTCACGGCATATTTCATCAATTGAGCGTTCAATCTGTTCACGCTGCTTTGAGTTCATCGCCACGATGCCTAAGGATTCGTCAGGCGAATTGGTCGCATGTAAGGCTACAGCCCTGGCGATAACGCGCGCTTCTTCAATATTGTGCTGGTTAATGAAGCGGCCATTTTTAACGAAGCTGAACTTAACGCCATACTCCGGAGCATGAGCATTCGGGGAAGGGAAAACCACCAAATCGCTGTTATAAAAATGGCGATTCGAGTAAGCAATCAGGCTCTCATGTTGAGAGCGATAGTGCCATCTCAAACGGCGCATTTTGAACAGAGGTAACGAGGCATCAAGAATACTGTCCGTTTGACTGACTGCGGCCGTGTCATCGTCGTCATCATCAATGCCCGCGCGATCAAAGAAGCTCGTTGGCGGCAGCTGTTTCGGGTCACCCACCACGATAATTTGCTTACCGCGCGCGATAACGCCCAACGCATCTTCCGGCTTAACCTGTGAGGCTTCATCCATCACCACAAGATCAAACTCGATATAGCCAGGCTGAAGATAATTAGCCGCCGACATAGGCCCCATCATAAAGCAAGGCTTCAGCTGAAGCAGAGCACGACCGGCGCGATTAATCAGTTGGCGAATCGGAATATGACGCATCTTCTTACCCGTCTCATTAAGGATAAGCGCCATTTCGGTATAGTCGGCTTTTCGTCCTCCTGACGCGCCCGGGGGAACGGGATTGCTCGCAATAACCGCCGCAATGCGCTCACGCTGCAAGCGCTGTAGCGCCCGGTCATAGTCACGAAATGTTTTTTGCATCGCGCTGCGGCTATTACCTGACACCCGCAGGAGATGCGGACGTTCGGTCGCGATTTCGCGGGCAAGCTGATCGAAAATAGCGACCTCCAGACCGGTGTCGATATCCTCAATAGTCAGCGTATGGCTCATGATTGCGTCACGAATACGCTGCAGCCCGCTATTTTCAATATCCTGAGAGATACGAATAAAGTTAAGCCAGCCATTCAGCCAGCGGGGCTTAGCGATCGCCTCTTCGTTGCAGGCGATTAATGCAGAGAGAAGATTTTCACACCGTTGATGCCACTGCTCGCTATTAAGCTGCGTTTCCTGCGCAAAGTGACTCTGACGGTCGGTTTGCAGCTGCCACTTCTGCTGAAGAGCACCAAGGTAGTGTTGCAGTTCGCGGTACTCATCTGCGCCGGGTAACCGTTGGATGGCCGCAACCAAATCAGCATCCTGAACGTTTTCCCCCATCTGTTCTGCAAAAGTAAGGGTATTGCCCATGACCTTGAGCGTGTGCGCATTATCTTTATCTGCGCCAAACAGGAGTGAATCCGCCGCTGAAAAAATGGTGCCGGGCAACCGATCAACAGATAAGCGAGCCTGTCGGTTATGTATCTGATGTAACACGGCGATCTTTTCATTTACCGTATTCAGCGCAAGCTGCTCAGTGCTGAACCACTGCTGAATGGGCGTCAGTGCAGCGGTCAGTTTCTCAATAAGCGGCAGTAAGATACTCTTTTCGCCCGCAAGGCTTTGCTCACCTTCAGAGGCAAAGTGCGCTGAAGCGAAGGTTTCCTCGTAGCTTTTTAACTTATCAAGATGTTGAGAAATCTGCGCATCGACACCCTGCTGCTTAAGTTGCTGTATTCCTTTGAGTATCTGGCTATCCAGCGTAAATAGAGCGCCACCAATGGCAACGTTAGCACCGAAGCCGATCCCCCAGACGCTGCGCACTTCGCTGTACCACTCCCGAATCTGCCGGAGCTGGCTCGGATCGGTCTCCAGCCCTCGATAGAGCTCGCCGAAGATCTGCTCAAAATTGCGCGCCTCAAACTCATCGCGTTCCTGCACATACTGGCGGAGGATCGGCAATTCGTCATACAGCGTTTTCCATTTTGCATTAGGCTCGCTGGATAAACCGATCAGCGTATTTTTCGCTTCACGCCATGAGCCGCTTAACCAGCTAAACAGGCCCGAGTTGTGCAGGATGTTTTCGATCGTTTTTAGCTGCTCACCATCTGCCACTTTATTCAGCGTAAAGCGCGCCTTGAGTTGATCGCGCAGTGCATGCAATGAGACCAGCCGCTGATTGAGATCTTCTATATGTGGCTCAATATCTTCATCATCAAACCTGTCATGTCTGTATCTCACCAACTCGCTCGGTAATTTGGAGGCGACATGAATGAACGTGGCTATTTGCTGCAGGCCCGCAGGCGTTATTGAGAATCTATCAGCAACAGCAGATGGCAACGATTCCAGTAATGGGGAGAGATGCTCTTTGTCAGCAGCAAAGGCAGTTTGCAGTTGCGCTAAACCACGAATCAGGAGAACCACATCCGCAAGCGTTGTTGCCCCATCCAGACCAAAGATTTTGGTGATATCCGGGAAGTCCGGGACTGGATTTCCCTCTTCGAGGAAACGCAGTTTTTCAGGCATTAAATCGCCTGCTACCTGATGGTAATCCGCCTGAACGGCACTGAAATCGTTCAGCCAGCTTTTCAGAGTCTCAATGTTGTTGCTATCAAGCCGGGTATAAGCCTGGAAATCGGCTTCGGCAGGAAGTTCCGGGAGTTGGTCGCACAGCGCCACCAGCTGCGTTTGCCAGCTTAATTCGTCACAATGCGAAGCAGTAATCGAATACCTGGTGAGAAAACCTGCAAGTGCCTGCTGCCAGGCAATTAGCGCCTCATTCCACTCCTTAAGCAGTGAAACGACTCTTTCACTGTCGAAAAGCTGGATATCAGTGTTGTTAACGCCATACCAGGGATGTTCCCACAGCTCCGCTTGCTGACCGACCTGCTGACGAAACTCCACGACAACGTCTTTAAACTCTTTGATCTGGTCACGTAGTCTTAACTGCGCCACGCGATCCAATTTTTGACCGGACAGGTTTTCTATATGTAGCAGTGTGGGATCGATGCCCAGCTCGCGTCGATAACGCGTCGCGCCGGTCAAAATTTGGTGAATAGTCAGCCCGGTAAGCTTCCAGCTCTCATTAATTTCCTGAGCGTAGCTGTTTAACTGATTCTTTAAATCTTCATAGCGAGAGATCTCGGCATCAATTTGCGCCGGCATTTTTTGCAAAGCCGGGTTATGCAGCCGTTTTTGGATGTCTTCTAACACCTTACGCTTGTGCGACTTATGGCTGTGCAGCTCAAGGCAAAAATCACCCAGCCCTGCTTTATCGAGTCGGTGTTTAACGACCTCTAATGCCGCAAGCTTTTCCGCAACGAAAAGCACCTTCTTGCCATTCAGCATTGCCGCGGCAATCAGGTTGGTAATGGTTTGCGATTTGCCCGTGCCTGGAGGACCTTCGATAACCAGATTTTCGCCATTTACCGCATCAATCAGTGCGCTATGTTGTGAGCTATCCGCATCAAAAATAAGCGGAAACTGTTGATGAATATTATCGAGAGTATCGATGTGATATTCGCTGGATAAACTTTCTGAACCGGAATGTTCTCCCGTCTGCGAAGTAAAAAGACGTTTGATCACCTCATGATTCAGTAAATTTTTACCGCCCTGTGGCCAGCGCTCTGGATCAAGATCGAGATACATCAGCATCTTGCTGAAGTTTAATAAGCTCAATGCCCCATAGCGGCGCACTTTCCAGCGCGGCTTGTTCGTTTCGGTAATCGCCTCTATTTGCTGGAAATAGGTTTCCGGCAACGTCTCGTCATCGAGCCCAGGTAGTGCAAAACCAAAATCAGCCTGCAATTTCTCCTGCAACGACAGGTTAGGGATAATATCTTCCCCGGTATAACGCAGGTGGTAGCGATAGAGGCCCGCTTGTGGATCGAGTTTACCTTTCTCCAGCGTTACGGGAACGGTAAAGAGCGGAGCAAGGCGGGGCTTATCTGAATCATCACTTTCATACCATTCAAGAAAGCCAAGGGACAGATAGAGAATACCCGCCCCGGTCTCTTCAATCGCTACCTGCGCTTTACCGTGGATAGAGCGCAGTACGGCTTCCAGATCGGCCGGGTAATAAAGCGTCTGTATTTCATTATTCGCTTCAGTCTCCTGCAATAATGGCTTACGCAACGGCTTGCCCGCTTTCGTATCGCGCTCAAACTCACCAATATCTTTGTAGCCAAGCTGGATAAGTAGCGAATCCAGACGCTCAGCAGGAAGGCCGGATTTAGCCTCCGTATTCCTGACGCCGGCCAAAGAGCCGCCGTTTTCCTTCAAGTGGATGAGAATAAGATCGCGCGCTTTAACGACCAGTTCATAATCTTCCGGGGAAATAGCACTTTGCGCACCGCTCGGTAATTCATAGTCGGTATTGATGCCCAGCTTACCCGCCCACGTTTTCGCATCGGGCATAGGTTTTGTCGCTTTTTCCTCGGCTGAAGGCGCGTTTTTATCCAGATAACCAAACTGCTGCAACTGCGCTTTGGTTGGATCCGGAACAGGAGCAAACTGCATAACCTGTTCTGATTTGAGGATTTGAAAAAGCTGATCGGGTAGCGCGTTGATGATACGCAGCGAAGAGTGTTTTTGATTAATTGGAAAATTTAATAACCTGTTTCGCGAGGTCAAATCCAACAATTTGCGCCGCATATCCTCAAGCGACTTGAGAATATATTCTTTGGATTCACCATCGAGTGAAGAAGAGTATTCCGCCATATCAAACCCTGTAGATCATCAGCAAAAGGATAACCAGAACTTACCAAAACTTCTGGTTCCAACACCTGACAGGAATAAAAGTTATGCCGCTTGCGATCGTTCTGTATGTATCGACAAGCCATGTTTATTACTGACGATGCTAAATTCAAAAAGAGACCTCACCGCGAAAAGGCTCATTCAAGCAGAAAGCCCCATCCGATAAGCGTCGGGATAGCAAAATCATACCTTGGGCGACGCTGAATACAAGAAAATCCTTAACAATAAAGGGCTAACAAAGAGTACAAGCTTCAGATTTAACTTAATCATATAAAACATATAACAAAGCTGTTTGAGTGAATTAGAGATATTGACCAGGCATGAAGCCGAACAAAAAATAACCACAATAGCGCTTATCTTCTGCTTCGAAAGAGATATCTTTGATGTGAAAAACCTCAATGGCATTCATCTAAAATCATACTTCGCGCTATTCTCAATATGATAATTAAGTCCGAGTGGAATAATAGGCCGCTGCTAAATCATGAGATAAAGTTACAAAGCAATGAGACATATATTCTTCGTTACGTGAAGCGCACGATTGTCATTGCTCAGGCGAGCACGTTAAATGGATGCAACTCTTTTGGCAGAGCACAGAAAAAAGCGGAAGTCAGGGTGGGGATTCAGGCTATATAGATGGTTTCGCCCGGCGTTTTAGTCATCATCAGTACAACAACCTTCCACTCTAACCCGCCAGGGCGACATTCAGGAGGCGGTATTGAGATTGAGCGAATACCGCTGCTGATAATCTCTTCTTTAAGCTGAGATCGCCTTTTACTCAGATCTGGCTTGTCTCTTATGGCTGGTGCGTGGCAGCATCGGGACAAAATCATTCCCTCGCGGGGTCATAACCGATTGCTTGCGGGTAATAAAAATCGTGTCCGATGGAATATCTTTATTCACGAACGACATGGCGCCAATCACCACGTTATCGCCAATGGTGATTGAACCCACCAGGCATGAGTTTGCGCCGATATCGACGTTATCACCGATGCGAATAAAGTCGTTGTCCGTCATTCCCTGCACAACGCCAATGGTGGTGTTTTGCCGGATAGTGAAGTTAGCGCCAATACGGGCGCTGTAGGTGATCACGACGCCGGTATGGTGGGGTATATGCAGTCCGGGCCCTATTCTGGCCTCAAGATCGATATCCGCCGCGAATTTGCTTTTAATCATATTGGAGAGTGATTCAGCGACACGCTTTTGGCGCTTGTTGCCATGCTCATTCATTTCACTGGCGAGGCGCCACCAGAATAAAAAATTCCTGCGACGGTTCTTTTTCTCTCTGAGAAGGCGGCGAAACGAGAATTTATCTTTGCGAATCACCTCAATGCGCCAGAACTCGCGCAGATCGTGTGCCTTAGACGAGAAAATAAAAAAGAGGCATGTTAACAGTTTGATAGTGATTCTCCTGCCCCTCTCGCGAACGCTAACGGGGGATTCATAATTTCCTCACAATCATAACATTTGAAACAATTACCGACAAAGCGCTGTTCGGTACATCCTCTGTATGCCGCTGTTTGATATCCTGCCGCTGCGAGGAACTCTCACCCTTCGGAGCATCTCTACACCCGCCTGACTTCCCATTTTTAGCCGCTTATCGCGCAATTAAAATGCCATAAGCGCAATTTTCATAGAAAGACTAACGCATTGAAATGTGCCCATGTAATATGAGGCCGGGCTATTGCGACTTTCGCCTTCGTGGTCCAGATTTGATGAATAACGACTCCCCTTAACAGACTCATTAAGCGCTTTGACGAAACGCCATGAACAAACCAATAAAACGGCTTGAAATCATCAAATACGCCATTGAACTGGAGGATGACAGCATCATCCTCAGCCAGCTTCCATTGCTGAAAACGGAAGTGACCGACCCGGAGTTAGCGTTTATTGTTCACGCGCTCGAAGAGAAGAACTACAGCGATGCGATGCGCGCTATTACGGCGTGGCTACAGAGCCAGCGCTCGGTCGTCAGTTGGCAAGATCCTCAGGTTTCCGCCAGCAAGCTGGAACTCAAAGCGCTGGAGGAGCAGCTCCGCGAGCTTATCGATAAGCGCAATGCTCGCATTCAGCAACTGGACGAATTTAACGATCTCTACTTAACCCGTCTTGGGCCGCTGATGTCGCAGATCCTGCGCCTGCGTAAAATGCTGGCTGAAGCCGCTGTGCGTCGCCAGGAAGCGGAAGCACGTCGCCGCGAGGCTGATTATCTGCGCTGCCAGAAATACCTCTCGCAAGCAGTGAACGTGTTAGTGACGCTCACGCAGCGCTGGCAGAGCATGCCGCCGCACTCGATGCAGGCGGCTGAAGCGCGCAAACATCTCCAGCAGCAAAGCGAACTGATCGCCTCTCTGCTGGCAGAAGCGCAGGAACTGGAGCGTGGTCTGACGCGCGAAGAGGAGCCAACGCGCCAGGCGCGCGACGAAGCGCGTCAGGAGTACGAAAGCTATCAAGAGCAGCAGCACGATGCGGAAAAACGCTTTAGCTTCGAGCAGAAGATGTCGGAAGAGGAGCGCCATGAGCTGAAGCGCCTCTGGCGGCAGGCGAGTAAACTCTGTCACCCCGATCTGGTCGACAGCGAGATGAAAAACGATGCCAATAGCATGATGGTGCAGCTCAACCAGGCCCGTCAACGCGGCGATCTGAGCGCGATTCGCTCCATGCTCAGCCGCCTGCAAAAAGGGCTGGAGCCGCTAATGGCCAGCGACAGGCTGAACGATGTCCAGCGTCTGCGTCAGCGCATTGTGGAAGTGAAGCAGCACATCGCCACGCTGATTGAAGAGTTAATGACGCTGGATAAAGAGGAGACCTGGCAGCTGGTCTCTTCCCTCGGCGATCGTGAAACCTATTTCCGCCAGCAGGAGAAAGCGCTGGCTGAAATCCGTGAGTCCCTTGAACAGCAGGTTAACGAAGCCGAATACGACGAAGTGGCCTGATATGCGCCCGGCGCTCTGCCGGGCCGCAATTACTTTTTATGCCAGTAAGCCTGGGCGCGAACGCACTGCTGATCGATAGCGTCCGTTTCAAACCGCGCCTTAAGCGATTTCACCACCTCCCCCTCCCCGGTCAGCCAGATAAAATAGTCCTCACCCGGTACAGTTACCGCCGCCAGCTTTTCCGCCACTTTCTGCGGCTGATGCCCAATCACATACTCAATATCAAAGCCCTCCAGGTGCGCGAGGTAATCCTGATAAGCGGCATTATCGATGGTTACCAGCGCCTTCACCTGCGGACGCCGCGCAAGCTGGCTTATCGCCTCCAGCCGACGGCGCAATGCCGGCATACCGGACTCATCGCACACGTAGAGTTGCCAGGCGTAATCTTCCGGCACCACCAGCGAACCGCGCGGCCCGCCGATAGTCAGCAGATCTCCGGCCTGTGCGTGAAGCGCCCAGTTGCTCGCCACACCGCCGTCGTGAATGTAAAAATCGAGAGTCAGTTCATTGCGGCTGGCATCAAAAAGTGGCGTATAGTCGCGCGACAGCGGACGCGGCCCATCGCCCCAGTTAATGCCCTCATCCGTTACCTCTGGTGGAACAAAAGGAGCGCCCTCCTGCGGGAAGAAAACTTTGGTGTGGTCATCGAAACCGCGTGAGCTAAAGCCATCGAGCTGCTCGCCGCCAAGCACAATGCGCTGGAAGCCCTCGCTTGCCCGCTCAACGCGCAAAACGGTTAACTGGCGAAAACGCAGCTCATTACGCACGCGCTGCGGATAACGTGAAGAAGTTGTGGTCATAATCGGCCCTACTGAATGTGAAATAGATATATCTAAATGTTGTGCAAATGATAATGATTGTTGTTTATGGGGAAGGCAAGATCTTTTTAAGATATAGATACAACCAAGAGCACGCGCTGACAAAATCACTATTTAAAATCATTATTATCAACAATATATAAATAAGACATTAAACCAGACTGTTACCAGACAGAGTTTAGATATAGATTAGATATATCGGATTAACACGGAGAGTAGGATGCGCCATTCACACGACAGTCACGATAACGAACACCACGGCGGCCGTCGGCAGCGCTTTTTTGGCCACGGAGAATTACGCCTGGTGCTGCTGCATCTGCTGCGCGACAGCGCCAGCCACGGCTATGAGCTTATCAAAGCCATTGAAACGCTGACCGAGGGAAACTACACGCCCAGCCCCGGCGTGATCTACCCGACTCTCGATCTGTTGCGCGATCAGCAGTTGATTACTATCAGCGATGAGGAGAATGGGCGCAGGGTGATTGCGATAACCCGCCATGGTCAGCAGTGGCTGGATGAGAGCCAGCAGCAGCTGGCGCAGATTCTGGAGCGGGTTAAAGCACGGAATGTCGGCTATCAGTTACGCAGAGATCCACAGATGAAGCGGGCGCTGGCGAACTTTAAAGCCGTGCTCGATTTGCGCGTGAATCAGCAGGCGCTTAGCGCCGCGCAGCTTAAACAGATAATTGGCATTATCGACCGCGCGGCGCTGGAGATATCCCAGCTGGATTAAGCCGGCATTGGCGCTTCACGCAGGCGGAAGACCTTCACCAGTTCGCGCAGATGCAGCGCCTGATCGTTCAGTGCCGCGGCTGCCGCAACAGACTCTTCCACCAGGCTTGAGTTCTGCTGGGTGGTGGAGTCAATCAGGCCGATAGCGCTGTTAATCTGCGAAATGCCGTCGGTCTGCTCGCGGCTCGCCTGGCCGATTTCACGCAGGATCACATCCATCTCTTCGACGTTGGTCACCATACCGTTAATCAGCGCACTGGCTTTCTCCACCAGCGCCATCCCTTCACGGGTCTGGCTGGCTGAACTCTCGATCAGATGGCGAATATCATTCGCCGACGAGGCGCTTTTCTGCGCCAACTGACGCACTTCACCGGCCACCACGGCAAAACCACGGCCATGCTCACCGGCACGCGCCGCTTCAACTGCGGCGTTCAACGCCAGGATGTTGGTCTGGAAGGCAATCGCATCAATCAGGTTGATGATGTCGGACATGCGATTAGAGGTGTCGTTGATAACCCGCATCTTCTCGGTGACCTGCATCATCATCTCGCCGTTGCTCTTCACCACCGTCGCGGCATCCGCCGACAGCGTGGTGGCTTCAGAGGTGTGATCGGCTGTGTTCTTCACGGTTGCCGTGATCTGCTCCATGGAGGCCGCAGTCTGCTCAACGGAACTTGCCTGCTCTTCCGTGCGCGCCGCCAGATCCTGGTTACCAGCAACAATCTGCGCCGCCGCGCTGGAGATATTTTCAGAGCCGTTTTGCACCTGATGCACAATCTCCACCAGGCGGTTTTTCATCTCCATCAGCGCACGCAACAGCGTTCCGGTCTCATCATGATGACGGGAGTCAATGGAGCGGGTTAAGTCGCCATCGGCGATCGCTTCCGCAAAAGTGACTGCTTCACGAAGCGGACGAGTGATCATTCGCGCGATCACTACGCCAATCAGACTTCCAAGGGCAATACTGATCGCCGCCAGCGCAATCAGCAGCAGGCGGTTGGAGCCGAAGTCATTCTGCACCTGTTCACCCGCGTCACGCATCTGCTGATCCTGAATGGCGATCAGTTCTTGCACTTTCGCTTTATAGGCGTTCTGGACGTTGATGGTATTGGTCATCATCTCCTGAATGGCAGCCGGGCGATCGTTGCGCTTTACCGCATCGAGGATGCGAAAACGGGAGTCGAGGTACTGTTGGCGCACGGTGCGGATCTCAGCAAGGATTTGCTGCGACTGCTCGTCGCGCAAGTTTTTCGAGAGATCGGTCAGTAAGGCAGAGATACGCGAGCTAATCGCCGCCAGCTGTTTCTGAGAATCAGCCGACCATTTGCCGTCCGTATCCAGCAGCATTAATTGTTGCGTACTGACGAACGTCTGGAAATTATCAATCAGCTCGTTTGCTTTTACGGTCGTGGGATAATCCTCATGCACAATTTCTTGCATACCGTTGTTGGCACGATTAAGGCTGAAAAGCGAGAAACAGGAACTCACCACCATCAATACAATAAAGAATCCGAATGCCAGAAATAATTTCGTACCGATTTTTACATCATGTAAAAACATATCTTCTCCGTGGATTTGAATGTCTTGCTGACAAAAGCTTTGAACCCTAATTCAGAAGGCACGCTTAAGTCCCCGGCGCGAATGGAAACCCTGTCGCCACCAGACGTTATCGGTAACGTAATTGCTAACTTTATGAGTTTGATCGTTTTTTTATTAAATTAATTGACCATTGGATAGCCATGAGCTATCAATTTAGCGTCATTGATCGTTATTTGTTTCGTTTTCTTATTATTTCATGAATATATTAATGGGAGTTAACTAGAGTTAATGGGAAATTAAATTTCAAGCTAACTAATTTATTCAATCCAGCCCTAACAAAATATCATTTAATAAAAAAGTAACAATTAAGAATAAATTATTAACATCAAACCGCATTACCAGAAATAAAAAAACCGCCAGCAGATGCGGCGGTTTTTTTAATTAAATATCTCTTAATGTAATACGGAAACTGCGTCCTGCAGCCGACCTGCGCGCTGTTTTACCATTGACGACACTTCCGCGCTCTGCTCAACCAGCCCGGCGTTTTTCTGCGTAATCGCATCCAGCTCCGCCACGGCGCGCGTCAGATCCGCAAGCCCCGTCGCCTGCTCAGAAGTAGACTGGCTAATCTGGGCAATCAGGGCGGTGACATCTTTAACCTGGGCCACAATATCGTCCATCGTGCGGCCCGCTGCGTGAACCTGGTCGGAACCGGACTGCACTTTACTGGCGCTGGCATCAATCAGTTTACGGATATCATTCGCGGCATTTGCACTGCGGCTTGCCAGGTGACGAACTTCCCCGGCAACCACCGCGAAGCCTTTGCCCTGCTCCCCTGCCCGCGCAGCCTCAACCGCGGCGTTTAGCGCCAGGATATTAGTCTGGAAAGCGATATCGTTAATCAACGCGGTGATGGAGCCGATACGCTGCGTGCTGTCGGCAATCTCATCCATGGTTTTCACCACCGTTTCCATCGCTTTACCGCCGTGAGCGGCGGCGTTGCTGGCGGAACTGGAGAGCTTATCTGCCGCAGACGCCGTTTCCGAGTTGCTCTGTACCGACGCGGCCATCTGGCCCATCGTCGCCACAGTCTGCTGCACGTTAACCACCGTCTGGCGTGTACGCTCATTCAAATCGTCGTTGCCCTTCGCCAGCGTTTCGCTGCCGTTAAGCACGCTGCTCACCTGACCAGAGACATCGTTTATCAGCCAGCGGCACATCAGCCCCAACTGACCGACCGAGCGCAGGATCAGCCCCACTTCATCGCTGCGGTTGAGGAAATCGACGCTGTTACGATCGCCCGTTGCCACACTCAGCGCCTGCTTTGCCACATTTTCGACCGGGCGAACAATCTGCCACTCAAACGCCAGCGCACCCAACAGCGTTACCAGCGTACTGACCAGCATCGACACAGGATGCGCACCGGTGAACCACAGCGCCGCCAGCTGCGCGACCCACAGCAGCGTCATGACGCTGCGCGCCCGCCAGCGCAACGGAAGCGTGGCCACTTTCCCAAATAAGCCTTTACCCAGCACCAGCCCTTTATGCAGGCGCTTTTTGCTGCGCCCTTCATTTAATGCGCTGTAGAGCGGCTCAACTGCCGCGATCTCCTGCTCCGTCGCGCGGGTGCGGATCGACATATAGCCGGTCACTTCGCCGTTACGCACCATCGGAATGGCATTAGCACGCACCCAGTAGTGATCGCCATTTTTACGGCGGTTTTTCACAATACCGCTCCACGGCTCGCCCTGTTTCAGGGTGAACCACATATCGGCAAATGCCGCTTTCGGCATATCTGGATGGCGCACAACATTGTGCGGCTGGCCGTTTAACTCATTGAGGTGATAGCCGCTGGCATGAATAAACGCATCGTTAGCGTGAGTGATGTAGCTCTGCGTATCAGTGGTGGACATCAGCGTGGTGTCATCGTCCAGCGGGAAGTTGCGCTGGCTGACATAAAGAGGAGAAGACATGGTTGCGTCCTGTGCAGGTTATATTGCCGTGAAAAAATTATTGCGAATGTTATTTCGGCGATAATGAATTTATCTTTAGTTGTTAAATTTGATTTAGATCGCAAATCCGCAGAAAACCCTGATTTTGATAGGTTTGTTAAGATATTGATTTTAATAGTTTCAGCCTGAAAACACTTAGTTGCGCTAACGGGTTATGCCCCATTTTCATGCATTCGACGCACTTTTTTGGCGCAAAGGGCTTTTTCACCCCCTCGCCTTGCGCTTTTTAACAATGCTGTAACCTATTTTTAGCCCAGACGGCATGATTAAATCTTGTACGATTTGGCTTTCACCTGGCGTTTATCCCGATTTCTCTGCCCGCCGCCGAAGTGGCGTAATCCCTGCAATACTTTAATCAGTATCACGTGATACGCGACTCCTGGAGCTTATTTTGAACAGGTTACCTTCCAGCGCATCCGCTTTAGCGTGCAGCGCTCACGCCCTGAATCTCATTGAGAAGCGAACGCTTGATCATGAGGAGATGAAAGCTTTAAACCGAGAGGTGGTGGATTACTTTAAAGAGCATGTTAACCCGGGGTTTTTAGAGTATCGAAAATCTGTAACTGCCGGCGGGGATTACGGAGCCGTAGAGTGGCAAGCAGGCAGTCTGAATACGCTTGTCGACACCCAGGGAGTGGAGTTTTTAGATTGCCTGGGTGGATTTGGTATTTTCAATGTGGGGCACCGTAATCCAGTTGTCGTTTCCGCCGTACAGAACCAACTCGCCAAACAACCTCTGCATAGCCAGGAGCTTCTCGACCCGCTACGGGCGATGCTGGCAAAAACGCTGGCGGCGCTCGCGCCCGGCAAACTCAAATATAGCTTCTTTAGCAACAGCGGCACGGAGTCCGTTGAAGCGGCGCTGAAACTGGCGAAAGCCTATCAATCTCCGCGCGGGAAATTCTCCTTTATCGCCACCAGCGGCGCGTTCCACGGTAAATCTCTTGGCTCGCTCTCGGCGACGGCGAAGTCGACCTTCCGTAAACCCTTTATGCCGCTGCTACCGGGCTTTCACCATGTGCCGTTTGGCGATATTGATGCCATGCGCACGGCTCTAAGCGAAGGGCAAAAAACCGGGGATGACGTTGCGGCAGTGATCCTCGAGCCGATTCAGGGTGAAGGGGGCGTGATCCTGCCTCCGCCGGGCTATCTGCCTGCAGTGCGTAAGCTGTGCGATGAGTTTGGCGCGCTGCTTATTTTTGACGAAGTGCAAACCGGTATGGGGCGCACCGGCAAGATGTTCGCCTGCGAGCATGAAAATGTGCAGCCGGACATTATGTGTCTAGCCAAAGCTCTCGGCGGCGGCGTGATGCCGATTGGCGCGACTATCGCCACCGAAGAGGTCTTCTCGGTGCTGTTTGATAACCCGTTCCTGCACACCACGACTTTCGGCGGTAATCCGCTGGCCTGTGCGGCGGCGCTGGCCACCATTAATGTGCTGCTGGAAGAGAACCTGCCGGCGCAGGCGGAGCAGAAAGGCGACATGCTGCTGGATGGCTTCCGTGCGCTGGCGCGTGAGTATCCCGATCTGGTACAGGATGTGCGCGGGCGAGGGATGCTAATGGCGCTGGAGTTTGTGAATAACGAGACGGGGTACAATTTTGCCAGCCAGATGTTCCGCCAGCACGTGCTGGTGGCCGGTACGCTCAACAATGCGAAAACCATTCGTATTGAGCCGCCGTTGACGCTCACCATTGAGCAGTGCGAACAGGTGCTGCGCGCCGCAGGTGAAGCGTTGTCCGCGCTGCGCGTTTCAGTAGAGCCGGTGTAACACTCTGCCCGATGGCGCTTCGCTTATCGGGCCTACAACTGCACTCACCGTAGGCCGGATAAGGCGCCAGCCGCCATCCGGCATTCTTGCCCGATGGCGCTTCGCTTATCGGGCCTAAAAACCGCACTCACCGTAGGCCGGATAAGGCGCCAGCCGCCATCCGGCATTCTGCCCGATGGCGCTTCGCTTATCGGGCCTACAAACCGCACTCACCGTAGGCCGGATAAGGCGTAGCCGCCATCCGGCATTTCCTCTGCCCGCACTTTTTTGAATTCCATCACAATCATTCGCTCCCGCTTTTCCCTTCTGTTGTCGCGGCGGCTACAGTAGAACTCATCCGACCACATAACAATAATTTTACATTGGAAGAGAGCATGAGCCACTACCCGTCACTGTTCGCCCCGCTGGATCTGGGTTTTACCCAGCTTAAAAACCGTGTGCTGATGGGGTCGATGCACACCGGTCTGGAGGAGCGCCGGGACGGCGCCGAGCGGCTGGCGGCCTTCTATGCCGAGCGCGCCCGCCATGGCGTGGCGCTGATTGTCACGGGCGGCATCTCCCCCGCCCTTTCCGGTGTGACAATGGAGGGTGCCGCGGTGCTGAACGATATCAGCCAGCTGCCGCACCATCGGCACATTACCGATGCGGTGCATCAGGAGGGAGGCAAAATCGCGCTGCAAATCCTGCATACCGGGCGCTACAGTTTTCAACCCAATCTGGTCGCCCCTTCCGCCATTCAGGCACCGATCAATCGCTTCAAACCTCACGAACTAAGCCATGATGAAATTCTAAGCCTGATTGAGGATTTCGCCCGCTGCGCGCATCTGGCACAACAGGCCGGTTACGACGGTGTCGAGGTGATGGGTTCGGAAGGTTATCTGATTAACCAGTTTCTCGCCGCGCGCACCAACCAGCGTGAGGATGAATGGGGCGGGGATTACGCTCGCCGGATGCGTTTTCCCCTTGAGGTGGTGCGGGCGATCCGTGAGCGTGTCGGGGAAAACTTTATCCTGATTTATCGTCTGTCGATGCTCGATCTGGTGGAGGGCGGCGGCACGCTGGATGAAACCATCGCGCTGGCGCAGGCCGTTGAAGCGGCGGGCGCCACGCTTATCAATACCGGGATCGGCTGGCATGAAGCGCGGATCCCAACCATTGCCACGCCGGTGCCGCGCGGGGCGTTTAGCTGGGTGACGCGCAAGCTGAAAGGCAAAGTCAACGTCCCGCTGATCACCACCAACCGCATTAACGATCCGCAGGTCGCTGAGGCGATCCTTGCGCGTGACGATGCGGATATGGTGTCGATGGCGCGCCCTTTCCTCGCCGACGCGGAGCTGTTAAGCAAAGCGCAGAGCGGCCGGGAAGAGGAGATCAACACCTGTATTGGCTGCAACCAGGCGTGTCTGGATCAGATCTTTTACGGCAAAGTGACCTCCTGCCTGGTTAACCCACGCGCCTGTCATGAAACGCTGATGCCGATCTTCCCGGCAGAGCAGAAGAAAAACCTCGCGGTGGTTGGCGCAGGCCCTGCCGGGCTGGCTTTTGCGGTGAATGCCGCCGCGCGCGGGCACAGCGTAACGCTGTTTGATGCGCAGGCAGAGATCGGTGGGCAGTTTAACGTCGCCAAACAGATCCCCGGTAAAGAGGAGTTTTATGAAACCCTGCGTTACTACCGGCGAATGATCGACAAAACCAGCGTCGCACTCTGTCTTAATCAGCGCGTCGATCCCGGTATGTTGACGCTGTTTGATGAGGTGATCCTCGCCTGCGGCATTGAGCCGCGCATGCCGCTTATCGACGGCATCGATCACCCGAAGGTGCTGAACTATCTCGACGTGCTGCGCGATAAAGCGCCGGTCGGTGAACGCGTGGCGATCGTCGGCTGCGGCGGGATCGGCTTTGATACCGCGGTCTATTTAAGCCAGCCGGGGGAGTCGACCAGCCAGAATATCGCTGAATTCTGTGTTGAGTGGGGAATTGATACCAGCCTGAATGAGGTCGGCGGCCTGCGTCCGGAAGGGCCGCAATTGCCGAAAAGCCCGCGACAGATTGTGATGCTGCAACGCAAAGCCAGCAAGCCGGGCGATGGGCTGGGGAAAACCACCGGCTGGATCCACCGCGCCACGCTGCTGTCGCGCGGTGTGAAGATGATCCCGGCGGTGAGCTATCAGAAGATCGACGATGAGGGTTTACATATTCTGGTCGGCGGCGAGCCGCAGGTGCTGGCGGTGGATAATGTGGTGATCTGCGCCGGACAGGAGCCGCGGCGCGAGCTGGCCGAACCGCTGCGCGAAGCCGGTAAACCGGTGCATTTGATTGGCGGCTGCGATGTGGCGATGGAGCTGGATGCCCGCCGGGCGATAGCCCAGGGCACGCAACTGGCGTTAACCATTTAAAAAAATGCCTGATGGCGCTGCGCTTATCAGGCCTACGGGGTTTGAGACGTTGTAGGCCGGATAAGGCGTGAGCCGCCATCCGGCAAAGGCCTGATGGCGCTGCGCTTATCAGGCCTACGGAGTTTGAGACGTTGTTGGCCGGATAAGGCGTAAGCCGCCATCCGGCAGAGCGCCTGATGGCGCTGCGCTTATCAGGCCTACGGAGTTTGAGACGTTGTAGGCCGGATAAGGCGTAAGCCGCCATCCGGCAGAGCGCCTGATGGCGCTGCG
>NZ_JACVUL010000012.1:0-154856 GCF_016516575.1 Kosakonia sp. S57 | reverse complement strand
AGCCGAAAGCCTCATGCGAAAGCATGAGGCTTTTTGCTATTCTTTTTCCACCATAGCCTGCCTTGCTGGAAAAGATCATTTAACCTCAACACGTATAATCCTGCCGCCGTTACCAGGCATGACAAACGTACCCACCGGGTCATAATCTTAATTACTAACCTACCTAAGTCGAAATGGGATCTTCGTCACCTTTTAACCATAACAAACATGTAACATCTCCCTCTTTTGTCCACATTGAGCAGGGAAGTTCGCTCTAAAAATAATATCTATTGTAAGCAGGAGTTACATACGAATGGCTGAAAACAGCATGAAAAATAATGCCTCTCTCACCAGCAGCGATACGCGTCGCCGGGTATGGGCCATCGTCGGGGCCTCATCGGGTAACCTGGTAGAGTGGTTCGATTTTTACGTCTACTCTTTTTGCTCCCTCTATTTTGCGCACATCTTTTTCCCGCAAGGTAACCCCACCACTCAACTGCTTCAAACTGCCGGTGTTTTTGCCGCAGGTTTCCTGATGCGCCCCATCGGCGGGTGGTTATTTGGTCGTATTGCCGATCGTCATGGGCGTAAAAGATCGATGCTGATCTCGGTCTGCATGATGTGTTTAGGCTCGTTAGTGATCGCGTGCTTACCGGGATATGAAACCATTGGTACCTGGGCTCCGGCATTACTGCTGTTAGCACGTCTCTTTCAGGGGCTGTCGGTTGGCGGCGAATACGGCACAAGCGCGACCTACATGAGCGAAGTGGCAGTAGAGGGGCGCAAAGGGTTTTATGCCTCATTTCAGTATGTCACCCTGATCGGCGGACAACTGGTGGCATTGCTGGTTGTGGTTATCCTGCAGCAAGTGATGGAAGACTCAGAACTCAGGGCCTGGGGATGGCGTATACCTTTCGCGCTGGGCGCAGCGCTGGCCATTGTCGCGCTCTGGTTACGTCGCCAGCTGGATGAAACCTCCCAGCAGGAAGTGCGATCCCTGAAAGAAGCTGGCTCTATGAAAGGGCTGTGGCGCAACCGCAAAGCATTTTTGATGGTGCTTGGCTTTACCGCCGGCGGCTCACTCACCTTCTACACCTTTACCACCTATATGCAGAAATACCTGGTCAATACTGCCGGTATGCATGCGAATGTTGCCAGCGTCATCATGACCGCAGCGCTGTTCCTCTTTATGCTGATCCAGCCGATTATTGGTGCGTTATCCGACCGCATCGGGCGGCGCACCTCCATGCTGCTGTTTGGCGGGCTGGCGACCGTTTGTACGGTGCCAATCCTCACGGCGCTGCACAGCGTAACTTCACCCTATGCCGCTTTCGCGCTCGTCATGCTGGCGCTGGTGATCGCCAGTTTCTACACCTCAATCAGTGGGATATTAAAAGCGGAGATGTTCCCGGCGCAGGTGCGTGCCCTGGGCGTTGGCTTATCTTATGCCGTGGCGAATGCACTGTTTGGCGGATCGGCTGAATATGTGGCGCTGTCATTAAAATCAGTCGGTTTCGAAACCGCTTTCTTCTGGTACGTCACCGCAATGGGCGCAGTAGCATTTCTGGTATCGCTGACGCTGCACCGCAAAGGGAAGGGCATACGCCTCTAATGTTCAGCCAGTTGCCACACGGCGTAGCCCGTTGTGGCACCGGCGACATCCCAGGCAAAATCTTTCCAGCTCCAGCCGCTCCCCGCCGGGCGGCTGTCCCAAAGTTCCTTCGACGAACCAAGACTTACTGAAAACATCACGCCGATAAGAGCGCTGCGATCGCGGCTGATACCCTGATGCTGCGCATACTCATTCCCTGCTGCAGAGAGCATGGCCGAGGCCAGAAAGTGCTGAGCTTTATCCTGGCCGCTCCAGCTATCGTTCGCCATGTGGCTACAGCCGGTTAATAAGAGGGTGCTTAACAGACAGGTTTTGTTCATACGCAGAGACCTGAAAAAAGCCCCGTCATAAGACAGGGCTTCAATATTAGAGGATCCGGCTGATCAGTTTATCGATACGGATACGGCGCAAGCGGCGAATAAGCTTACGCACTTTCACCGGGTACTCGGCGATGCTTTGCAGATCGCGATAGTGATTCACTACCGTTGTGTGGGTGCGGATAAGTTCCAGCTCTTTATCGCGCTGCGCCGCCAGCTGCTGTTTCGGATCGTGGATCAGTACCGCGTTTTCCAGATCCAGACGCCAGGCGCGCGGGTTGAGATTATTACCCGTCAGCAGCATCCACTCATCGTCGACCCACATCCCTTTCAGGTGATAACTGTTATCGCCATCTTTCCACAGGCGAACCACAAGCTGGTCGGTATTAACGTAGTACTGCAGGCGGCTCAGGAAACGGCGCAGGTTAATCTCATAAAGATAGGGCAGCGCGCCGATGATTTTGAACGGCTCATCTTCCGGGATAAAAAAGTCATTCGCCGTTTTATCGCCAACGATAATCTCCACCTTTTTCCCATCGCGCAGCAGCTGAATAATGTTGCGAACCAGCACTGCCGGCAGGTTGAAGTACGGAGTACAGATAGTCAGTTTCTGTTCCGCACAAGGCATCAGATGGAAGATAGTTTTATTCAGCAGGCTCGATTTCCCGAGGCCAACCAGCGGCGTAACCGCCAGTTCGTCATTGCTGGCGTTGCCCTCAAAATGGAACGAGGCATCGCGCAACGCCTGGCGGAACTGGCGAATATCGTTTTTAATTTCCGGGCTTTTTGGCCGCGCTGGATCGTCAAGACGATTAACACCGCGCCCGTGAATCAGGTTTGACTCCAGCCAGCCGCGCATCACTTCCGCCATCTGCGGATTGCGGATCAGCTGATAGCGGTCATAGCGATATTTATCATGTTGATGGAGGTAAACATCATTGAGGCTCGCGCCGCTGTAAAGCACCGCGTCATCGATAATAAAGCCTTTGAAATGGAGAACGCCGAGAGCTTCGCGCGTATTGACCGGCACGCCATAAACAGGAACATCAACGCCGGGATTCTCCTGCGCTAAACGGCAGTACCAGTCAGCGTTGGTGTTGGACGCCGCCGCACCAATGCGGCCACGCTGGGCGCGATGCCAGTCAACCAGTACGCGCACATCCAGCTCCGGACGCTGACGTTTTGCTTCATACAGCGCGTTCATTACGCCTTTGCCGCCATCGTCCTGTTCCAGATAAAGGGCGATGATATAGATTTGGCGTGTCGCGCTCGCTATCCGGGCAAGCAACGTCTCCCTGAAATCGGCCGGTGAGTAGAAGAACTCTACCTCATCAACTGACTGAGAAAGCTTGGGGAGTTGGGCAAGGTGTTGTTGATGTTTATTACGCTTAAATTTTGACAACATCACAGTGCGTTTCTTCTCTGTTTATTGAAGGGTCTTCTGTACCATGCAGACGACATAAGCGGGCAATAATAACACCGTGTCCACTAAAGTGGTCAACATTTCCAGTACCTTACTCAGGATTGCGCCGTCTCTGCCAGAGGAAGTGAAAGTCCTACAATCCCGTCTTCCATCTGGATATCGACATCAAATCCCAGTTTACGCGCCAGCGTCACCATACCGCGATTGTTGGGCATAGTAATACCATTCAAACGCTTAAGTCCGTGATCCCGGGTATAGGCAATAAGTTTTTCCAGCAGACGCCGCCCAAGCCCAAGACCTTTTAAATCAGAACGCACCAACACGGAAAATTCGGCATCAATGTTATCCGGATCCGATATCGCACGGGTTACGCCGAGGATCTCTTCACCCTGCTCCGTGCGGCGTACTGCGACAAATGCCATTTCCCGATCGTAGTCGATTTGCGTCATATTCGCTAAATCATCATGGGTAAATTCGTTGATCTCGCTAAAGTAACGGTAATAGAGATCCTCTTTCGTTACCTGCGAGATAAATTGCTGCAGCAGAGGCTCATCTTCCGGCAGGATCGGGCGGAACAGGCAGTGCTCGCCGTTTTTCATCGTCACCTGCTCTTCGAGATATTGCGGATAGGGGCGGATCGCCAGCCGCGCTTCGCCATTTTCACTGGCCGCCGCTAATGTCATCGAGACATCCAGCGCCGTGAATTCGCTGCCGGACGCCAGCAGAGGGTGAATATCGAGCCGCGCAATCTCCGGGCAATCAATAATCAGATTGGAGACCTGCACCAGAAACTGACTCAGCCCGGCAATATCGAGTGAGCGTAAAGCGCTGCGCCCACGGATCTTTTTACGCTTAATTGCCTGAATCACCAGATAGCGGGCGAGGTTCATATTGAGCGGCGGTAACGCCACCGCGGCCTGATCCTCCGCGCGCCACTCGACGCCGCCTTCGCCCAGCATAATCAGCGGGCCGAACACCGGATCGTGCTCTACCACCACCCGCAACTCCTGCGCGCCTGCGCGATTCGCCATGCTCTGCACCTGCAAACCCTGGATGCGCGCCTGCGGCCAGTTGAGCTTAACGCGCTCAATAATGGCATCCGCCGCCTGCTGCACCTCTTTGGCGGTACGCAGATAGAGCATCACCCCCTGTACCTCAGATTTATGCGGAATATCGGGCGAGCGCAGCTTCAGCGCGACGGGGTAGCCAATCTGCTCGGCAATATGTACCGCTTCGGCACTGTCGCCCGCAATCCAGGTGGGCAGCGTTTGCAGCCCCCAGGCACGCAAAATTGGCTGCACCTCATGGGTGTCGAGCGTCGTTGCGCCCTCGGCCAGCGCCTGTTGCAGCAGTTTCCGTGCATCGGCGGTATCTGCCGTCAGGCGTTGGGAGAGCGCCGGGGTTTCACGCAGCTGCTTCTGGTTACGGCGATACTCAACCATATGCATAAAGGCGGTAATGGTCCCTTCCGGCGTACGGTAAGTCGGCAGCCCCGCTTCGCTAAAGAGCCGACGCGCCTCCTGCGACGAGAACTCGCCGCACCAGTTAGTCAGCACGGTGACATATTTGCCGCGCGGGTGTTTTTTCAACACATCGATCAACGCCAGCGCGCTTTCGCTGCCCGGGGCCGCGGCGCTCGGCGCGTGGATCACCATCAGCGCATCATAATCATGGCTGTCGAGCAGGATGTTTAGCGCGGCGGCGTAGCGTTCGCAACTGGCGTCATCGCGCAGATCGAGCGGGTTGCTGGCGGCGACAGACTCCGGCAGTACAGCAGAGAGTTGCGCCAGCGTCTCTTCGCTTAACGTCGCCAGCTTGCCATTGCGTGACCAGAGCTGATCCAGTGCCAGCGCTGCGGGTGCCGCACCGTTGCTGATAATCATTAGCCGCTCGCCGCGCAGCGGGCGCATATGGCTTAAGGTCTCAACAGCGGAGAAGAGTTCGTGGGTATCCTGTACGCGCAGTAAACCAGCGCGCTGGATTGCCGCGTCCCAGGCGGGATCGAGCCCTGAATGGGCATGCAGCAAGCGCTGCGCTTCGGGGCTACGGCCACTTTTGATCACCAGAATCGGTTTATTGCGCGACGCGCTGCGGGCGGCGGAGACAAAACGGCGCGCATCGCTGAGGTGCTCCAGATAGAGCAGAATGGCGCTGGTCTTGCTATCGCGGGCCAGGAAATCGAGCAGCTCATCAACGTCGATATCCAGGCTGTCGCCGAGCGCAATAAAGTAGGAGAACCCCATCTCGCGCTGCTGCGCCCAGTCGAGAATGGTATTAGAGACGGCAGCGGACTGGGAAATAAACGCCAGCTTGCCGCGCGTAATCGGCACCGGTGAGAAACTGGCGTTCAGACCCTGCCACGGCGCGAGCAGCCCTAAGCTGTTTGGCCCGAGCAGGCGCATCTGATAGCGGCCTGCGCAGGCGAGTAATTCAGCATGCTGTTCCGGCGGGGCAGAGAGAATAATGCAGGTTTTACACCCTTTTTCGCCAAGCGCCTCCAGCAGCGCCAGATTGCGTTTCGCATGGGTGCAGAGCACCGCAAGATCGGGAGTAAAGGGGAGGCTGGCGATATCCGGCCAGGCGAGCACGCCCTGCACGGCTTTGTAGGCGGGCGTGACCGGCAGCACCGGCCCGGCAAAGCCGCCGGCGAGAAGATTGCGCATCATCAGAAAACCGGCGCGATCCGGTTTCATGGATGCGCCGATAACCGCAATCGAACGGGGACGTAATAACGCTTCCAACCCTCGCTGGCTCATACCGGCCTCCACAAATAAGTGACCCGATGATTTTAAACGCTTTCTTACGCTTTTGCTGTGACGGTGGACGAATGATGCGGTTTCCCGGCCAGATAGCGCTCACGAAACAGCGTGAAATGATCGCCTAATGCCTGCGCCGCGGCGTTATCACCGGCCAGATCGAGCAGGGCAATGGCTACTTCCGCCGTGCAGTATTGATCCTCGGCGTGCGCTTCCCGCAGGCGATAGGCCGAAACCCGCGACAGATCGACGGAGATAATCGGCAGGGCATCAAGATAGGGGCTTTTGCGGAACATCTTGCGCGCTTCGGTCCAGGTGCCGTCGAGCATAATAAACAGCGGCGGTTTTCCTGCGGGCGGCGCGCTCAGCACTTGTCGTTCACTGCCAGCATAAGAAGCTGGAAACACCACCATCGGTTGATAGGCATCGCTGGTACATAAATCAATGAGCTCCTGCGGCGGTTCGGTGCGCGACCACTGAAACGCTAGCGTATCGGGCAGCACATCGGCAATTAAACGCCCGGTATTGCTCGGCTTCATCGGTTCGGTATCGAACATCACCAGGCAGAAGCGGCTGGCGGCAGCGGTTGGCTTTAAGGTGTCGCACAGGCAGTTGCGCAGCGGCAGCAGACAGCGCTGACAGCGACGGATGCGATTACCACGCGCAAGAAAAGGGCGGGTCGAGCGGGCAAGGCGCTCAGCGCGGAGTTTGAGAACGGCGTTATCAGTCATGGCGGTCGCACAGGAAAAACGCCATTGTCGCAGAGGTAAAAACGGGGCACAAGATGCGCCCCGACAGGATCAGAGAGATTCGTTCAGCCAGCTGTCGAACGGGGCTTTCGGCACCGCGCCGCTAAGCATGTCCACCACTTCGCCATTTTTGAACAGCATGATGGTCGGAATGCTACGAATGCGAAAACGCGCGCTCAGTTCGCGTTCTGCTTCGGTGTTCACTTTTACAAAGCGTACCTGGCCACTGCGCTCTTCCGCGACATCTTCAAAGATCGGCGCAAAGTTACGGCATGGGCCGCACCACGGTGCCCAGAAATCGACGACCACCGGCAGATCGTCTTTCAGGAGTTTATCGAGCGTTTCGCCGGTGGCGTTGATCACGTCGCCGTCGAACAGCTCGTGCCCGCAACGCCCACATTTCGCTGCATCTTGCATGCGTTCTTGTGGGATACGGTTCAACGCCTGGCAGCTTGCACATACGGTATTCATAACTAACCTCAGGGAAGCGGTGGTACACAGCGGCATGATGCCGTTATGTTTCTACAATGTTACGTATTATTGATGTACAGGTTTTAAACAACAACGTGGTTTATTCAATGAGTACAATAGTCGCTGGCTTTTGAATGAATTAATGGCGAAGCGTCGGCACATCAGGTAATCTGCGCGCTTCGCGCAGCGCTGGTGGAGAAAAGCATGAACGATGAGTTAAAGAACAAGAGCGGCAAGGTCAAAGTGATGTATGTCCGCAGTGATGATGATTCCGATAAACGAGGTCATAACCCGCGTACCGGGAAAGGGCCTGCACGTACCGGAAACGCTTCCCGCAATGACAGAAGTCGCCCGGGCCGTGACGACAAAGGTCGTTCTGCACGTGATGACAGAGGTGGTCGTCCGCAACGCGATGAGAGAAGTCGCGCACCGCGTGATGATCACAGCGCACGGGGTGATTCACCGTGGCGCACCGTGTCACGCGCACCTGGCGATGAAACGCCGGAGAAGCCGGACCACGGCGGTATTAGCGGTAAAAGCTATATCGATCCTGAAGTACTGCGCCGTCAGCGCGCAGAAGAGACGCGCGTGTATGGCGAAAACGCCTGCCAGGCGCTGTTCAGCAGCCGCCCGGATTGCATCGTACGCGCCTGGTTTGTGCAGAGCGTCACGCCGCGCTTTAAAGAAGCGCTGCGCTGGATGGCGGCTAACCGCAAGGCGTACCACGTGGTCGATGAGCAGGAGCTGGCAAAAGCGTCCGGCACTGAGCACCATGGCGGCGTCTGCTTCCTGATCAAAAAACGCAACGGTCTGAGCGTTGAGAAGTGGGTGGCAAGCGCAGGTGAAGAAGATTGCGTACTGGCGCTGGAAGATGTGGGTAACCCGCACAACCTCGGCGCGATTATGCGTAGCTGCGCGCACTTTGGCGTAAAAGGCGTAGTGTTGCAGGATGCGGGCGTGATCGAATCCGGTGCTGCGGTACGTACCGCAGAGGGCGGGGCAGAGCACGTTCAGGCGATCACTGGCGAAAGTTTTGTCGGCGCGCTGGAAGCATTCCGTCAGGCGGGTTACGCACTGGTGACAACATCCAGCCATAACGGCACGCAGCTGTTCAAAGCCGAGCTGCCGAAGAAGATGGTGCTGGTGTTAGGCCAGGAGCGTGATGGTATTTCCGATGAAACGCTGTCGCGCGCCGATCTGAGCGTCTCCATTGAAGGCACCGGCAACGTTGAAAGCCTCAACGTTTCTGTCGCAACGGGCGTATTGCTCGCCGAGTGGTGGCGTCAGAACAAGGCGTAAGGTATCAAGGTCGGGCGGCGCGTGCGTCTCCCCGGCCTTACCCGCAGCACTTTTGTAGGCCGGATAAGGCAACGCCGCCATCCGGCACATCTCCCGCAGACCCTATTCGCTTTCCGCCGGCAGTTCCGGCATCCAGTTAATCGGCTTTTCGCCATGCTGCTCCAGCCACTCATTCGCCAGCACAAAATGGTTACAGCCAAAAAAGCCGCGATGAGCCGAAAGCGGCGACGGGTGCGGCGCGGTCAGCACATGATGGCGTTTCCTGTCGATAATCGCCCCCTTCTTCTGCGCATGCGACCCCCACAGCAAAAAGACCACGCCTTCACGGTGCTCATTAATCAGGCCGATCACTTTATCGGTAAAGGTTTCCCAGCCAAGGCTGGCGTGGGAATGCGCCTGCCCGGCGCGCACGGTAAGCACCGTATTAAGCAACAACACGCCCTGGCGCGCCCAGCTCTCAAGGTAACCATGTGTAGGGCGGCTAAAGCCCGGCACGGTTTTCTCTAACTCTTTATACATATTCAATAAAGAGGGGGGAACGGCGACACCGGGCCGCACGGAAAAGGCGAGCCCATGCGCCTGGCCGGGGCCGTGATAGGGATCCTGTCCCAGGATCACGACTTTCACATCGCCAAGCTCGGTAAAACGAAAGGCGTTGAAGATATCTTTCTGCGGCGGATAGATCGTCGCGCCGGACTGGCGTTCAGCGGCCACGGTATTCAGGGTATTCACAAAGTAGGGCTGCTGTTTCTCTTCTGCCAGTACGTCATGCCATGTCAATGAAGTCGTCATCCCGATCTCCTGCAAAGTTGGTTTGCCGTAGCTTAACTGCTTCTTTCTCCAGAACAAAATCAGCCGCTCGCAAAAGCGTACACCCGCTAAAAAATAGTTGAAAACTTACGTAAATTTTTAGTGCGCCTGATATGCATAAATTGATATAAAACAAGAACAAACTCTAATAGCCATTTTTCTCGTATGGTTTTTATTGACTAAAATCAAAGAATGGCCCGGTGCGGGCTGGTATATAAACAACCAGACAACAATGGTTTTACCAATTGGCCGACCTGCGTTCGGTCAATCACCTAATCTGCCTAGGGAGGCTATACATGATTACAGGTATCCAGATTACAAAAGCGGCTAATGACGATCTGTTGAACTCATTCTGGCTGCTTGATAGCGAAAAGGGCGAAGCACGCTGCGTCTGTGCAAAAGCCGGTTTCGCTGAAGATGATGTTGTTGCAGTAAGCAAACTTGGCGATATCGAATACCGCGAAATCCCGATGGAAGTGCAGCCGGAAGTGCGCGTTGAAGGGGGCCAGCATCTGAACGTTAACGTGCTGCGTCGTGAAACGCTGATGGACGCCGTTGAGCATCCGGAAAAATACCCGCAGCTGACAATTCGTGTTTCCGGTTACGCTGTACGTTTCAACTCGCTGACACCGGAACAGCAGCGCGACGTTATCGCTCGTACCTTTACTGAAAGCCTGTAATCGCAGGCACTAATAAAAACGCCGGGTCTCCCCGGCGTTTTTTTACTTTTCGCTCTTCTGCTGTTCGCTGCCCGCCGTGCTCGGCTTGCGGCGCTTACCAATATTCTTGGTATCGCGATGGCGCTGCTTAACGCGCGGCTTCTCTTTATCTTTCTCTTTTTTCTTCTCATCGCGCTTCGCTAAGGCTTTTTTCGACGGTTTGCCGTTCAGTTTTTCACTTGGCGGACGGCTTGTCGGGCGCAGCTCATCAATGACGCGCGCTTTCAGCGGCTCTTCGACGTAACGGCCCACTTTGCCCAGCAGCAGGTGATCGTGCGCTTCAACCAGTGAAATGGCGATGCCCTTACGTCCCGCGCGACCGGTACGGCCGATACGGTGCAGGTAAGTATCACCGCTGCGCGGCATATCGAAGTTAATCACGTGGCTGACATCGGGAATATCAATCCCGCGTGCGGCAACGTCGGTTGCCACCAGAACATTGACGCGGCCTTCGGTCAGGCGCTTGATCGCTTCGTTACGCTTGATCTGTACCATCTCGCCTTCGAGATAGCAGTTGTTAATGCCCGCTTCACGCAGCCAGGTCGCCAGCTCATGCACACGCTCGCGCTTACGTACAAAGACGATGGTGCGGGTGGCGTCCGGCTGTTTCAGCAGGTGCACCAGCAGCGCGGTTTTGTGCTGCACATCATCGGCACGGTAATACCACTGATGAATTTTTTTACGCTCGCGGGTCGACGGCGTGGCAGAGACCTCAACCGGCTCTTCCAGCAGGCGCTCGGCAAAATCTTTGATCGCGTCGCCTTCCAGCGTGGCGGAGAAGAGCATGGTCTGCTTACGCCAGCGCGTTTCAGCCGCAATTGTCTCGATATCCTGCGCGAAGCCCATGTCCAGCATGCGGTCCGCTTCGTCAAGGATCAGCGTCTCGACCGCGCGGCAGTCGAAGTTCTCTTCTTTTATATACTGCAGCAGGCGGCCGGTGGTGGCGACCACGATATCCTGGTTTTCGCTGAACACTTCGGCGTGGTTCATATACGCCACGCCGCCAGTAATGGTGGCGATATCAAGATGGGTGTTTGCCGCCAGTTCACGCGCGTGGTCGGCAACCTGCATCGCCAGTTCACGGGTTGGTGTCAGGATCAGGATACGCGGCGGGCCGGATTTCTTACGCGGAAAGTCCAGAAGGTGTTGCAACGCCGGCAGCAAAAAGGCTGCGGTTTTACCTGTCCCGGTGGGCGCGGAACCGAGGACATCACGCCCTTCAAGCGCAGGCGGAATGACAGCGGCCTGGATAGCGGTTGGGCGTGTAAAGCCTTTATTCTGGAGCGCGTCCAGAAGGCTGTCGTCAAGTTCGAGTTCGGAAAAAGTCGTTACAGTCATGTTCTACCTCTGTGTGGGGCGCTGATTATAGACGTTACGGCTGCAATCTTCATCTGTTGTCTGCTTATCGCTTTTCTGACGCTACGCTTTCCCCTATGCTACAGCGGTTTTCCGTTTTGAGGTTGTAAAGATGTCTCAGCCAAAGGCTCAGCTTCGCCGCGATGGCTTCACGTTTAAATCATTTTTCGTCGCGCATGACCGCTGTGCCATGAAAGTCGGTACCGATGGTGTAATGTTAGGCGCCTGGGCACCGGTCTCCCGCGCCCGTCATATTCTCGATATTGGTAGCGGCAGCGGCTTACTGGCGCTAATGCTGGCGCAGCGTACCGCAGATGATGTAACCGTCGATGCGGTTGAGCTTGATGAGCAGGCGGCAGGGCAGGCGCAGGAGAACGTGCAGGCTTCTGTGTGGGCCGATCGCATTCGCGTCCACTGCGCCGATATTCTCGCCTGGAGCCAGCAGAACACCGCGCGGTTTGATCTTATTGTCAGCAATCCGCCCTATTTCGAAGAGGGCGTCAAGTGCGCCACGCCTGAGCGCGACCTTGCGCGTTACACCACCACCCTCGATCACCAGACGCTGCTGGAGATCGCCGCGACGCTTATCACCGAAGAGGGCTTTTTCTGTGTGGTGCTGCCGGTTGAAACCTGCGAAGGCTTTAGTGAGAAAGCGCGACAGCTCGGCTGGCATTTGCGGCTGCGTACCGATGTCGCGGAGACAGAAGGGCGCCTGCCGCACCGTGTGCTGCTGGCCTTCTCGCCGCGGCAGGGCGAGCTGTTTGCCGACAGGCTGGTGATCCGCGGCGCGGATCAGCGCTATTCAGAAAGCTATAGCGCGCTGACCCAGGCCTTCTATCTTTTTATGTAACTTTGCGGCGAGAGCACCGTTGGCCCGGATTCCGGCAACTGATGCGGGTAATCCAGCGTGTAGTGCAGGCCACGGCTCTCTTTGCGCATCATTGCGCAGCGCACAATCAGCTCCGCTACCTGCACCAGGTTGCGCACTTCAAGCAGGTTATTTGACACGCGGAAGTGCGCGTAATACTCGTCAATTTCCTGCTGCAACAAGTTAATGCGCCGCAACGCCCGCTCAAGGCGTTTGGTGGTCCTTACAATCCCGACGTAATCCCACATAAACAGCCGCAGCTCATGCCAGTTATGTTGCAGAATCACCCGCTCATCGGCATCGTCAACCCGGCTCTCATCCCACGCCGGTAACGCAGGCACGCTTTCGACGCCCGGCATACGGTGCGCAATATCTTCAGCGGCCGACCAGCCATAGACCAGACACTCCAGCAGTGAGTTAGAGGCCATGCGATTAGCGCCATGCAGCCCGCTGTAGCTCACTTCGCCAACCGCATAGAGGCCATTAACATCGGTACGGCCGCAATCGTCAATCATCACCCCGCCACAGGTGTAGTGTGCCGCTGGCACAATCGGCACCGGCTCTTTAGTCAGATCGATGCCGAGGCCAAGCAGTTTCTCGTAAATCATCGGGAAGTGGTGGCGCACAAACTCAGGCGGTTTGTGGCTGATATCCAGGTACATGCACTCGACGCCGAGGCGTTTCATTTCATGGTCGATGGCACGCGCCACCACATCGCGCGGAGCAAGTTCGCCGCGCGGGTCGAAGTCCGGCATAAAACGCGTGCCGTCCGGGCGTTTGAGGTGTGCACCTTCGCCGCGTAGCGCTTCCGTCAGCAGGAAATTGCGCGCCTGCGGGTGAAACAGCGCGGTGGGGTGAAACTGATTAAACTCCAGATTCGCCACCCGGCAACCCGCGCGCCAGGCCATGGCGATACCATCGCCGGAAGCGATATCGGGATTGGTAGTGTACTGATAAACCTTCGATGCGCCGCCGGTGGCCAGCACCACCGCTTTTGCGCGACAGGTTTCAACCTGCTCTTTATTGCGATTCCACACCCATGCACCCACCACCCGGCGCGCACCGGGCAGGCCAATCTTGTCGGAGATAATCAGGTCAACGGCATTGGTGCGTTCAAGCAGGCGAATATTGGGATGGCTCATCGCCTGGCTCACCAGCGTGTTCTCCACCGCTTTGCCGGTGGCATCAGCGGCATGAAGAATTCGTCGATGGCTATGCCCGCCTTCGCGGGTGAGGTGATAGCTGGCATCGCCGCTTTCACTCAGCTCGGTATCAAACATCACACCTTGGTCGATAAGCCACTGCACGCAGTGACGCGCATGGCTGGCGACAAACTCCGCCGCGCGGCGATCGACAATACCGGCACCGGCAATCAGGGTATCTTCGACATGAGAGGCGATGCTGTCCGTTTTATCAAATACCGCCGCAATACCGCCCTGTGCGTAGAGTGTTGACCCTTCGCTGACCGGCCCTTTGCTTAAAACGATAACGGAATGGTGCTCAGCCAGACGTAACGCAACGGAGAGGCCCGCCGCACCGCTGCCAATCACCAGCACATCACAGGAGAGTTCAGGAGTTGTTTGCATAGTGTGTTTAATTTACTAAACAAGTGTTGCCCGAGAATAGCACCACCCGCACAGCAAATGCACATTTTTTTGTTTTGTGTATTAAGCACTAAACATGACGGGCGCTTGTGGCTGAAGAGAGAGGATAAAATCTAAGAAAAGGCTGTTTGTTTACTAAGGTGTATTAAGGATGAAAAAAAAGCATTAGTGCGGTAATCTCTGGCGATCTTAAGGTCTTTTCTTTGAGAACAGGGTGCAGTTGTCGGCAGACTTATAATGAGTGATAACGAAAGTTCTGCGTAACTCTGCACAAAAACAAAGGCGTGACGGAACTTTCTTACCGGTCTGCTCTCTAATTGGCTGCTTGCTCATAATGCAGTTTTGGAGTGGCGTTCTGGCTACGCGTGGAAATGGGTTTTGGGGAGACTTTACCTCGGATGAGCGAGCAGTTAACGGATCAGATTCTTGTTGAAAGGGTCCAGAAGGGAGATCAGAAAGCCTTTAACTTACTGGTGGTGCGCTATCAGCATAAAGTGGCGAGTCTGGTCTCTCGTTATGTCCCTTCAGGCGATGTGCCTGACGTAGCACAAGAGTCCTTTATTAAAGCCTATCGCGCGCTTGATTCTTTCAGGGGTGATAGCGCTTTTTATACCTGGCTCTACCGTATTGCTGTGAATACAGCGAAAAATTACCTGGTTGCTCAGGGGCGCAGGCCGCCATCCAGCGATGTGGATGCGAATGAAGCGGAAAACTTCGAAAGCGGCGGCGCGCTGAAAGAAATTTCGAACCCTGAGAACTTAATGTTGTCAGAAGAACTGCGACAAATCGTTTTCCGCACTATTGAGTCTCTCCCGGAAGATTTACGTATGGCAATTACGTTACGGGAGCTGGATGGCCTAAGCTATGAAGAGATAGCGGTCATCATGGATTGCCCGGTGGGTACAGTTCGTTCTCGTATCTTCCGTGCGCGGGAAGCCATTGATAATAAAGTTCAACCGCTTATCAGGCGTTGACGATAGCGGGATACTGGAAAAGGTATTAGGCATGCAGAAAGAAAAACTTTCCGCTTTAATGGATGGTGAGACCCTGGATAACGAACTGCTCAGCGAGCTGTCCCGTGATCCAGAAATGCAGCGAACCTGGGAGAGTTATCACCTCATCCGTGATTCAATGCGTGGTGATACTGCCGACCTGCTGCATTTCGATATCTCCGATCGGGTTATGGCCGCGATTGAGAGTGACGCCGTGCAGCCTGCGACGCCGCTTATCCCTGAAGCGCAGCCGGCACCACAGCAATGGCAGAAGATGCCGTTCTGGCACAAAGTACGTCCGTGGGCGAGCCAGCTCACCCAGATGGGCGTTGCGGCATGCGTATCGTTAGCTGTCATTGTTGGCGTTCAGCACTATAATGGCCAGGCTGAATCCACCCAACAGCCCGAAGCGCCAGTGTTTAACACACTGCCGATGATGGGCAAAGCCAGCCCGGTGAGCCTGGGTGTTCCGGCTGATGCGACGGCAAGTGCCGGTCAGCAGCAGCAGGTTCAGGAACAGCGTCGTCGCATCAATGCGATGCTGCAGGATTACGAACTGCAACGCCGTTTGCACGCTGAGCAGCTTCAGTTTGAACAGGCGCAGACTCAGCAGGCCGCTGTCCAGGTGCCAGGAAATCAAACCTTAGGAACGCAATCGCAGTAATGAAGCAACTTTGGTGTGCCCTCTCTTTTGTGGCTGCTGGTCTACTTTGCTCAACTAACGCCTCGGCTGATGTTTCATCCGGGGCGTTGTTACAGCAGATGAATGTAGCGAGCCAGTCTCTCAATTACGAACTCTCCTTTATCAGCATCAACAAACAGGGTGTCGAATCGCTGCGCTATCGTCATGCACGCCTCGACAACCAGGCGCTTGCGCAGCTGCTGCAGATGGATGGCCCGCGCCGCGAAGTGGTGCAGCGCGGCAATGAGATCAGCTACTTCGAGCCAGGCCTTGAGCCCTTCACCCTCAACGGTAACTACATCGTCGATTCGCTGCCGTCGCTGGTCTATACCGACTTCAAACGTCTTTCGCCGTACTACGACTTTATCTCCGTCGGGCGCACGCGCATTGCCGACCGGCTGTGTGAAGTGATCCGCGTCGTGGCGCGTGACGGTACGCGCTACAGCTACATTGTCTGGATGGACGAAGAGAGCCGGCTGCCGATGCGCGTCGATCTGCTCGATCGCGATGGCGAAACTCTTGAGCAGTTCCGTGTGATTGCGTTTAACGTCAATCCTCAGGTAAGCGACAGCATGCAAACGCTGGCGAAAGCGAGCCTGCCGCCGCTGCTTTCGGTGCCGACGGGCGACAAAGTG
Source organism: Kosakonia sp. S57 (assembly GCF_016516575.1). Taxonomy (NCBI): domain Bacteria; kingdom Pseudomonadati; phylum Pseudomonadota; class Gammaproteobacteria; order Enterobacterales; family Enterobacteriaceae; genus Kosakonia; species Kosakonia sp. S57. The sequence continues at coordinate 138,584 of NZ_JACVUL010000012.1, read as the reverse complement.
AACTTTAACTGGGTGCCGTCATGGCTGCCGCAGGGCTTCACCGAAGTTGCCAGCAGCCGCCGTCAGCTGCCGACCGTCGATGTGCCCGTCGAATCACGCCTCTACTCCGATGGATTGTTCAGCTTCTCGGTTAACATCAACCGTGCAAATCAGAACAGCAGCGACCAGATGCTGCGCACCGGTCGACGCACTGTCAGCACAACCGTGCGTGACAACGCCGAAATTACTATCGTGGGCGAGTTGCCGCCGCAAACGGCAAAACGCATTGCGGATAACGTCAAATTCAGGGCCGCACAATGATCAAAGAGTGGGCAACCGTCGTCTCCTGGCAGCATGGCCAGGCGCTGGTCGAGTGTGACGTGAAAGCCTCCTGCAGCAGCTGCGCCTCGCGCGCCGGCTGCGGCAGCCGCGTACTTAACAAGCTTGGCCCGCAAACCACCCATACCATCGCCGTACCCTGCGCTGAGCCGCTGGAGCCAGGGCAGAAAGTGGAGCTGGGCATTGCGGAGAGCAGCCTGCTTGGCTCTGCGGTGCTGGTCTATATGACGCCGCTGCTTGGCCTGTTTGTAATGGGCGCGCTGTTCCAGACCCTGTTCGGCAACGATATGGCGGCGTTTAGCGGCGCCGTGCTGGGCGGTATCGGCGGTTTTCTGCTGGCGCGCGGTCTCTCGCCGAAGCTTGCCACCCGTAGCGAATGGCAGCCAATAATCCTTAGCGTCGGCCTGCCGCCGAACCTTATTCGCGTCGATGACGCATCCGCTGAAAGCCGCCCCTGATCCTGCCTGTTACCGCTTACAAAGTGTGGGCGGTTTGAGCATTTCCCCGCGTTGTGGTTGTAGTGTAGAATGCGGCGTTTCAGTACATTGACGTCAGGCGCGAACAGGCCTCTTAGTTACTCGTAAGGCATAAAATCTCACTCTATGAAGAATATTCGTAACTTTTCGATCATCGCTCACATCGACCACGGTAAATCGACGCTGTCTGACCGTATTATTCAGATTTGCGGTGGTCTCTCCGATCGCGAAATGGCAGCCCAGGTGCTGGACTCCATGGATCTCGAGCGCGAACGCGGCATTACCATTAAAGCCCAGAGCGTGACGCTGGATTACAAAGCCACCGATGGCGAAACCTATCAGCTGAACTTTATCGACACCCCGGGCCACGTTGACTTCTCCTACGAAGTTTCCCGCTCGCTGGCCGCCTGTGAAGGTGCGCTGCTGGTGGTTGACGCAGGCCAGGGCGTGGAAGCGCAGACGCTGGCGAACTGCTACACCGCGATGGAGATGGATCTGGAAGTGGTGCCGGTCTTGAACAAAATCGACCTGCCGGCGGCCGATCCTGAGCGCGTAGCGGAAGAGATTGAAGATATCGTCGGCATCGACGCTACCGATGCGGTGCGCTGCTCGGCGAAAACCGGCGTTGGCGTACCGGATGTTCTTGAGCGCCTGGTGCGCGACATTCCGCCGCCGGAGGGCGATCCTGACGCTCCGCTGCAGGCGCTGATCATCGACTCCTGGTTCGATAACTACCTCGGCGTAGTCTCGCTAGTGCGTATCAAAAACGGCACCATGCGCAAAGGCGACAAGATCAAAGTGATGAGCACCGGCCAGGTCTATAACGCTGACCGTCTTGGTATCTTCACGCCGAAGCAGATCGATCGTACCGAACTGAAGTGCGGCGAAGTAGGCTGGTTAGTCTGCGCCATCAAAGACATTCTCGGCGCGCCGGTAGGGGATACCCTGACCGCTGCCCGTAACCCGGCAGACAAAGCGCTGCCCGGCTTTAAAAAGGTGAAACCGCAGGTTTACGCCGGTCTCTTCCCGGTTAGCTCCGACGACTACGAGAACTTCCGTGACGCCCTCGGCAAGCTGAGCCTTAACGATGCCTCCCTGTTCTACGAACCGGAAAGCTCCACCGCGCTCGGCTTCGGTTTCCGCTGCGGCTTCCTCGGCCTGCTGCATATGGAGATCATCCAGGAGCGTCTGGAGCGTGAATACGATCTTGACCTCATCACCACGGCACCAACCGTAGTGTATGAAGTGCAGACCACCAACAAAGAGGTGATCTACGTCGACAGCCCTTCCAAGCTGCCGCCGCTGAACAACATCGAAGAGCTGCGCGAGCCGATCGCCGAGTGTCATATGCTGCTGCCGCAGGAGTTCCTCGGTAACGTCATTACCCTCTGCATCGAGAAACGCGGCGTGCAGACCAACATGGTTTACCACGGTAAACAGGTGGCGCTGACCTACGAAATCCCGATGGCGGAAGTGGTCCTCGACTTCTTCGACCGTCTGAAGTCCACCTCGCGCGGTTACGCCTCGCTGGATTACAACTTCAAACGCTTCCAGGCCTCCAACATGGTGCGCGTTGACGTGCTGATCAACGGCGATCGCGTCGATGCGCTGGCGCTGATCACCCACAACGATAACGCGCCGTATCGCGGTCGCGAGCTGGTCGAGAAGATGAAAGAGCTGATCCCGCGTCAGCAGTTTGATATCGCGATTCAGGCGGCGATTGGCAACCACATCATTGCCCGCTCAACCGTGAAACAGCTGCGTAAAAACGTCCTGGCGAAGTGCTATGGCGGTGACGTCAGCCGTAAGAAGAAGCTGTTGCAGAAACAGAAAGACGGTAAGAAACGCATGAAGCAGGTTGGTAACGTTGAGCTGCCGCAGGAAGCGTTCCTCGCCATTCTCCATGTTGGCAAAGAGAGCAAATAACCTAAAGGAGTTGGCATGGCGAACATGTTTGCCCTGATCCTGGTGATCGCGACGCTGGTGACAGGTTTTTTATGGTGCCTGGATAAGTTTATTTTTGCACCGAAACGCCGGGAGCGTCAGGCCGCTGCGCAGGCAGCGACGGGCGATGCGCTTGATGCGAAGACGCTGAAAAAAGTTGGCCCGAAACCGGGCTGGCTGGAGACGGGGGCTTCGGTTTTCCCGGTGCTGGCGATTGTGCTGGTGGTGCGTTCATTTATCTATGAACCCTTCCAGATCCCGTCAGGCTCGATGATGCCAACGCTTTTGATCGGCGATTTTATTCTGGTGGAGAAGTTTGCCTACGGCATTAAAGATCCTATCTACCAGAAAACGCTGATCGAAACTGGTCATCCGAAACGTGGCGACATCGCGGTGTTTAAGTATCCGGACGATCCACGCCTCGATTACATCAAGCGCGTGGTCGGCCTGCCGGGCGATAAAGTGAGCTACGATCCGGTGACAAAACAAGTTACCGTGCAGCCAAATTGCAGTTCCGGTCAGGCGTGCGGCAACGCGCTGCCTGTCACCTACAGCAATGTGGAAGAGAGCGATTTTGTGCAGACCTTTGGCCGTCGTAACGGCGGCGAGGCGAGCAGCGGCTTCTTCCAGATGGCGAAAGGGCAGAGCATGGCAGACGGCGTACGTCTTACCGAGCGTAAAGAGACGCTGGGCGACGTCACGCACCGTATTCTCAACGTGCCCATCGCGCAGGATCAGCTCGGTATTTACTACCGTCAGCAGAACCAGCCGCTGGCCACCTGGATTGTGCCGCCGGGTCACTACTTCATGATGGGTGACAACCGCGATAACAGCGCAGACAGCCGCTACTGGGGCTTTGTGCCGGAAGCGAATCTGGTTGGCCGCGCGACGGCAATCTGGATGAGTTTCGAGAAACAGGAAGGTGAATGGCCGACAGGCGTGCGCCTGAATCGTATCGGCGGAATTCATTGATTCAGCGGGGCGTAATTATTCTTGTTGCGCCCCGAATTATTTCCAGGATTATTCCCTTCTTACTAACGACATCCCTCCTCGTTGCGTATAGAATATTCCCCCGAAGTTTAAGGCTGGCCCTCCGGGTGCCACAGCACACGAAACCGCGTTGGTTCTTCAGGTCGGTTTCGTGTGCTGCATTGTTGACGCATTTATTTATTGGTAACGCATGAACCCCATCGTAATTAATCGGCTTCAGCGGAAGCTGGGCTACACTTTTCAACATCACGATCTGTTGCAGCAGGCTTTAACTCACCGCAGCGCCAGTAGCAAACATAACGAGCGTCTCGAATTTCTCGGCGACTCGATTTTAAGTTTTGTGATCGCCAATGCCCTCTATCACCGTTTTCCACGCGTGGATGAAGGGGATATGAGCCGCATGCGCGCGACGCTGGTACGCGGCAATACGCTGGCAGAAATCGCCCGCGAATTTGAGCTGGGCGAGTGCCTGCGCCTCGGGCCGGGTGAGTTGAAAAGCGGCGGCTTTCGCCGTGAATCGATTTTAGCGGATACCGTAGAGGCATTGATCGGCGGCGTGTTCCTGGATAGCGACATCCAGACCGTTGAGCAATTGATCCTCAGCTGGTATCAGACGCGCCTCGACGAAATCAGTCCTGGCGATAAACAAAAAGATCCGAAAACGCGCCTGCAGGAGTTCTTGCAGGGTCGCCATCTGCCGCTGCCCTCCTATCTGGTGGTGCAGGTGCGTGGCGAAGCGCACGATCAGGAATTTACTATCCACTGCCAGGTCAGCGGCCTGAGCGAACCGGTGGTTGGCACGGGTTCCAGCCGTCGTAAGGCGGAGCAGGCTGCCGCCGAACAGGCGCTGAAAAAACTGGAGTTGGAATGAGCACTGAAACTGAAAACACCTACTGCGGATTTATCGCCATCGTTGGACGTCCCAACGTCGGCAAATCCACACTGCTGAACAAGCTGCTCGGGCAGAAGATCTCGATCACCTCCCGTAAAGCGCAAACCACGCGCCACCGTATCGTTGGCATCCATACCGAAGGGGCTTATCAGGCGGTCTACGTCGATACCCCGGGTCTGCATATGGAAGAGAAGCGCGCCATCAACCGTCTGATGAACAAAGCGGCCAGCAGCTCTATCGGCGACGTTGAGCTGGTGATCTTCGTTGTTGAAGGCACACGCTGGACGGCAGATGACGAAATGGTGCTGAACAAGCTGCGTGATGCCCGTGCACCGGTGATCCTTGCGGTGAACAAAGTGGACAACGTGCAGGAGAAGGCCGATCTGTTGCCGCACCTGCAGTTCCTGGCAAGCCAGATGAACTTCCTCGACATCGTGCCGCTCTCTGCGGAAACCGGCATGAACGTTGATACCATCGCCAGCGTCGTGCGCAAGCATCTGCCAGAAGCGATTCACCACTTCCCGGAAGATTACGTCACTGACCGCTCGCAGCGCTTTATGGCCTCTGAAATCATCCGTGAAAAGCTGATGCGTTTCCTTGGCGCAGAGCTGCCGTACTCGGTCACCGTCGAGATCGAACGCTTTATTACCAACGAGCGCGGCGGGTATGACATCAACGGCCTGATCCTCGTTGAGCGCGAAGGGCAGAAGAAGATGGTGATTGGCAACAAAGGCGCCAAAATCAAAACCATCGGCATCGAAGCCCGTAAAGATATGGAAGAGATGTTTGAAGCCAAAGTTCACCTTGAACTGTGGGTCAAAGTGAAATCGGGCTGGGCCGATGACGAGCGCGCGCTGCGCAGTCTCGGTTATGTCGACGATCTCTGAGTAACACCGGATGGAGGGATGGCAGCGTGCCTTCGTTCTTCATAGCCGTCCCTGGAGCGAAACCAGCTTAATGCTGGACGTCTTCACGGAAGAGTCCGGTCGTGTGCGCCTGGTTGCCAAAGGCGCACGCTCTAAACGTTCCAACCTCAAAGGCGCTTTGCAGCCCTTTACCCCTCTGCTGGTGCGCTTTGGTGGGCGCGGTGAAGTCAAAACCCTGCGCAGTGCCGAAGCGGTCTCGCTGGCGCTGCCGTTAAGCGGCATCACCCTCTACAGCGGTCTCTATGTCAATGAACTCATCTCCCGCGTGCTGGAGCATGAGACGCGCTTCTCCGAACTCTTTTTTGATTATCTGCATTGCATCCAGGCGCTGGCCGGCGTCAGTGGCTCGCCGGAGCCGGTGCTGCGCCGCTTTGAGCTGGCGCTGCTCGGTCATCTCGGTTACGGCGTCGATTTTCTGCACTGTGCGGGGAGCGGCGAGGCGGTGGAAGATGGCATGACCTATCGCTACCGCGAAGAGAAGGGCTTTATCGCCAGCGTCGTGGTCGACAACACCACCTTCACCGGGCGACACTTACGCGCGCTCTCCGAGCGGGAGTTCCCGGACAGCGACACGCTGCGTGCCGCAAAGCGCTTTACCCGCATTGCCCTGAAGCCGTATCTTGGAGGCAAGCCGCTCAAAAGCCGGGAGTTATTCCGGCAGTTTGTGCCTAAGCGCTAGCGGCAGGATCACAGACCAGGCGGGGCGAAGACCGCGCCGGAAATTTTGCGAAACTGAGGATTGTCATGGCTGAATTACTGTTGGGCGTAAACATCGATCACATTGCCACTCTGCGCAACGCGCGCGGCACCGCATACCCGGATCCGGTGCAGGCGGCGTTTATTGCCGAGCAGGCAGGTGCCGATGGGATTACCGTCCATCTGCGTGAAGATCGTCGCCATATCACCGACAGAGATGTGCGTATCCTGCGCCAGACGCTGCACACGCGCATGAACCTTGAAATGGCTGTTACCGACGAGATGCTGGCGATTGCCTGCGAAACGAAGCCGCACTTCTGCTGCCTGGTGCCGGAAAAACGCCAGGAAGTGACCACCGAAGGCGGGCTGGACGTGGCCGGCCAGCGCGACAAAATGCGCGATGCCTGCCAGCGCCTGGCGCAGGCGGGGATTCTGGTGTCGCTGTTTATCGATGCCGATAACGCGCAGATCAAAGCCGCGGCGGAAGTGGGCGCACCCTATATTGAAATCCACACCGGCTGTTACGCTGATGCTGAAAACGAGGCCGCGCAGGCGAAAGAGCTGGAGCGCATCGCCAACGCCGCGACCTATGCCGCCAGTCTTGGGCTGAAAGTCAATGCCGGTCACGGTCTGACTTACCACAACGTTAAAGCGATCGCCGCGCTGCCAGAGATGCACGAGCTGAATATTGGTCACGCAATTATTGGCCGTGCGGTGATGAGTGGCCTGAAAGAGGCGGTGGCGGAGATGAAACGTTTGATGCTGGAAGCGCGCGCATAATGGCTATCTTAGGATTGGGCACCGATATCGTTGAGATCGCACGCATTGAAGCGGTGGTCGCCCGCAGCGGCGATCGGCTGGCGAAGCGCGTGCTCAGCCCTAATGAATGGGCACTCTACGAGGCGCACCAGCAGCCGGTGCGCTTTCTCGCCAAACGCTTTGCGGTGAAAGAGGCGGCGGCAAAGGCGCTCGGCACCGGCATTCGCAACGGCCTCGCATTCAATCAATTCGAAGTCTTTAACGATGAACTGGGAAAGCCGAGCCTGCGCCTGTGGGGTGAAGCTGAGCGGCTGGCAGAGCGGATGGGCGTGCGTTCTGTGCACGTCACGCTGGCGGATGAACGCCACTACGCTTGTGCGACGGTGATTATCGAAAGTTAGATTTTGTCAGAGTGGTGCAGCAGCACGAATTTATCCCACAGCTGTTCTTCGCTCTCTTGATGTGCCGGATCTTTCAGGATGGTATTGGGGATCGGGCACACTTTCTGGCAGGTCGGCGTATCGTAATGGCCCACGCACTCGGTGCAGCGGTCGCTGTTAATCTCATAAATGCTCTCGCCGAGCGAAATCGCCTCATTCGGGCACTCCGGCTCGCACATATCGCAGTTGATGCATTTTTTGGTAATTAACAGCGCCATCAGGAAATTCTCAGAAACAACACAAACAGGGCGGGCATTATACGATGATTGCCTGCTCAAACCAGTTTTTTTACCAGCTCCTCGCTGTGGCGAATACGCTCCGGGGCATGCTCCAGATCCTGCTGAACCAGCGCCATAAAAAGCAGATCCGTCAGCATCATCTGGGCGCTGGTGGAGGAGATGGCCGCGCTGCGCGTCGCCTGCTCTTCCGCAATGGTATAGAGCGAGTGGGTCGCGCGCTGCTGTAATGCATTGGGGGTAAAACCGGTGATCGCGAGGATCTTTGCTCCCACGCGTAACGCTTCGTCAGCCGCCAGATTGATCTCACGCCGTTCGCCCGAGTAGGAGACCGGCAGCAGCAGATCGCCCGGCTCCAGCGCCTGCACCGCTGCCAGCAGCGCGTGCATATCCTGTTCGACAATGGCGTTCAGGCCAATCTTCATCAGCTTCCAGCCAAAATTACGCGCCACCAGGCCCGACGCGCCGATACCGGTCAGCACGATGCGCCGCGATTCGCGCAGCAGGCGCACGCTCTCCAGCAGCTTCTCTTCGCTGTTCACATCCAGCGAGGCGTGCATCGCGCTCTGATACTCTTTAATTAGCTTCTCGCCGACCACGCGCAGGGCGTCATCGCCGCGAATTTTATTATGCACCGGTACGGAGTAGGGGTTGGGATTGCTGGCCAGCGCTTCGCTGATCGCCAGCTTCATTGCCGGGAAGCCTTTGAACTCCATCTTCTGCGCGAATTTCACTACGCTCGACTGGCTGACACCCGCTTCCGCCGCCAGCTGCTGCGAGCTTAAATGGCGGGCGCGATCGGGGTTTTCGAGCAGAAATTCCGCCAGCTTTTTATCACTCTGCGCAAGGCCGGGATAGCGCTGGCGAATGCGGATCAAACAGTTCATACGATCTCCGGGGTGTTCACGTAATTCACTGCTGGTGCATTACGCGGATGAATTAACTATTCCATCCATGGGCGGTGATTATGAATTAAAAATTCTGGCAGCACAAAGTTTCTCCGCGTGGCGTTTGATAGCGATCAACTGGGAAGGCCAGACCCGCTCGCTTTCACCTGTGGCGCGCTCTCAAGACGGCGGATCGCCGGTACCAGACCCGCACCGATACAGGCCAAAATCACCACCAGCGCCGAGGTGGTTAACACCGTTTCGCTGCCAAAATGCATCGCCAGCGGCCCGGCTGCCAGTTCACCTACCGGAATGGCAATAAACGATCCCATCGCATCCCAGGCGTAGACCCGCGCCAGCTTCTCCGCCGGAATGTGCGTTTGCAGCGACTGCGCCCACGCCACGCCGAAAAGGCCGAAGACGATCCCGGCGCAAAAGAAGGCCGCCATCAGCCAGTGCGCCGGTGCCGCCTGGCCGAGCAGCCAGGTAGGCACGGCGCAGAACGCCATCAGCACCACGCCAATAAAAAGATCGCGTTTAGGCCGCCAGCGCAGCGCCAGGAACGAGCCGACAATCAGGCCTATGCTCTGCGCGGCGATAATCAGCCCCCACTGGGTTCGCCCAAAAGCGCTGTCGGCAATCACCGGGCCGAGCACCATTACAATTCCGCTGAAAGCGGCGTTAATCAGGGTGAACTGCACCACCACCGACCAGACCCAGGGACGGCTGGCGAACTCTTTCCAGCCGTCGCGCAGATCCTGCAGGATATTGCTGGTCGCCTCTGCGGCTTTGATAGTACCGACGCGAATCGCGTAATAGAGCGGTGCCGAGGCGGCAAAGCCGAGCGCATCAATGGCCAGCCCCCAGCCGGGGCCGACTGCGCTGGTCAGGATCCCGCCGAGCGAGGCGCCGATGACCGTCCCGCTGTAAATCCCAAGCTGCAGCAGTGCGTTCGCTTCACGCCGCAGGTGAACGGGCACGGTTTGCGGTACCAGCGCCGAGGAGGCGGGAAGGGCAATACCCGCCGCCGCGCCATTCAGCGTGCCAAGCAGGGCGAGCAACATGACGCTGGCTGAGCCATCAAGCACCAGCCAGGCGACCGCACCCTGCGAAAGAGCGGCGACAAGAGAAGAGAGCACCATCACGCGGCTGCGGGAGTAGCGATCCGCCAGCACGCCGCCAATCAATAAAAACGCGACGTTAAACAGCGAGCGTGCCGCCACCACAAGGCCAAGATCGGCCGCCGAGCCGCCAATATCGAGCACCGCGAAAGCCAGCGCGATCGGCGCGATGCCGTTGCCCAGCACGGTAAGCAGGCGGGCAGAAAAGAGGTAGCGAAAGGCAGCGATCTGCAAGGCGCGGCGCGGCGTTGTGCGGGGGGCTGGAGTCATTGTCACCTGTATTAAGTAGGGGGAGAAAAGGCGTGTCGCGTATTATTGCAGGTATTGATAACAGGCTGTTACCGGAAAAGTGAGGATCTATCTGTTAGGCTAGTTGTAGTGTAATCGCCAAACGGAGCGTCCCGGCGATGGAGCGTTAACCCACAGAGGAATATCTTTTGGCTACCAGTGAACGCCGCGTTGTATTTTTTGACCTTGATGGAACATTACATCAGCAGGATATGTTCGGCACCTTTTTGCGTTATCTGCTGCGACATCATCCGCTCAATGCGCTGCTTGTGCTGCCGCTGTTACCGGTGATTGGTGCCGGGCTTTTAATAAAGGGCCGCGCCGCGCGCTGGCCGATGAGCCTGCTGTTATGGGGCTGCACCTTTGGTCACAGCGAGCGTCATCTCAACGCCCTGCAGCAGAAATTTGCCGACTGGTTCCGCGGGCACGTCACCGCCTTTCCGGTGGTGCAGACGCGCTTAACCAACTATCTGGCCGCCTCGGATGCGGATATCTGGCTCATCACCGGCTCGCCGCAGTCGCTGGTTGAGCAGGTCTATTTCGACACGCCCTGGCTGCCGCGCGTTAATGTCATCGCCAGCCAGATGACCCGCGGCTACGGCGGTTGGGTGCTGACTCTGCGCTGCCTCGGGCATGAGAAAGTCGCGCAATTAGAGCGCAAAATCGGTACGCCGCTGCGTCTTTACAGCGGCTACAGCGACAGTAAACAGGACAACCCGTTGCTCTACTTCTGCCAGCACCGCTGGCGCGTTACGCGCCGTGGCGAACTGCAACAGCTTGAGTAGTGTCGAACGTATTAGGGGTGTGTATAATGCGCCCCGCCTGAATTACTGGAGTTTATACCTTTGTCCAATCCCGAACTGACTCACGAACACTGGATGCGTTATGCGCTGACGCTGGCGAAGCGCGCCTGGGACGAGGGCGAAGTGCCCGTGGGCGCGGTGCTGGTGCATAACAACCAGGTGATTGGCGAAGGGTGGAACCGCCCGATTGGCCGTCACGATCCCACCGCGCACGCGGAGATTATGGCGCTGCGCCAGGGCGGTCTGGTGCTGCAAAACTACCGGCTGATCGACACCACGCTTTACGTGACGCTGGAGCCCTGCGTGATGTGCGCGGGCGCCATGGTACATAGCCGCATCGGGCAACTGGTGTTTGGCGCGCGTGATGCGAAAACCGGCGCGGCAGGATCGTTGATGGATGTGCTTCATCACCCGGGGATGAATCACCGGATCGAGTTTACCGAAGGCGTGCTGCGCGATGAGTGCGCCGCGATGTTAAGCGATTTCTTCCGCCAGCGTCGGCTGGAGAAGAAAGCCCTGAAAAGCGGCAACGCCTGATCAGCCCTTGCGGGCAATGCCTGATGGCGGCTCCGCCTTATCAGGCCTACGGCAGCGGTTACAGTGGGTCGGGGTTTTGTAGGCCGGATAAGCGTAGCGCCATCCGGCAACTTAATCAGCGGTTAACCTTCAGTTGCAGCGTATCCTGCGGTAAAACCGAATGGTGACCAAACGCCTCGTCGACGGTCAACGCGCTGAAGGGCAACACGCCATAGGTCGGCTGATCAAGCTCGGCGCTCGACACCGCCGGGTAGCTCTGCGCTAGCTTGAGCGTTGCGGCGAGCGCCTTCTCTTTCTCCAGCAGATAACCCACCAGGCTAATCTCATATTTGCGGATATTCTCCACGTAGGCATACGCCTGATACCCGCGGGCATAGCCGTAGCGTAATTTGCTGTAGTAGGCCTTCTGGCTTAACAGCGGCAGGCGCTGTTTCACATCGGCCCAGCTATCCGGATTGCCTTTGGTCTTCACCGTCAGCGCGCGGGCATCAAGCATGTGCGCATAACCCATGTTGTAGGCCGCCAGCGCATACCAGATCTTCTCATCCTGCGGCACGCTGTCCGGCACTTTGCTCATCATATCCTGCAAGTAGCGCGCGCCGCCGCTGATGCTCTGCTCGGCATCGGTTCTGTCGCTGAGCCCCAGGCTCTGCGCCGTATTGCGGGTCAACATCATCAGCCCGCGCACGCCCGTCGGCGAGGTGGCCTGCGTGTCCCAGTGAGACTCCTGATAGGAAATTGCCGCTAACAGCTTCCAGTCGATCTGCTGCGCATACTTCTCAAACAGCGGCTGCAGCTCTGGCAGCACGCTATCAACGGCGCGTAAAAAGGCGCGTGTATCAACATAATCAAAGCCATCGCCATGCCCGAGATACTTCTCTTCGAGCCTCGCGAGGATCCCCTCGCCATTAATGGTGTTGAAAAAATCGAGCATCGCCGCCGAAAGTGTGTTGTCGTCGTCGCGCTTGCTAAACCAGGTGACGGGCTGTTCATCAGAGATATCGAGCGCCACCGCCAGCTCCGGGTGAACGCGCTGGAAGAGGCTGATCGCCACCGAATCGGCGACGGTATAACTCAGTTTGCCGTCGACCACTTGCTGAAGCAGGGAGGTCGTGCCGAGTTTTTCATCCACTTTCCAGCTGAGATTGGGGTACTTCTTCTCTTTTATCTCGCGCAGATCGTCCAGCGCGACATGCCCGGGGGCAATGGTCAACTGGCTCTCATTCACTTCCGCCAGCGTACGCGGGCGATAGCTGCCGACGCGATAGACAAGTTGTTGAGAAACGGAGTAGTAGACCGGCCCGGTCTGGTAGCTTTTGACACGCTCATTGTTATAGACCAGCCCGGCGGCGAGCATATCGGCGTTGTCGTGATCGAGGTCGTCAAACAGCTGGCTGATGTTCTGGCGCACGGTGATTTTGAGTTTCACGCCGAGGTAGTCGGCAAACTGCTGCGCCAGCTCGTAATCGAGGCCGTAATTTTTGCCGTTGATAGAGGTGTAAGTAAGCGGCGTCGAAATGGTACTGACGCGCAGCTCCCCGCGTGCCTGGATAGCCGCGATGCGGTTATCGGCTTTGCCAAACCAGGGGACTGATGGCCACAGCGCCGCTGCCAGCAGCAGGGTGACAATGCCGATGAGCAGATAATTAATCTGAAATCTTTTCAAGGAGTTAATTCTCTGCGCCGTACTTTGCCTCAAAAGGTTTTCGCAATCACAGCAAGGGGGTTGCTGCTGATTTAGCGGCATTCTGCGTAACAAAACGGCAGTTGGCAACAAATTACAGCATTCGGCCACAGCTATTGCTAAAAATCGCCAGCGCTTTTTATTTCCACGCAAACGGTTTCGTCGCGCCTCAGGATTCTCTATAATGACGCCCGTTTTCCCCTGGTGCACACTTTAAGCGTCCCCGACGCTTCGTAATCGAAGACGAGAGACTTATGATGGAAATTCTGCGTGGTTCGCCTGCCCTGTCCGCATTCCGTATTAACAAACTGCTGGCGCGGTTTCAGGCCACCAACCTGCCGGTGAGCAATATTTATGCCGAATATACTCACTTTGCCGACCTTAACGCGGCGCTCACCGAAGAAGAGTACGCCCGGCTCCAGCGCCTGCTGAAATATGGTCCAAGCCTTAGCAGCCACACCCCAACCGGAAAATTACTGCTCGTCACTCCTCGTCCCGGCACCATCTCTCCCTGGTCATCGAAAGCTACCGACATCGCCCACAACTGCGGTCTGGAAAAGATCAACCGCCTTGAGCGCGGCGTGGCGTACTACGTTGAAGCCGCCAGCCTGACCGACGCCCAGTGGCAAGAGGTGGCGGCGCAGCTGCATGACCGCATGATGGAGAGCGTATTTAACGCTGAAGCGGACGCCGCGCGTCTGTTTGAGCACCACCAGCCCGCGCCGGTACAGAGCGTGGATCTGCTGGGCGAAGGCCGCCAGGCGCTGATTGACGCCAACCTGCGTCTCGGCCTCGCGCTGGCGGAAGATGAGATCGATTACCTGCACGACGCCTTTACGCGCCTGGGGCGCAACCCGAACGATATCGAACTCTATATGTTCGCCCAGGCGAACTCGGAGCACTGCCGTCACAAAATCTTCAACGCCGACTGGGTGATTGACGGGCAGCCGCAGCCGAAGTCGCTGTTCAAAATGATTAAAAACACCTTCGAGAAGACGCCGGACTTTGTGCTCTCTGCCTACAAAGATAACGCGGCGGTGATGGAAGGTTCCGCGGTTGGTCGTTTCTATGCCGATCGCGCTGAAGGTCGCTACGATTTCCACCAGGAGCCGACCCATATTTTGATGAAGGTGGAGACGCACAACCACCCGACCGCCATTTCACCGTGGCCGGGCGCAGCAACCGGCTCCGGCGGCGAGATCCGCGATGAGGGCGCAACCGGGCGCGGCGCGAAGCCGAAAGCGGGTCTGGTCGGTTTCTCCGTCTCCAACCTGCGTATTCCAGGCTTCGAGCAGCCGTGGGAAGAGGATTTTGGCAAGCCGGAGCGCATCGTTACCGCGCTCGATATTATGACCGACGGCCCGCTGGGCGGCGCGGCATTCAACAACGAATTTGGTCGTCCGGCGCTGAACGGTTACTTCCGTACTTATGAAGAGAAGGTCAACAGCCACAACGGTGAAGAGCTGCGCGGCTACCACAAGCCGATCATGCTGGCAGGCGGGATCGGCAACATTCGTGAAGATCATGTGCAGAAGGGCGAGATCGTGGTTGGCGCCAAGCTGATCGTGCTCGGCGGCCCGGCGATGAATATCGGCCTGGGCGGCGGCGCGGCCTCGTCAATGGCATCCGGTCAGTCCGATGCCGATCTCGACTTCGCCTCGGTGCAGCGCGATAACCCGGAGATGGAGCGTCGTTGCCAGGAGGTGATTGACCGCTGCTGGCAGCTGGGCGAAGCCAACCCGATCCTCTTTATTCACGATGTCGGCGCGGGCGGTCTCTCTAACGCCATGCCAGAGCTGGTGAGCGATGGCGGTCGCGGCGGCCGCTTTGAGCTGCGCGATATTCTGAGCGACGAACCAGGCATGAGCCCGCTGGAGATCTGGTGTAACGAATCCCAGGAGCGTTATGTGCTGGCGGTGGCGGCGGATCAACTGCCGCTGTTTGACGAACTTTGCCGCCGCGAGCGCGCACCCTACGCGGTGATTGGCGACGCGACCGAAGAGCAGCACTTAACGCTGAACGACAGCCACTTCGACAACCAGCCAATCGATATGCCGCTGGATGTGCTGCTTGGCAAGACGCCGAAGATGACGCGCGATGTCGCGACGCGCCAGGCGACCGGCGACAGCTTCAACACTCACGGTATTACCGTGGCTGACGCGGTAAACCGCGTGCTGCACCTGCCGACCGTGGCGGAGAAAACCTTCCTTGTCACCATTGGCGACCGTACGGTTACCGGCATGGTGGCGCGTGACCAGATGGTCGGCCCGTGGCAGATCCCGGTTGCCAACTGCGCGGTGACTACCGCCAGCCTGGACAGCTACTACGGCGAAGCGATGGCGCTCGGCGAACGCGCTCCGGTCGCGCTGCTGGACTTTGCCGCCTCGGCGCGGCTGGCGGTCGGCGAAGCGCTGACCAACATCGCGGCAACGCATATCGGCGATATCAAACGCATCAAACTCTCCGCTAACTGGATGGCCGCAGCTGGTCACCCGGGTGAAGACGCCGGTCTCTATGCGGCGGTGAAAGCGGTGGGCGAAGAGCTGTGTCCGGCGCTCGGTCTGACTATTCCGGTGGGTAAAGACTCGATGTCGATGAAGACCCGCTGGCAGGAGGGGAGCGAGCAGCGCGAAATGACGTCGCCGCTGTCGCTGGTGATCACCGCCTTTGCCCGCGTTGAAGATGTGCGCCACACCGTGACGCCGCAGCTTTCAACCGACGACAACGCCCTGCTGTTAATCGATCTCGGCAAGGGCAGCAACGCGCTTGGCGCAACGGCACTGGCGCAGGTTTACCGCCAGCTGGGCGACAAACCGGCGGATGTGCGTAACGTCGAGCAGCTGAAAGGCTT
The DNA here is from genome assembly GCF_016516575.1 of Kosakonia sp. S57. Taxonomy (NCBI): domain Bacteria; kingdom Pseudomonadati; phylum Pseudomonadota; class Gammaproteobacteria; order Enterobacterales; family Enterobacteriaceae; genus Kosakonia; species Kosakonia sp. S57. Next base: position 122,736 of record NZ_JACVUL010000012.1, on the reverse strand, counting down.
CTATGACGCGATTCAGGCGCTGGTGGCAGAGAGAAAACTGCTGGCCTACCACGACCGCTCCGACGGCGGCCTGCTGGTGACGCTGGCAGAGATGGCCTTTACCGGCCACTGCGGCGTGAATGTCGATATCGCCGCGCTGGGCAACGATCGTCTGGCGGCACTGTTTAATGAAGAGCTGGGCGCGGTGATTCAGGTGCGCGCAGCCGACCGCGAGGCGGTTGAGAGCGTGCTGGCGGCCTACGGTTTAAGCGACGTTGTGCACTATCTTGGTCGCGCGGTCGAAGGCGATCGCTTTGTGATTGAAGCGGACGGTCAGCCGGTGTTCAGCGAAAGCCGCACCACGCTGCGTATGTGGTGGGCGGAAACCACCTGGCAGATGCAGCGCCTGCGCGATAACCCGGAGTGCGCGGATCAGGAGCACGAGGCGAAAGCCAACGACAACGATCCGGGCCTCAACGTCAAACTGACGTTTGATATCAACGACGATATCGCGGCACCGTTTATTGCCACCGGCGCGCGACCGAAAGTCGCCGTGCTGCGTGAGCAGGGCGTCAACTCCCACGTGGAGATGGCGGCGGCGTTCCACCGCGCCGGGTTTGACGCGGTTGATGTCCACATGAGCGATCTGCTGGCCGGGCGCAGCGGGCTGGAGAACGTCCACGCGCTGGTCGCCTGCGGCGGCTTCTCTTATGGCGACGTGCTGGGCGCGGGCGAAGGCTGGGCGAAATCGATCCTCTTTAATGAGCGCGTACGCGACGAGTTCGAAACCTTCTTCCACCGTCCGCAAACCCTGGCGCTGGGTGTCTGTAACGGCTGCCAGATGATGTCGAACCTACGTGAGCTGATTCCGGGCAGCGAACTGTGGCCACGCTTTGTGCGTAACCACTCCGATCGCTTCGAGGCGCGTTTCAGCCTGGTGGAAGTGACGCAGAGCCCGTCACTGCTGCTCAATGGCATGGTCGGGTCGCATATGCCAATCGCCGTCTCGCACGGTGAAGGGCGTGTCGAAGTGCGTGACGCCGCCCATCTGGCACAGCTCGAAAGCAAAGGGCTGGTGGCGCTGCGCTATGTCGATAACAACGGCAGCGTGACTGAGTGCTACCCGGCAAACCCGAACGGCTCGCCGAACGGTATTACCGCCGTGACCAGCGAAAGCGGGCGCGTCACCATCATGATGCCGCACCCGGAGCGTGTTTTCCGCACCGTTGCCAACTCCTGGCACCCGGAAAACTGGGGCGAAGACAGCCCGTGGATGCGTATCTTCCGCAATGCCCGTAAGCAGCTCGGCTAAACCGACGCGGCAGTAAAACAGGCCCTCTTCCTTAACCGGGAAGGGGGCTTTTTTGATCGGGTGCTAAAAGTGTCGGCTTTTCCCGACATCAGAGGATTATCACTGTCTCTAAAAGGAGACATTTATCTGTTTGATTTTAATGGTGATAATTTATGGGCTGATGGAGTGTTGCTAAATAGCGACAGAGCGATGAAATGTTGCGCACTTCACACAATCGATAAATATTGATAAACACTATGATAATCAAGACATTAAAATATTGTGTGGCAACCTGGCATAATACGTGCATAATTATAGCCAGTGGCTCATTCACCCTCTTATGTCAGCCCCTTCGGGACGCGCTACATAAACCTTCGAATGACGCACTTAAAGGTGCCTGCCGTCCACCTGCTGATAATTGCGTAGCTTTATCAGACCTCGGGCGAAACGTCGAGTTAGGCACCGCCTAATTACATAACAAAGCCGGGCTTTTGCCCGGCTTTGTTGTTCTTTACCCCGTCACTCAGCTAGCATCTCTGTACCTTATCCTGCGAGAGTACCGCCTTGAAACGCTGGCCCGCTTTTCCCCGCTCCTTACGCCAACTGGTTATGATGGCGTTCCTGCTTATTTTACTGCCGCTGCTGGTGTTAGCCTGGCAAGCCTGGCAGAGCCTCAATGCGCTCAGTGCCCAGGCCCTGCTGACCAACCGCACGACGCTGATTGACGCCCGCCGCAGTGAAGCGATGACCAACGCCGCGCTGGAGATGGAGCGCAGCTACCGCCAGTACTGCGTGCTGGATGACGCTACCCTTGAGCGGGTCTACCAGAATCAGCGCAAGCGCTACAGCGAGATGCTGGAGGCCCATGCCGGTGTTTTACCCGATGACAGACTCTACCAGGCGCTGCGCCAGGATCTGAACGATCTCGCCCAGTTGCAGTGTGCCAACAGCGGCCCGTCACCTGCCGCCTCTGCGCAACTGGAGGCGTTTGCGGCGGCGAATACCGAGATGGTGCAGTCGACCCGCGCCGTGGTCTTCTCGCGCGGGCAGCAGCTCCAGCTTGAGATCGCCGAGCGCGGTCAGTTCTTCGGCTGGCAGGCGCTGGTGCTCTTTTTAGTCAGCCTGGCACTGATGCTGCTCTTTACCCGCATGATTATCGGCCCGGTGAAGGGTATCGAGCGGATGATTAACCGTCTGGGGGAGGGGCGTCCACTGGCGCAAAGCGTGGTGTTTAGCGGCCCGCGCGAGCTGCGCTACGTCGGCGAACGTATTATCTGGCTGAGCGAACGGCTGGCGTGGCTTGAGTCGCAGCGCCACCAGTTTTTACGCCATATCTCCCATGAGCTGAAAACGCCACTCGCCAGCATGCGCGAAGGCACCGAACTGCTTGCCGACCAGGTGGTCGGGCCGCTTTCGCCGGAGCAGAAAGAGGTGGTTGAGATCCTCGATGCCAGCAGCCGCAACCTGCAAAAATTGATTGAGCAGCTGCTTGATTACAACCGCAAGCTGGCCGGCGGTTCGGTCGAGCTGGAAGCGGTAGAGCTGGCACCGCTGGTGGAGATGGTGCTCTCCGCGCACAGCCTGCCAGCGCGAGCTAAAATGATGCATACCGAAATCGCGCTCGATGCGACGACCTGCCAGGCAGAGCCGATGCTGCTGATGAGCGTGCTGGATAATCTTTACTCCAACGCGGTGCACTATGGGGCTGAATCCGGTACCATTCGTCTCCACAGTTATAGTACCGGCGCACGGTTGCGCATTGACGTAGCGAATACCGGCACCCCAATCCCCGAGGCGGAGCGCGAGATGATTTTTGAGCCCTTCTTTCAGGGAAGCCACCAACGCAAAGGCGCGGTGAAAGGCAGCGGGCTGGGGTTGAGCATCGCCAGAGACTGTATCCGCAGAATGCAGGGTGAACTGCATCTGGTAACGGACAGCAAGGACGATGTCTGTTTCCGTATTGAGCTACCGCTTGTCGCGCCGGAAAAATCAACGCAATGAATATAAATCTGGTGAGTATGTCGCATCTCTTTTCCCGCGTGGTCAACGCGATGACACAGCAATCGGGCTGGCTGCGCGCGCTACCTTGCCTGCTGCTGGCAGGCTGCGTGACGCAAACGCCGCCAAGCGCCATTCATGACAATAAAAAACCGCAGCTTCCCGACCGCCAACTGGCCGACTTTTTATTAACGGAATGCAATGATATCTGGACCCTGTCGGGGCAGAGTGTCGACAGCAACCCGCTGTTCTGGCTGCGCGGCATGGATTGCGCCCAGCGCTTGTCGCCCGCAGCGGCGCGCGCGGAAGCGCGTGCATGGTCGGATAACACCTGGCAGGCGACATTCCGCCGCGGTATTTTGCTCTCGAATGCCAAAATCTCGCCCCTTGAACGCCGTGACTATACCGATCGTCTCGATGCCTTAAGCCCGTCGATCCCGGCGCAGGTGCGCCCGCTATTTGAGCTCTGGCGCGATGGCGAAAAAGCACAGTTGCAGTTAGCCGAAGAGCGCAGCCGCTACGCGAAATTGCAGCAGTCCGCCGACAGCGAACTCGACAAACTGCGTGCCCAGCAGCAATTCCTGCATGAGCAGCTTGATACCACCACCCGCAAGCTGGAAAACCTCACCGACATTGAACGGCGTCTCTCCATTCGCAAACCGGCGCCTGCCGATATGCCGGACAGCGCACATCCGGCGAAAAGCGATAGCGATCAGCAGGAGGCGAAACCATGACCAATCGCAAACCGGCGCATCTGCTGCTGGTAGATGACGATCCCGGCCTGCTGAAGCTGCTCGGGCTGCGCCTGACCAGCGAAGGCTACAGCATTGTCACCGCCGAAAGCGGGCAGGAGGGGTTACGCATACTCGCGCGTGAGAAGGTCGATCTGGTGATAAGCGACCTGCGCATGGATGAGATGGATGGCATGCAGCTTTTTGCCGAGATCCAGCGCCTGCAGCCGGGCATGCCGGTGATTATTCTCACCGCGCACGGCTCGATCCCCGATGCCGTTGCCGCCACGCAGCAGGGCGTCTTCAGCTTTCTTACCAAGCCGGTGGATAAAGACGCGCTCTATAAGGCCATCGATGATGCGCTGGAGCACAGCGGCTCCGCCAGCGACGATCAGTGGCGCGAAACCATTGTTACCCGCAGCCCATTGATGTTGCGCCTGCTTGAACAGGCGCGGATGGTGGCGCAGTCCGACGTCAGCGTGCTGATTAACGGCCAGAGCGGCACCGGTAAAGAGGTGCTGGCACAGGCGATCCACAACGCCAGCCCGCGCAGTAAAAACGCCTTTATCGCCATCAACTGCGGCGCGCTGCCGGAGCAACTGCTGGAATCGGAACTCTTCGGTCACGCGCGCGGGGCTTTTACCGGCGCGGTAAGCAGCCGGGAAGGGCTGTTCCAGGCGGCAGAGGGCGGGACACTGTTTCTTGATGAGATTGGCGATATGCCGATCCCGCTACAGGTTAAATTGCTGCGCGTATTACAGGAGCGCAAGGTGCGCCCGCTCGGCAGCAACCGTGATATCGATATCAATGTGCGCATTATTTCGGCGACGCACCGCGATCTGCCAAAAGCGATGGCGCGCGGCGAGTTTCGTGAAGATCTCTACTATCGTCTGAACGTAGTCAGCCTGAAGATCCCGGCGCTGGCGGAGCGCGCGGAGGATATTCCGCTGCTTGCCAACCACCTGCTGCGCCAGTCTGCGGACCGCCATAAGCCGTTTGTGCGCGCCTTCTCCACCGATGCTATGAAGCGGTTAATGACCGCCAGCTGGCCCGGTAACGTGCGTCAGCTGGTGAACGTGATTGAGCAGTGCGTGGCGCTCACCTCGTCGCCGGTGATCAGCGATGCGCTGGTCGAGCAGGCGCTGGAAGGGGAGAACACCGCGCTGCCGACCTTTGTCGAAGCGCGTAACCAGTTTGAACTCAACTACCTGCGCAAGCTGCTGCAAATCACTAAAGGCAACGTGACGCACGCCGCGCGAATGGCGGGGCGCAACCGCACCGAGTTTTACAAACTCCTCTCCCGCCATGAACTGGATGCCAATGACTTTAAAGAGTAAAGGCGAAATGATTATGGTACTGTGAGCAACCGATTACGATGCAGCAGACTGGCAACAGCGTGTAAGGAACGACCATGAAAAAGATTGATGCGATTATTAAACCTTTCAAACTGGATGATGTGCGTGAAGCGCTGGCTGAAGTCGGCATCACCGGGATGACGGTAACGGAAGTGAAGGGTTTTGGTCGCCAGAAAGGCCACACCGAACTCTACCGTGGCGCAGAGTATATGGTGGATTTTCTGCCGAAGGTGAAGATTGAGATCGTGGTGGGCGACGACATTGTCGATACCTGCGTCGATACCATTATCCGTACCGCGCAGACCGGTAAAATCGGCGACGGCAAAATCTTCGTCTTTGACGTTGCGCGTGTAGTGCGTATTCGTACCGGCGAAGAAGACGACGCCGCCATCTGATCTTTCGCCCTCACCGCGCACGGTGAGGGCATCCTGCTTACAGCACCTTGTGCGGGCCGAAGCACTCATAGTGAATGCGATCGCGCTCAACGCCCAGCGTCACCAACTGCTCAGCCGCAAACTGCATAAACGCCACCGGCCCGCAGAGATAAAACTGCATCTCCCCGTCACTCACGCGATCTTTCATCTCCGTAAGCGTCATCAGCCCGGTGCTGTTGAACAGCTCGGCCTGCTCATCCGCTGCGTTTGGCTGGCGATACCAGACATGTTGATAAAAGTGCGGCAGGTTGGCGCCCAGCTCGCTTACCTCATCGGTAAAGGCATGCACCTCGCCGTTTTCCGCCGCATGGAACCAGTTAACCTGCGCGCGGTGATGTCTGTACGTCAGATGGTGCAGCATCGCCAGCATCGGCGTCTGACCCACGCCGGCGGAGATGAGCGATACCGGCGTTTGCGGGCTAACATCGAGGAAGAAATCACCGGCCGGCGCAGCAAGATAGACAACATCGCCAGGCTTCGCTTTATCGTGCAGCCAGTTTGAGACCTGACCGCCCGCTTCACGCTTCACCGCAATTCGGTAGCTTTTGCCGTTTGGCTCGCGGGTGAGAGAGTACTGGCGGATCTCCTGATGGGGAAATCCTTCCGGCTTCAGCCATACGGCAAGGTACTGACCCGGCCGGTAATCGGCGATCGGCTGGCCGTCGACCGGTTCAAACTCAAAACTGGTGATTAGCGTGCTGCGCTGCACCCGCTCCACCAGGCGGAACGCGCGCGTCCCCTCCCAGCCGCCTTTTTTATCGGCGTGCTCGCGGTAAATCTCCGCTTCACGATTGATAAATACACCCGCCAGCACGCCGTAAGCTTTGCCCCACGCGTCCAGCACCTCTTGCCCCGGCTGGAACATCTCATCAATGGTCGCCAGCAGATGTTCACCGACGATGTCATATTGCTGCGGCTGGATCTGGAAGCTGGTGTGCTTCTGGGCGATTTTTTCAACGGCGGGGAGCAGGGCGGGGAGATTGTCGATATTTGCGGCGTAAGCGGCAATGGCATTGAACAGCGCTTCACGCTGATCGCCGTTGCGCTGGTTGCTCATGTTGAAGATCTCTTTCAACTCGGGGTTGTGCTGAAACATCCGATCGTAGAAGTGAGCGGTCAGTTTCGGGCCGGTAGCGGCGAGCAACGGGAGGGTAGATTTAACGGTGGCGATGGTCTGAGCGTCGAGCATGATGGCTTCCTTCTAACGTGCATTTTTAAAGTTGTATTTTATATGCATCTTATAACCGCCAGCCCAAGATTGTAAAGGGCGCAATGAAAGAGGGGTTATCTGACATGAGGAAGTTGCATCACAAAGCTGAAAAGAAATCCCTTTCCTGACCGAAGCCCGTTATTGCTCAAAGCCTTGTGTGACGGGCAGCCAATCGTTTGCGCAAAAACCTTTGTCAAGACCTGTTCTCAGAATTTTAATCAGTTATACTGTCAGCCGTTCCCGAATTCGGGCCCTCATTGAGAGTTGTTTTGTTAGCTGAGTCAGGAGATGCGGATGTTAAAGCGTGAAATGAACATTGCCGATTATGATGCCGAATTGTGGCAGGCTATGGAGCAGGAGAAAGTACGTCAGGAAGAGCACATTGAACTGATCGCCTCCGAAAACTACACCAGCCCGCGCGTTATGCAGGCGCAGGGATCTCAGCTGACGAACAAATATGCCGAGGGCTACCCGGGCAAGCGTTACTACGGCGGCTGTGAGTATGTCGATATCGTTGAACAGCTGGCGATTGACCGCGCGAAAGAGCTGTTTGGCGCGGATTACGCCAACGTTCAGCCGCACTCTGGCTCACAGGCTAACTTCGCCGTCTACACCACGCTGCTGGAGCCGGGCGATACCGTTCTCGGTATGAACCTGGCGCACGGCGGCCATCTGACTCACGGCTCCCCGGTTAACTTCTCCGGCAAACTCTACAACATCGTCCCTTACGGCATCGATGAAACGGGCCACATTGATTACAACGAACTCAATGAGCAGGCGCAAAAACATAAGCCGAAAATGATCATCGGCGGCTTCTCTGCTTACTCCGGCGTGGTTGACTGGGCCAAAATGCGCGAAATCGCTGACAGCATCGGCGCGTACCTGTTTGTCGATATGGCGCACGTTGCCGGTCTGATTGCCGCAGGCGTCTACCCGAACCCGGTTCCGCATGCTCACGTTGTTACCACTACTACCCACAAAACCCTGGCGGGTCCGCGCGGCGGCCTGATCCTGGCGAAGGGCGGCAGCGAAGAGCTGTACAAAAAACTGAACTCTGCCGTCTTCCCTGGCGGCCAGGGCGGCCCGCTGATGCACGTTATCGCCGGTAAAGCGGTGGCGCTGAAAGAGGCGATGGAGCCAGAGTTCAAAACCTACCAGCAGCAGGTTGCGAAAAACGCCAAAGCAATGGTGGAAGTGTTCCTTGCACGTGGCTACAACGTCGTTTCCGGCGGTACCGATAACCACCTGTTCCTGCTGGATCTGGTTGATAAAAACCTGACCGGTAAAGAAGCAGACGCCGCGCTGGGCCGTGCCAACATCACGGTTAACAAAAACAGCGTGCCGAACGATCCGAAGAGCCCGTTTGTCACCTCCGGTATCCGCGTCGGTACGCCGGCTGTGACCCGTCGCGGCTTCAAAGAAGCGGAAGTCAAAGAGCTGGCAGGCTGGATGTGTGACGTGCTGGACAGCATCAACGACGAAGCGGTAATCGAGCGCACCAAACAGAAAGTGCTGGATATCTGCGCCCGTTTCCCGGTTTACGCATAAGATTCCGACCTCAAACAAGCCCGCTTCCTGTGAAGCGGGCTTTTTTTTGCCTGCTCGCCAGTCCTGCACTCCGCCCGGCGCGTTTTAATGTTGCAAAACCTGCGCTTAGGCAAATTTGTTACCTGATTGTTGCTTGCCAGGCCTGGCGTTTGCCGCCAGACTAACGCTTCGATTCAGGAGGAAATCATGGTTCTGCAGTCAACGCGCTGGCTGGCGCTCGCTTATTTCACCTACTTTTTCAGTTACGGCATCTTCTTACCCTTCTGGGGCGTCTGGCTCAAAGGCATCGGGTTAACCCCGGAGATCATCGGTATGCTGCTTGGCGCCGGTCTCGTTGCCCGTTTTCTCGGTAGCCTGTTGATTGCCCCGCGCGTAAGCGACCCTTCCCGATTAATCACCGCCCTGCGCGTGCTGGCGCTGGCTACGCTTATCTTTGCGATGGCCTTTTACGCCGGAAGCCATGTCGCCTGGCTGGCGGTGGTGATTGTCGGATTTAACCTCTTCTTCTCGCCGCTGGTGCCGCTGACGGATGCGCTGGCGGGCACGTGGCAAAAACAGTTTCCGATGGATTATGGCCGCGTCAGGGTGTGGGGATCGATCGCCTTCGTGATTGGCTCGGCGCTGACCGGCAAACTGGTCAGCCTCTACGACTACCGGGCGATTCTGGTGATGCTGTCGCTGGGCACGGCCTCAATGCTGCTTGGTATGCTGCTGCGCCCGACGATTCTGCCTCAGGGTGAAAACCGCCAGCAGGATGGCGCAGGCTGGCCCGCCTGGCGCACGTTGATTGTGCAGAACTGGCGCTTTCTCGCCTGCGTTTCGTTGTTACAGGGTGCGCACGCGGCCTATTACGGCTTCAGCGCGATTTACTGGCAGTCGGTGGGCTACTCCGCCTCAACGGTGGGCTATTTGTGGTCACTGGGCGTGGTGGCGGAAGTGGTGATTTTTACCCTCAGCAACCGTCTGTTCCGCCGCTTCAGCGCGCGCGATCTGCTGCTGCTCTCGGCGGTATGCGGGCTGGTTCGCTGGAGTTTGATGGGCTGGACCATTGCGCTGCCGTGGCTGGTTGTCGCGCAGATCCTGCACTGCGGCACCTTCACCGTTTGCCACCTGGCGGCCATGCGCTACATCTCCGCCCGGCAGGGCAGTGAGGTGATCCGGTTACAGGCGGTCTACTCCGCCGTGGCGATGGGCGGAAGTATTGCCCTGATGACGATGATCGCCGGTTTCCTCTTCGAACACCTGCATCAGGGGCTGTTCTTTATTATGGCGTTGCTGGCACTGCCAGCGCTGGTCCTGCGTCCAACGGTCGCCGCGCAGAAGGGGAGCCCTCAAGCATAATGCGAATATGCTCCTGCTGCTGCTCGCTCAGCAGCCCGTCGGTGTGGATCAGCGGCGCAGAGAAGAGCGGCAGCGGCGTGGTGTAAGGGGTGATGATAAGCGTCACATCTTTCGGCGCGCCCTCTTCGCGGAAGCTCTCCAGCGGCAAGTAACGAATGGTGAGCGGCAGCAGCGTTAACTCGCGCAGCTGCTGCTCAATCTCCTGCTCTCTGGCGCTGTCGTCGCCGGTAATCAGCATTAGTTGCTTCTCATGCAGATCGCTCTCCTGCATCAGCCAGGCACCGAAAATCACCGCCACCAGTCCCGCTTCCTCATCGCTAAAGCGCAGCCCATACTCCGTCTCCAGCCCCTCTAATACCGTGCGCGTGGTGCGCATCAGGCGCGGGTAGAGCTGATTAATCTCTGCCGGCAACGTGTTATCGATGCCGATACCGAACAAACTGCGATCCAGTGCCTGGGCGAGGTGAATATAGAGCTGATTGGTCAGACCCTGCTCGTCGCTGAAATGCATGCCGGAGAGCTGATGGAAGTGAGCAATCATCTGGCTGATAGCCAGGCGCAGGCGGTGATCCTGCTGATGATCGTCCTGGCTCGGATCGGGCGTACGTACCAGCATAAACAGCAGGGTTAAAAAGAGGTGCTCATTCTCATGGGCAGTAGCGGCGACGCGGCGATGCCAGTGGCGAACGATATCCTGCGCCACCAGATACTCGGCGCGCATCTGCGCCCATGCTTGCTGAACGGGGTTAAATTCCGGCGAGTGGCCGCTATGATGCTGCAACAGGCAGTACTGCAAATAGAGACCCAAAAACTGGCGATCGCGACACTCAAACGAGCGTTTCAGGCGGCGCGAGCAGAGGTTGATCAACGCATGCAGATTAATATCGTCATAGAGTGTGCGCGCAATGCCCTGCTGTTTAAGCGCCGTTTTTAATGCGGGCGTAAAGTGTTCAGTAATAAATTCCGGGCAGAGGCGCAGGGCGCGACGCAGCCAGTGCAGCAGGCACAGGCGCTGATCGAGCGGCGTGCCTTCGATGCGGTAACCGCCTTCACCGTAGGGCACGATGGAAAGCCGGTGGTAAAGTTGGATCTCGTTTTGCGTCTCCGCGATATCCTGCAGGGCTACGGTATCATCCACGCCATTAATGGCGCTGATGTTTTTCATGGTGATACCTTGTCCCGGCAGGGCAAGCAGCAGTAGCACCTGGCAGCGACGCTGCGGGCTGGAGAGCACAGATGGTGGGGTCAGCGTCATGGTCATCTGTCAGGGTCCAGTTAGGGTTGGGAAAAAGGGCTATTTGATAAGCGTAGTTAAAGGTATCTTGAGCGACAGCGCAGCCGCCGCATTTTCGACCAGGAATGCCGGGGAGCATCACAGAATTTTTCACGTGAGGAAGAGATGCAATTAGTTAAACAGTGGGTATTGGGGCTTTTTCTCGCGCTTTTATCGTTTTCTCTTATGGCGCACCCGCACAGCTTTATCGTGATGAAGACGCAACTGGTTAGCGCAAACGGTCAGTTTACCGGCCTGAAAATGCGCTGGACGATGGATGAGATCACCTCCGCAGACCTGCTCTATGACGCTGGTAACGCAAAGCCCGGCGAGGAGATCTGGAAAAAGCTGGCGGCGGAGGTGATGGCAAACGTGCTCGGCCAGCACTACTTCACCGAAGTGTGGCATAACGGGCAGAAGGTGAAGTTCCTCAACCGCCCGAGCGAGTATGGCCTCGCGCGTGAGGCGCACCAGGCGGTGCTCACCTTTGTGCTGCCGCTGGCGGAGCCGCAGCCGCTGAAGGGGCAGAAATACACCTTCTCGACCTTCGATCCCACTTATTATGTGGATATGCGCTACGACAAGGAGAGCGACGTCACGCTGCCCGCGGCGCTGCAATCGAGCTGTAAAACGACGCTACATACACCGAAACCCGGCGAAGAGGTGCTGAGCTATGCGCAGTCGCTGGATAAGACCGACGCCCCGGAGGAGGATATGGAACTGGGTAAACAGTTTGCTCAAAGGGTGACGCTGCTATGTCAGTAATCAGCCAACAGATGGCGCGCAAACGGCGCGTATTGCAGTGGTGGCCGCTGCTGCTGTTTATGGTGATGGCCGTGCTCGGCGCACTCTGGCTCTGGCAGGCGTGGCCGCAGGTGGTGATGAGAAGCGCGCTCTGGCAGCGCGAAGTGAATATACAGATGAGCACGCTGCTGAAAGCGGTGGCCGAAAACCCGACCAAAGCGGGCGGCACGCTACTGCTGTTTAGCTTTGTCTATGGCGTGCTGCATGCGCTGGGGCCAGGGCATGGCAAAGTGGTGATCACCACCTGGCTTGCGACCCATCCCTCAAAATTAAAACCCGCTATTGGCCTGACGCTGGCATCCTCTCTGCTACAGGGGCTGGTGGCGATTTTACTGGTAGTTGTGGTGCTGAGCCTGCTGGCGTTGCCCGCCCGGCAGTTGCACCTTAGCGGTTACTGGCTGGAGAAGGGGAGTTATCTGCTGGTCGGCGTGCTGGGGCTGCTGCTCTGCTGGCGCGCGCTGAAACGCCTGCGTCAGCTGCTACAAGCGCCCAGGTTTCGCGCGTTCACGCCGCATCATGTTCATCACGATAATTGCGGATGCGGTCATCAGCACCTGCCAACGCAGTCGCAGTTGCAGAACGGCGGCGACTGGCGCGCACGGCTGGTGATTGTTTTATCGATGGGGATGCGGCCCTGTTCCGGCGCCATTATGGTGCTGCTGTTCAGTAAAGTGATTGGCGTCTTCGCCTGGGGCGTGGCCTCTGCGCTGGCGATGGCTGCCGGAACCTCGCTGACCATCAGCGGGCTGGCGTTGCTGGTGCACGGCTTTCGCCAGTTGGCGGTGAAAATAAGCGGTAAGCGCGCGCCGGTGCTGTGGCGGCAGATTGGCTGGACGACATTAGCCTTAGCGGGTGGCGTGGTGCTGGTGAGTGCGGCAGTGGTGATGTGGATGAGCGCGCTCCCGCCGGGCGGCGGATTACGCCCCTTTTAATCGAGGACGGATACGAAGTGCGGCATTAGTTGCCGGATGGCGGCGAAACGCCTTATCCGGCCTACGAACTGCGGGTTCTGCTTTTGTTGCCGGATGGCGGCGAAACGCCTTATCCGGCCTACGAACTGCGGGGTACTGCTTTTGTTGCCGGATGCGGCGAAAACGCCTTATCCGGCCTACGAACTGCGGGTGCGGCTTTTGTTGCCGTATGGCGGCGAAACGCCTTATCCGGCCTACGTACTGCGGGTGCGGCTTTTGTTGCCGGATGGCGGCGTAAACGCCTTATCCGGCCTGATGGGCCTGCTTTTGTAGGCCTGATAAGCGCAGCGCCATCAGGCAATTCACAAAACCCGGCCAGCGAGAGGATTAACGCTTCAGCGCGTCGCTCAGCTCTTCACGCATATTTGCCAGCATCGCTTTAACCACGCGCGGGTTACCGGCGACGAGGTTACCGGTCATCATATAGTTATGACCGCCGGTGAAATCGCATACCAGACCGCCCGCTTCGCGAACCAGCAGTTCACCTGCGGCGAAATCCCACGGCTTCAGGCCAATCTCAAAGAAACCATCAACGCGACCGGCGGCAACATAGGCCAGATCCAGCGCGGCAGAACCGGTGCGGCGGAAGTCCGCGCATTCGGTAAAGAGTTTGCCAATGATGTTGATATAGGTGGTTGCGTGCTGCTTCGCCTTGAACGGGAAGCCGGTCGCCAGAATGGTGCCATCCAGATCGCGAGCGGTGCTGCCGCGCAGGCGGTAACCGTTGAGCTGTGCGCCCTGGCCACGAGTGGCAGTGAAGAGTTCGTTACGCATCGGATCGTAAACGACCGCCACTTCGGTGCGACCTTTAATACGAACGGCGATTGATACCGCGAAGTGCGGCAGGCGTTTGATGAAGTTAGTAGTGCCATCCAGAGGATCGATAACCCATTGTACATCCGGGTCGGTGCCTTCGTGCTCGCCACTCTCTTCGGTGATGATGGTGTGTTGCGGGTAAGATTTGCGGATGGTGTCGATAATTACCGCTTCAGCAGCTTTATCAACGTTGGTCACGAAATCATTGCTGCCTTTCTGGCTGGTCTCTACGGTGTCAGGTGTTTCGTAGTTTTTGGCAATTAAATTACCCGCCTTGCGCGCAGCACGCACGGCGATATTCAGCATCGGATGCATCGATATCTCTCACTGGATGTTAAAGAACGGAAAACGGCGCGTATCATACCAGCCAATTCGAATTATGTCTCAGCTTTATGATAGTATCCGGCAATATTCTTTAGCCGTAGAAAACCTATGCTGCAAAATATCCGTATTGTCTTAGTTGAAACCTCCCATACCGGCAACATGGGCTCCGTTGCCCGTGCCATGAAAACCATGGGCTTAACCAATCTCTGGCTGGTTAACCCGCTGGTCAAACCCGATTCGCAAGCCATTGCGCTGGCCGCCGGTGCCAGCGATGTGATTGGCAATGCGCAGATCGTCGACACCTTAGATGAAGCCTTAGCCGGTTGTAGCCTGGTGGTTGGCACCAGCGCGCGCTCACGCACGCTGCCGTGGCCAATGCTCGATCCGCGCGAATGCGGCCTGAAAAGTATTGCCGAAGCGGAACACGCACCGGTAGCGCTGGTGTTTGGCCGCGAGCGCGTTGGGCTTACCAATGAAGAGTTGCAGAAGTGCCACTATCACGTGGCGATTGCCGCCAACCCGGAGTACAGCTCGCTGAACCTGGCGATGGCGGTGCAGGTGATCGCCTATGAAGTGCGTATGGCGTGGCTGGCAAAGCAGGAGAGCGATGCGCCGACCGCTGAGCAGGAAGAGACGCCTTACCCGCTGGTCGACGATCTCGAGCGCTTCTACGGTCACCTGGAGCAGACGCTGCTCTCCACCGGTTTTATCCGTGAAAGCCACCCCGGCCAGGTGATGAATAAACTGCGCCGCCTCTTCACTCGCGCCCGTCCGGAGAGCCAGGAATTGAACATTCTGCGCGGCATTCTGGCCTCGATTGAGCAGAAGCAAAAAGGGTAATTCAGGCAACAAACCCTGTCCTGGCGGGTGGTTAAGCGAAGCGGCGAATACTTGACTAAAACAGTCAACTAAATAGTTGACCATTTTAGTCAGGAATGTCAGACTTGCGTCTGCTATGCAACGTTAACATTTTAATAATAAACCCCGGGCAGGGGCGAGTTTGAGGCTTGTAAGACATGAGACTGACATCTAAAGGGCGTTATGCCGTGACCGCAATGCTGGACGTTGCGCTCAACTCCGAATCGGGCCCGGTGCCGTTGGCTGATATTTCCGAGCGTCAGGGAATTTCCCTCTCCTACCTGGAGCAGCTCTTTTCGCGCCTGCGTAAAAACGGCCTGGTTTCCAGCGTACGTGGTCCCGGCGGTGGTTATCTGCTGGGCAAAGATGCGAACAGCATCGCCGTCGGCGAAGTGATTAGCGCCGTTGACGAATCTGTCGATGCGACCCGTTGCCAGGGTAAAGGTGGCTGCCAGGGCGGCGATAAGTGCCTGACCCACGCGCTGTGGCGCGATCTGAGCGATCGCCTGACCGGTTTCCTGAACAACATCACCCTCGGTGAGCTGGTGAATAATCAGGAGATCCTCGACGTCTCTGACCGTCAGCACAGCAACGAATCCCATCGTAACACCCGTGGCCAGGACGCGATCGACGTTAAGCTGCGCGCATAATAATTAAACTGAATTCAGAATCGGGCCAGGGCATCGTCTGATGCCCTGTTAACACGGTCGTACATCCAGCCGGTTGCCTGATTCCTTGCATTAGAGCGATGTACGGAGTTTAAAGAGCAATGAAATTACCGATCTATCTCGACTACTCCGCAACCACGCCGGTGGATCCGCGTGTTGCCGAGAAAATGATGCAGTTTCTCACCCTGGACGGGACCTTTGGTAACCCTGCTTCCCGTTCGCACCGTTTTGGCTGGCAGGCTGAAGAGGCGGTAGATATCGCCCGCAACCAGATTGCTGAACTGGTCGGCGCTGACCCGCGCGAAATCGTCTTCACCTCCGGTGCAACCGAATCCGACAACCTGGCGATTAAAGGCGCTGCCAATTTCTACCAGAAAAAAGGCAAGCACATCATCACCAGCAAAACCGAACACAAAGCCGTGCTGGACACCTGTCGCCAGCTTGAGCGCGAAGGGTTTGAAGTGACTTACCTCGCCCCGCAGCGCAACGGCATTATCGATCTGAAAGAACTCGAAGCGGCGATGCGTGACGACACCATCATCGTCTCTATCATGCACGTGAATAACGAAATCGGCGTGGTGCAGGATATCGCGGCTATCGGCGAAATGTGCCGTGCACGCGGCATTATCTACCACGTTGACGCCACCCAGAGCGTCGGCAAACTGCCGATCGATCTGAGCCAGCTGAAAGTCGATCTGATGTCCTTCTCCGGCCATAAAATCTACGGCCCGAAAGGTATCGGCGCACTCTACGTACAGCGTAAACCGCGTATCCGTATCGAAGCGCAGATGCACGGCGGCGGTCACGAGCGCGGCATGCGTTCCGGTACCCTGCCTGTTCACCAGATCGTTGGCATGGGCGAAGCTTACCGTATCGCGAAAGAAGAGATGGAGAGCGAAATGGCGCGTCTGCGCGTGCTGCGCAACCGTCTGTGGAACGGCATCAACGATATCGAAGAAGTCTATCTGAACGGCGATCTTGAGCACGGCGCACCGAACATCCTCAACGTCAGCTTTAACTACGTTGAAGGCGAGTCGCTGATCATGGCGCTGAAAGATCTGGCTGTCTCTTCTGGTTCAGCCTGTACCTCTGCAAGCCTGGAACCGTCCTACGTGCTGCGCGCGTTGGGCATGAATGATGAACTGGCGCACAGCTCCATCCGTTTCTCTTTAGGGCGTTTCACCACTGAAGAAGAGATTGACTACACCATCGAGCTGGTCCGCAAATCCATCGGCCGTCTGCGCGATCTCTCTCCGCTGTGGGAGATGTTCAAGCAGGGCGTGGATCTCGAATCCATCGAATGGGCTCATCATTAATTTTAGGTTGCGCAAACAGGAGAATAAAAAATGGCTTATAGCGAAAAAGTAATCGATCACTACGAAAACCCGCGCAACGTTGGCTCGTTCGACAACGGCGACAACAGCATCGGTAGCGGCATGGTTGGCGCACCGGCGTGTGGCGACGTGATGAAACTGCAGATCAAAGTTAACGATAAAGGCATTATCGAAGACGCGCGTTTCAAAACCTACGGCTGTGGCTCTGCCATCGCGTCCAGCTCGCTGGTCACCGAGTGGGTGAAGGGCAAGTCTCTGGACGAAGCGCAGGCGATCAAGAACACCGATATCGCCGAAGAGCTGGAACTGCCGCCGGTTAAAATCCACTGCTCTATCCTGGCAGAAGATGCGATTAAAGCCGCGATTGCGGATTACAAAAGTAAACAAGACGCGAAATAAGGCAGGAGGTTGTTGTCATGTCCATTAGCCTCAGCGACAGTGCCGCCGCGCGAGTAAATGCCTTCCTGGCCAACCGTGGTAAAGGGTTTGGCCTGCGCCTGGGGGTGAGAACCTCCGGTTGTTCTGGTATGGCTTACGTGCTGGAATTTGTCGACGCACCGAACGATGAAGATACGGTGTTCGAAGACAAAGGCGTGAAGGTAGTGGTTGACGGCAAAAGCCTGCAGTTCCTCGACGGCACTCAGCTGGACTTCGTAAAAGAAGGCCTCAACGAAGGGTTTAAGTTCACCAACCCGAACGTGAAAGATGAGTGCGGTTGCGGCGAAAGCTTCCACGTCTAATCGCCTCTGACGATGACCCCACCGCAGTCGCCTGCGCGTGGGGTTTGTTACGATTGCATACCCGGAATTGTTATGGATTACTTCACCCTCTTTGGGTTGCCGGCCCAGTACCCACTCGACACCCAGGCGCTGGCCACGCGTTTCCAGGATCTGCAACGGCAGTTCCACCCCGATCGCTTCGCCAGCCAGCCGCAGTCTGAGCAACTGGCCGCCGTACAGCAATCCGCGACCATCAACCAGGCATGGCAAACGTTGCGCCATCCGCTGCTGCGCGCAGAGTATCTGCTCTCGCTGCACGGCTTCGATCTGGCCTCTGAGCAGCACACCGTGCGCGACACCGCTTTCCTGATGGAACAGCTGGAGCTGCGCGAAGAGCTGGATGAGATTGCCCAGGCTGAAGACGCCGCCCGTCTGGAAGCTTTTCAGGCGCGCATCAAAGGCATGTATGACGCCCGTCACCAGCAGATGGTTGAACAACTTGATGCACAAGCGTGGGAGACGGCGGCGGATACCGTGCGTAAACTACGTTTTCTCGATAAACTGCGCAGCTCAACAGAACAACTCGAAGAAAAACTGCTCGGTTTTTAAATTTCTGGAAGCACATCATGGCCTTATTACAAATCAGTGAACCGGGTCTGAGCGCCGCACCGCACCAGCGTCGGCTGGCGGCAGGCATCGACCTCGGGACCACCAACTCGCTGGTGGCGACGGTACGTAGCGGCCAGGCGGAAACGCTGGCCGACAGCGCCGGGCGCCATCTGCTCCCCTCTGTCGTCCACTATCAGGCCGAAAGCCACGTGGTTGGCTTTGATGCGCGCAACAACGCCGCGCTCGATTCGGTCAACACCATCAGCTCGGTAAAACGTCTGATGGGCCGCAGCCTTGCGGATATCCAGGCGCGCTATCCGCACCTGCCATGGCAGTTCCAGGCGAGCGAAAACGGGCTGCCGATGATTGTCACCCGCGCTGGTCTGGTTAACCCGATCCGCGTCTCCGCCGATATCCTCAAAGCCCTTGCTGCTCGTGCACAAGAATCGCTGGCGGGCGAGCTGGATGGCGTAGTGATCACCGTGCCCGCCTATTTCGATGACGCTCAGCGCCAGGGCACCAAAGACGCCGCGCGTCTGGCGGGTCTGCACGTGCTGCGCCTGCTGAACGAACCAACGGCGGCGGCGATCGCCTACGGTCTCGACTCCGGTAAAGAGGGCGTCATTGCCGTCTACGATCTCGGCGGCGGCACCTTTGATATCTCGATCCTTCGCCTGAGCCGCGGCGTGTTTGAAGTGCTGGCCACCGGCGGCGATTCCGCTCTCGGCGGCGACGATTTCGACCACCTGCTGGCGGACTTTATCTGCCAGCAGGCGGGCATCTCCGAACGCAGCGACGCCCGCCAGCAGCGCGAACTGCTGGACGCGGCGATTGCCGCCAAAATCGCCCTGAGCGATGCCGACCGCGTGGCGGTCAATGTGGCGGGCTGGCAGGGTGAAATCACTCGTGAACAGTTCGACGCGCTGATTACGCCGCTAGTAAAACGCACGCTGCTTTCCTGCCGCCGCGCCCTGAAAGATGCGGGCGTCGACGCTGACGAGGTGCTGGAAGTGGTGATGGTCGGCGGTTCGACCCGCGTGCCGCTGGTGCGCGAACATGTGGGCGAGTTTTTTGGCCGCACGCCGCTGACCTCCATCGACCCGGATAAAGTGGTCGCCATTGGCGCGGCTATCCAGGCTGATATTCTGGTCGGCAACAAGCCGGACAGCGAAATGCTGCTGCTGGATGTCATCCCGCTGTCGTTAGGGCTGGAGACGATGGGCGGCCTGGTTGAGAAGGTGATCCCGCGTAACACCACCATTCCGGTGGCGCGCGCGCAGGAGTTCACCACCTTCAAAGATGGGCAAACCGCGATGTCGATCCACGTGATGCAGGGCGAGCGTGAACTGGTGAGCGACTGCCGTTCGCTGGCGCGTTTCTCCCTGCGCGGCATTCCGGCAATGCCGGCGGGCGGGGCGCATATTCGCGTCACCTTCCAGGTGGATGCCGATGGTCTGCTGAGCGTCACGGCGATGGAAAAATCGACCGGCGTGGAAGCCTCCATCCAGGTGAAACCCTCGTACGGGCTGACCGACGGCGAAATCGCCGACATGATTAAAGACTCCATGAGTTTCGCCGAGCAGGACGTGAAAGCGCGCATGCTGGCGGAGCAGAAAGTGGAAGCCGCGCGCGTGCTGGAGAGTGTCACCAGCGCGATCGCCGCGGATGCCGCGCTGCTAAGCGCCGCAGAGCGGGCGGAGATCGACGAGGCGGTCGCGCAGTTGCGCGCGGTTGCCGAAACCGATGATACCGACGCCATCGAACACGCCATTAAAAATGTAGATAAACAAACCCAGGAATTCGCCGCGCGTCGTATGGATCAGTCCGTACGCAGCGCATTAAAAGGCCATTCCGTCGACGAGGTTTAATATGCCTAAAATTGTTTTTCTGCCTCATCAGGACCTCTGTCCGGATGGCGCAGTTCTGGAAGCAAAGAGCGGTGAAACAATTCTGGATGTCGCCCTGCGCGGCGGCATTGAGATTGAACACGCCTGTGAGAAATCCTGCGCCTGCACCACCTGCCACTGCGTGGTGCGTGAAGGGTTTGACTCGCTGCCTGAAAGCAGCGAAGACGAAGATGACATGCTGGATAAAGCCTGGGGTCTGGAGCCGGAGAGCCGTTTAGGCTGCCAGGCGCGCATCACCGATGAAGATCTGGTGGTCGAGATCCCGCGTTACACCATCAACCACGCGCGGGAGCACTAAGATGGGGCTGAAGTGGACCGACAGCCGTGAAATCGGCGAAGCGCTGTATGACAGCCGCCCGGACGTTGACCCGACCACCGTACGTTTCACCGATATGCATCAGTGGATCTGCGAGCTGGAAGAGTTTGATGACGATCCGGCTGCATCGAATGAAAAAATTCTTGAAGCGATTCTGCTAGTCTGGTTAGACGAAGCAGCATAATCATCAAACGGGCTGCCTTCGGGTGGCCCGTTTTTATGGACACAACCGTTGGCCGGAGCAGGCATTTGCCCTCCGGCGATTGTGAAAAGGATAAAAAGAATGACAGAAGCTATGAAAGTCACCCTCACCACGCAGCCCGCTGACGCGCGCTGGGGTGAAAAAGCAGCCTACAGCATCAACAACGACGGCATCGCACTGCACTTAACCGGCAACGACGATCTCGGCCTTATTCAGCGTGCGGCGCGCAAAATCGACGGCCTCGGCATCAAAAATGTCGCCCTGAGCGGCGAAGGGTGGGATGCGGATCGCAGCTGGGCGTTCTGGTCTGGCTATAAAGGGCCAAAAGGGACGCGTAAAGTCGAGTGGGCGCAGCTTGATGAAGCTCAGCAGAAAGAGCTGGATAGCCGCCTGAAGGTGATCGACTGGGTGCGCGACACCATCAATGCCTCGGCGGAAGAGGTAGGGCCGGAGCAGCTGGCGCAGCGTGCGGTCGATCTGCTCTTCAGCGTTGGCGGCGACAATGTCTCTTACCGCATCACCAAAGGCGAAGATCTGCGCGAGCAGAATTATATGGGGCTGCATACCGTAGGGCGCGGCTCCGAGCGCCCGCCAGTGCTGCTGGCGCTCGATTACAACCCGACCGGTAACCCGGATGCGCCGGTCTACGCCGCGCTGGTGGGCAAAGGCATCACCTTTGATACCGGCGGTTACAGCCTGAAGCAGAGCGCATTTATGGATTCGATGAAATCCGATATGGGCGGCGCGGCGCTGGTTACCGGTGCGCTGGCATTTGCCATCAACCGTGGTCTGAACAAGCGCGTTAAGCTCTGGCTCTGCTGCGCTGACAATATGGTCAGCGGCAATGCGTTTAAGCTGGGCGATATTATTCACTACCGCAATGGCAAAAAAGTTGAGGTGATGAACACCGACGCGGAAGGGCGTCTGGTGCTGGCAGATGGCCTGATTGACGCCTCTGCGCAAAAACCGCAGCTGATTATCGATGCCGCGACGCTGACCGGTGCGGCGAAAACCGCGCTGGGCAATGATTACCATGCGCTGTTCAGCTTTGATGACGGGCTGGCGGGCCGCCTGCTTAACAGCGCAGCGGCGGAAAACGAGCCGTTCTGGCGTCTGCCGCTGGCAGAGTTCCACCGTCACCAGCTTCCGTCCAACTTTGCCGAGCTGAATAACACCGCCAGCGTGGCCTTCCCGGCAGGGGCGAGCACCGCCGCCGGTTTCCTCTCGCACTTTGTTGAAAACTATCAGCAGGGCTGGCTGCATATCGACTGCTCGGCGACCTACCGTAAATCGGCGGTTGAGCAGTGGGCCGCCGGTGCGACAGGGTTGGGTGTGCGCACCGTTGCCAATCTGTTGACCGCCGAGTAAGCGGCGTGCCTGATGGCGCTTACGCTTATCAGGCCTACAAAAGCAACACGCTGCAAAATGTAGGCCGGATAAGGCAACGCCACCATCCGGCAATAAAGCGGCTCCGTAGCCACGGGTTGCGCCCGAAACGTAGGCCGGATAAGGCGTTTCGCCGCCATCCGGCAATAAAGCGCCCCGTAGCCACGGGTTGCGCCCGAAAACGTAGGCCGGATAAGGCAACGCCGCCATCCGGCAATGCGCAAAACCCGGGCGCGATGACGCACGAAAACGAACCAGAGATCCTATGTCCGAAACGAAAAACGAATTAGAAACCCTGCTTGAGCAGGCGGCGACCGAACCCGCTTACCGTCCGGCTTTTTTCCGCACGCTGCTCGACTCTACCGTTTGGGTGCCAGGCAATGCCGCAGAAGGCGAAGCGGTGGTGGAAGAGCGCGCGCTCGATATCCAGCACTGGGAAAAAGATGACGGCACCTCGGTGATCCCCTTTTTCACCTCCCTTGCCGCCCTGCAACAGGCAATCGACGACGAGCAGGCCTTTGTGGTGATGCCCGCGCGCACGCTGTTTGAAATGACGCTCGGAGAAACTCTGTTCCTTAACGCTAAGCTGCCAACCGGGAAAGAGTTCACCCCGCGAGAAATCAGCCATCTGGTTGGCGAAGAGGGCAGCCCGCTCAGCCAGCAAGAGGTGCTTGAAGGCGGTACCGCGCTGCTGCTCTCGGAAGTTGCCGAGCCGCCCGCGCAGATGGTTGACTCCCTGACCACGCTGTTCAAAAGCATTAAAACCGTTAAACGCGCCTTTATCTGCTCCATCAAAGAGCAGGCCGATGCGCAGGCGAACCTGTTAATTGGCATCGAAGCCGAAGGCGATATTGAAGAGATCATCCATGCCGCGGGCAGCGTGGCGACCGATACGCTGCCGGGCGATGAGCCAGTTGATATCTGCCAGGTCGCCGAAGGCGAGAAGGGCATCAGCCACTTTATGCTGGCGCACATCACCCCGTTCTACGAGCGCCGCTGGGGCAGCTTCCTGCGCGATTTCAAAACCAACCGCATTATCTAACGTCTCAGGCGGTACGCCCCGTACCGCTTACCCCTAAATTCGTGGGGAATGTATTCAGCCCATCCCTGTGGTAGGGTGCGCTTTTACGTTTCTTTACGGTTAAGGTTATGGACAGAAAAACTCTGCTCTACTGCTTCGGCGTGCCCCTCTTATTGCTGGTTTATGCCTGCTGGCAAAACATTCGTATCGATGATGGCTATGTCTACCAGGTCACGCGGTATGGCACCGTCGGGCACAGCGCAGCGGCCGATCTGCTGCGCCACTTTCTGTCGAAAGCCGGCATCTTTCTGTCACTGATGGCGCTGCTTGCCAGCACCAGCGCGGTGGCGCTCTGTTTCTATAGCGTGCGCAGGGCGCGCCTCTCAGCCGACCATCTGATTGTCGCCTTTAACCTCTGTCGTAAACTGCTGCCTTTTATCATGGTCACCGTGATGTCCTGCATCGGTTTTGCGCTGATCGCGGTCTTCCTGTATGAAATCTGCTGGCTCTACACCCTGGGGCCCGCGAGCGCGTTAAACATCAAGCTGGTGCTGTTCATTCTGCTGGTGATTGGCTCCCTGCTGATTATGGTGTTGAAGAGCCTTTTCCTGCTGAAAAAATGTTTCACCCTGTTTGAGCCGCAGGATATGGAGGTGCATGGCACCGCCGTGCGCGAAAACGATGCGCCTGAACTGTGGCGCTGGGTCAGGGAGCTTGCACAGCGCGGGCAGGCGATCGTGCCGGATAATATTGTGGTGGGCCTGTTCGAAGGCTTCTACGTTACCGCAAGCCCGGTGCAGATCGAGAAGGGCGAACGGCTTACCGGCAACACCCTCTACTTCCCGCTCAGCTATGCGGCGTTTATGAATAAAGAGGAGGTGGCAGCGGTCATCGGTCATGAACTGGGGCACTTCTCCGGTAATGACACCCTCTATACGCTGCACTTTGCCGGGCTTTACGCCGGGATGGAGAACAGCCTCAACTACTTTTATCGTGATGTTGGCGGCAGCGGCTGGCTGGAGCGTCTGGCGCTCAACCCGACCATCCATCTTGGCATGTGGTTTTTCCGCCAGTTCCACGAAACGGTGAGTGGCTGGAGCCGCGTGCGTGAACTCGCAGCGGATGCCGCCGGGGCGCGCACCAGCTCATCGATGGCGCTTGCCGCGTCGCTGCTGCGTTTCTCCGCCCTCAATGAGCGTTTTCAGGGGCCGATGGAGCAGTTCTTCCAGCGCAAACTGGAGACTGACGATCTGGTGCATAGCCTCTTTACTGAACTGCGCAGCGGCGAACGGTTCGATCTCTCCGCATCACTGGAAGAGGCGCTGGCGCACCCGACCGACAGCCATCCGCCCACCCGTGCGCGTATTGAACAGCTTAACGTTCCGCTGGATGATGCGCTGATGGCGCAAGCGTCGCGCCCGGTCGGGGAAGCGGATTATTTCTGGATGCAGAGCCTGTTTCGCGATGCCTCTGCGCTCTCTAAGGCGCTGACCAGCGGCATGGCCAGCGAAGTTGACGCCCATTACGAGGCTTATCACTCTGAGCTAAAGGATCTCGCTTCCCGCGCCACCGATACGCTGGTGGTCTCACTGCGCAAGAAAAATCTGTGGATCTTCGTTGGGCTGACGGTGCTCTGTGCGGCGGCCGCGGTGATGGTGTTTACGCTGAGCATTCAGTGGAACTCTTCGGCCAACAGTCCGATGGATATGATTACCTTCGGCCTTGTGGCTGGTTCACTGCTCTTTGCGCTGGCAAGCTGGACGATGTACACCCGCGTGCGCCAGCCGCTCTTTACGTTGACGGCGCAGGGGATTGAGAGCTATCAGCTCAGCGCGCCGTTTATGCTCGACGCGATCGAGAATATTGGCATTCGCAGCATCAATGATTGGGTGTTTATCGATCTCTTCTGGCGCGAAGGCTATCAGCCGCCGAAGCTGCTTGTCAGCCGGCTGGTGCGCAACTTCATCTTCGAGCCGAAAAACCGCAAAGTGGTGCTGAGCCTGCCCGGCGGTCTGTTGAAAGGCGAGCAGCGCGAGAAGTTGTCCATCGAGGAGTTTTACGTCGCGCTCAATGAGTATGTGGAAAGCGCGTGGGCGCGCCGGGAGTTGTCGAAACATTCGGCGTGATCTGCCGATGGCGATTCACGGTTTCGGCGCCGTGTGAATGCCGGATGGCGGCATAAATGCCTTATCCGGCCTACGGTTTCGGTGCCGTGTGAATGCCGGATGGCGGCGTAAACGCCTTATCCGGCCTACGGTTTCGGTGCCGTGTTAATGCCGGATGGCGGCGTAAACGCCTTATCCGGCCTACGTTTTCGGTACCGTGTGAATGCCGGATGGCGGCATAAACGCCTTATCCAGCCCAGGGATCGCATGGGCTGCCTTTGTAGGCCTGATAAGCGCAGCGCCATCAGGCATTTCACCGCACCGTCACCCGGCCTGCGTTGCTTCCAGCAACAGCAGATCCATCAGCAGCACCAGGTTGGACTCAAACGAGGTGATCCCCGCCGCTTCGGCGGCGAAATGCACCGCCTCGTCGTAAAGGGCGAAATGCACATCCGCCAGCGCCGCCAGCGAATTGGCCGACGCGCGGGTAAAGGCCACCACCGTCATCCCCACCGTGCGCGCAATCCGCGCTTTATCCAGCACCTGCTCGGTCTCTCCGCTGCGCGAAACGGCAATAAACACCTGATAACGCGCGGCGTTGCTGAGAAAGATATTGCGGCTGTCGCCGGGGCCGGAGATAAACGCCGTTTTGCCCAGCACCTGTAACTTTTTGGTCAGGTACTCGGCAAACAGATAGGAGAACCCCGCGCCGTAGAGAAAAAAGCTCTCCCGCTCGCGCAGCAGGCTGGCAAACTGCCGCCGCTTCTCCTCGGTCACCCACTGAAAGGTGTGCTGATAATTGACCATAAACTGCTGGAACAGAGCGGGCAGCTCGCCGACGCCGTCATGGTGCTGCTCCGCCAGGTGCGGCGTATCCGCCAGCAGTTGCTTGCAGTGCCAGATAAACTCGCTAAAACCGCTAAACCCCAGCTTCTGACAGAGACGAATAATCGTCGCTGTCGAGACATAGGTCGCCTGCGCCAGCGCGCGCACGGTAATGTTGCCCACCAGCAGCGGGTGCTCCGTAAGATGAGCCAGCACGCGGTATTCAGCGCGGGAGAGTGACTCCCCGCGCGTCAGCAGAGGCGCAAGTCGGTTATCCATCTACACGCTTTCGACAGGCAGGTCGTCGCGCGCGCCCCATTCACTCCACGAGCCGTCATAGAGCGTTGCCGTATTGACACCGAGCGTCTCCAGCGCCAGCAGCACCACTGCGGCGGTCACGCCGGAGCCGCAGCTGGCGATAATCGGCTTATGCAGATCAACACCCTGTTGCTGGAAAATGCGCAGCAACTCATCGGTGGTTTTCAGCTCACCATCCGCCACCAGATCGACCCACGGCACATTCAGCGCGCCGGGAATATGGCCGCGCTTAAGTCCAGGGCGCGGCTCGTCCACTTCGCCACTGAAACGCGGCGCCGGGCGGGCATCGACCAGCTGCGCGGTGCCTTCGTGGCTCGCCAGCAGCACATCGGTCACTTTTTTCACCCCGGAGGGATCGAAATTGGCGGTGAAATCAGACTCCGGCAGCGCAACATCGCCCTGCTGTAACGGCAGGGCATCACGCTGCCAGCCCGCCAGCCCACCGGCCAGAATAGAGACCTTCTCAACGCCAACCTTGCGCAGCATCCACCAGGCGCGCGGCGCGGAGAAGAGGTTGCCTTCGTCATACACCACCAGGTGTTTATCCTGGCAGACGCCTGACTCGCGCATGGCGACGGCAAAGGTCTCCGGGCGAGAGAGCATATGGGGCAGGGGAGAGGTGTGATCGGAGAGGGCTTCAATATCAAAAAAGACCGCACCGGGCAGGTGTCCGGCGCGGTACTCCGCTTTCATATCGCGATGCTCCTGGCCAACCGGCGCCATTCTGGCGTCAATCAATTGGATTTCAGGATCATCGCTGTGCTCTATCAGCCAGTCGGCCGCGACAAAAAAAGAGGTGGACATGGTGCCTCCGGGTCATCAACAGTTATCTGAATTGTTAACGTTTTTTCACTACCCGACAAGCTACCATCTCTCGCGCCGCGAGCCACCTCGGAAAATTACACCGCTTTGCCGTTTTCCCAGGCTTTTTGCAGCGCCGGCCAGTAATCCTGGTTGGCGGTAATCATCTCATCGAGGATCGCCTTCGCATGCTGCATGGTCGGCACGGTGCGGTTAAGGGTAAAGGCCTGCAATGCCTTCTCGTAACTCCCCTCCATCGTCGCTTCCACCAGCAACTGCTCCGAGGCCAGCTGCTGCATCAGCAGCGTCTGGTGGAACAGTGGCACCGCGCCCATGCGCACCGGCTCCGGCCCGTTACTGGTGATGTAAGCAGGCACTTCCACCATCGCGTCGTAAGGCAGGTTGGCAATCGCGCCCTTGTTTTCAACAATCACCAGGTGACGCTGGCGCAGGTTGAAGGCCAGCGAGCAGGCGACATCGACAATAAACGCGCCGTGAACGCCGACGTGGAACACATCAGGCAGAATGCCGGTCTGCTTATACTCAGCCGCCGCGGCAAAGAGTTTTTTCTCACGTCCGTCCATCACCTCATTGGCGCGGGTGTAGTTAGGATCCTGATGATCGACAATCTCGTTCGGCATCAGGTAGTACTGCAAATAGGGGTTCGGCAGATACTCCGGGAAGTGATCCATAATCGGCTTGATGTTGCGCCAGGTTTTCACCCATGACGGATCGGCGTGCTGCGGATCGGTCTGGGCGGCATCTTCCGTCAGCAGGCCAAAGCGCGCGACGTGCTCGCGCAGGGCGGGGAGGCGATCTTCGCCATCGACGCGCACCTGGGTAAACCAGCCGAAGTGGTTAAGGCCAAAATAGTCGACCTCAAGCTGGTGGCGATCGACGCCGAGGATCGCGCCCATATTGCGCATCGCCGCCACCGGCATATCGCAAATATTGAGCACCCGCGCGTTCGGGCGCAGACGGCGCACCCCTTCAGCGACAATCGCTGCCGGGTTGGAGTAGTTAACGATCCAGGCTTTTTTATCCGCGTAGCGCTCGACCAGGTCGATCAGCTCGATCATCGGCAAAATGGTGCGCAGGCCGTAAGCCAGCCCGCCTGGCCCGCAGGTCTCCTGGCCGACCACACCGTGGCGCAGCGGGATCTTCTCATCCTGCTCGCGCATCTTGTACTGGCCGACGCGCATCTGGGCGAAGACAAAGTGCGCGCCGCGAAAGGCGGTTTCGGCATCATTGGTGACGGTAAATTTGATGCTCTCGCTGTGGTCGCGAATCACCTTCTCGACTACCGGCGCAATGGTGTTCTGCCGCTCGGCATCAATGTCATAGAGGCGAATTTCCGCCAGCGGGAAATCCTCCAGCCGCACCATCAGGCTTTTGACGATGCCCGGCGTATACGTGCTGCCACCACCGGCAATGGATAAGATAAACGGGGGTTTAACCATTTCTGGACTCCTTCAGAGAAACATCTCAACAGCTTCTCGCATTTTTTTGACATGCAGCCCGTAGACCACCTGAACGTTATTACCTTGTTTAATCACGCCTTTCGCGCCGGTAGCTTTCAGCTGCGGCTCATTGATAGCCGCCACATCTTTTACCGTCACGCGCAGGCGGGTGTAGCAGTTGTCGACCACCTCGATATTTTCGCGCCCGCCGAGGCCGTTAATAATCGCCTCGCCCACCGCGTCGTTATTCCCCTTCGCCTGGTACTCTTGCTTGCTGTAGAGGCGCGTCTCTTCGCTCTCCTCTTCGCGCCCCGGCGTTTTCATGTTGAAGCGCAAAATAAGGAAGCGGAAGGTGACGAAGTAGAGGGCGAACATAATCAGCCCGACCAGCAGATACATCGGCCAGTTGGACTTTTCGGTGCCGAGCGGCAGGTTGTAGAGAATGAAGTCGATAATGCCGTTCGCGCCGATGGCATGAACGCCGAAGAGTGAGAAGAGCATCATGCCGATGCCGGTCAGCACCGCATGCACCACGAACAGCAGCGGGGCGATAAAGAGGAAAGAGAACTCAATCGGCTCGGTGACGCCAACCAGCAGCGAGGTGAGCGCGGCGGGGATCAAAATCGCTTTTGCTGCGGCTTTGCGTTCCGGTTTCGCCGTCACATACATCGCCAGCGCCGCTGCGGGCAGGCCAAACATCTTGCTGATGCCGCGCGCATCCCACACCACGGTGCTGCTCAGTTTGGTCACACCCGGGCAGGCCATTTCGGCAAAGTAGATGTTGCGCGCGCCCTGATAGCTGCTGCCGCACACCTCAGCCGTGCCGCCGAGTTCGGTATACAAAAACGGCGTATAGACCAGATGATGCAGCCCGGTCGGCACCAGAATGCGCTCCAGGAAACCGTAAATCGCCACGCCGAACGGGCCTGCGCCTTTAATCGCCAGCGCCAGCGCGCTGATGCCGTGCTGGGCGAAGGGCCACAGCTCGCTCATTACTACGCCAAGCACCATTGAGACCGGCAACATAATAATCGCGACAAAGCAGTGCCCGGAGTAGATCGCCATCGCACCGGAAAACTGCACGCGGGAGTAGCGGTCGTAGAGATAACCCGACAGCGCGCCGGTGAGGATCCCGGCGAAAACGCCCATCTCCAGCACCTGCACGCCCAGCACCATCCCCTGGCCTGCGGCTTTCATCTGATCGGCCGGTGCCAGCGCGCCCTGCAATTGCAGCGTGACATTCATGGCATTAATGAAAACGATAAAGGTCACCAGGCCAATCAGCGCGGCATAGCCTTTATCACGCGAAGCCAGCCCGACCGGGATCCCGACGGCAAACACCAGCGCAAGGTTGGCGAGCACCGAAACGGCGGATTTGGCGATCAACTGACCCGTATGCTGAATAAGAGGGTGGCCAAGAAAGGGGAGGTATTCGGCCAGATTGCCATTGCCGAAGATATTACCGAAAGCAATAAACAGGCCAACGATCGGCAAAATGAGCACCGGGCCAAAAAGGGACTTACCAAAATTTTGTAGGGCATTCACGGCTCTGGACATAGTGTTCTCGCTTATTAGCACCGCGTAGTAAGGGACACAGACCGCATAACGTTAGCAGTCGGTCGGGTGTTGTCGCTATCTATCTTATTGTTTTAAAAACAAATGACGCGCAACGTTACATGTTACGTCACGGGGTGTGATCGGCCTAACATCACGGGCGTCGCGCAAAAAATGCGCTTTGCGAGATGCTTTCCAGAATCCATCAGATATTTTGTATTTCTAACCGTTGCGAATGATAATGACGACGCCTCTCACAACGGGTCAATCACTCAGGGATACAGAATGAAACCGCTACGTTACGCGGCGCTGACTTTCGCGCTCCTCACCGCCTTCACGCTTGCAGGCTGTGACAATAACGATAAACCGAAGAGCGCCAGCGCGCCTGAACCCGCGTCCGCCTCATCCGCCGCGCAAACGCCTGCGGCAGCAGCCATGCCGGATAAAGCCAAACGCGATGAACTTGCCGCGCGTAGCGAAGGCAAACCCTTAAACTTGCTGGATGCGTCCGAAGTGCAGCTCGACGGCAGCGCCACGCTGGTGCTGACCTTCTCGGTGCCGCTCGATCCGGATCAGAACTTCGCCCAGGTGGTGCATCTGGTCGATAAGAAGAGCGGCAAGGTCGACGGTGCCTGGGAACTGGCTCCGAACCTGAAAGAGCTGCGCCTGCGCCACCTTGAGCCGAACCGCGAACTGCTGGTGTCGGTGGAGAGCGGGCTGGTAGCGCTTAATAAAGCCACCTTCGGCAAGAGTTTCGAGAAGTCGATCACCACCCAGGATATTCAGCCGAGCGTAGGCTTTGCCAGCCGCGGCTCGCTGCTGCCGGGCAAAGTGGTTGAAGGGTTGCCGGTGATGGCGCTCAACGTCGAAAATGTCGACATCAACTTCTACCGCGTAAAGCCGGAATCGCTGGCCTCATTCATTAGCCAGTGGGAGTACCGCAGTTCGCTCTCCAACTGGGAGTCCGATACGCTGCTGAAGATGGCGGATCTGGTCTATACCGGGCGTTTTGATCTTAACCCGGCGCGCAACACCCGCGAAAAACTGATGCTGCCGCTGAGCAGCATCAAACCGCTGCAGCAGGCGGGCGTCTATATCGCCGTGATGAACCAGGCGGGGCACTACAACTACAGCAATGCCGCGACGCTCTTCACGCTCAGCAACATTGGCCTCTCTGCGCACCGTTACCATAACCGCCTGGATATCTTCACCCAGGGGCTGGAAAGTGGCGCAGCGCTTGGCGGTATCGACGTGATGCTGCTCAATGATAAGGGGCAGAGCCTGGCGCAGGCGAAGACCGACAGCGATGGTCACGCCACCTTAAGCACCGATAAAGAGGGCGCGCTGCTGCTGGCGCGTAAAGAGGGCGAGACTACGCTGCTCGACCTTAACCTCCCGGCGCTGGATCTCGCCGAGTTCGCCATTACCGGCGATCCCGGCTACAGCAAACAGTTCTTTATGTTTGGCCCGCGCGATCTCTATCGCCCTGGCGAAACGGTGATCCTCAACGGCCTGCTGCGCGACAGCGACGGCAAGCCGATTGCCGCACAGCCGGTGAAGCTGGAAGTGGTAAAACCGGACGGGCAGGTGGTTCGCTCGGTGGTGAGCCAGCCGCAGAACGGCCTCTATCACTTCACTTATGCGCTGGACGCCAGCGCGCAGACCGGTATGTGGCATATTCGCGCCAATACCGGTGACAACCTGTCGCGCGAGTGGAGCTTCCATGTAGAAGACTTTATGCCGGAGCGCATGGCGCTGAACGTTACGCCGCAGCCGACGCCACTGGCTCCCGCAGCAGACGTGGTGTTTAGCATTGAAGGCCACTATCTCTATGGCGCGCCTGCCAGCGGCAACGCCCTGCAGGGTCAGCTGTTCCTGCGCCCGCTGCGTGAAGCGGTTGCCGCGCTGCCGGGCTTCCAGTTTGGCGATATCGCCGAAGAGAACCTGAGCCGCAGCCTCGATGAGACCCATCTGACCCTTGATGATGAGGGCAAAGGCGAAGTGACCACGCCGAGCCAGTGGCAGGATTCCCACTCGCCGCTGGAAGTGATTCTGCAGGCCAGCCTGCTGGAGTCGGGCGGTCGTCCGGTGACCCGCCGCGCGGAGCAGGCAATCTGGCCTGCGCCCGCTCTGCCAGGGATTCGCCCGCAGTTTGCTTCAAAAGCGGTCTATGACTACCGCACCGACACCACCGTCAATCAGCCGATTGTCGATGAGGGCGGTAACGCCGCGTTCGATATCGTCTATGCCGACGCGCAGGGCAACAAAAAAGCGGTCAGCGATCTGCAGGTGCGCCTGATCCGCGAGCGCCGCGACTACTTCTGGAACTGGTCAGAAAATGACGGCTGGCAGTCGCAGTTCAACCAGAAAGATCTGGTGGAAGGCGAGCAGAGCCTGACGCTGAAGGCCGATGAGACCGGCAAAGTCACCTTCCCGGTGGACTGGGGCTCCTATCGTCTGGAGGTCAAAGGCCCGGATGAGACCGTCAGCAGCGTGCGTTTCTGGGCTGGCTACAGCTGGCAGGATAACAGCGACGGCGCCGGTGCGGCAC
This sequence comes from Kosakonia sp. S57, assembly GCF_016516575.1. Lineage (NCBI taxonomy): Bacteria > Pseudomonadati > Pseudomonadota > Gammaproteobacteria > Enterobacterales > Enterobacteriaceae > Kosakonia > Kosakonia sp. S57. The sequence goes on along the minus strand of NZ_JACVUL010000012.1, from coordinate 90,027 downwards.
GCCCGGATCGCGTCACCATGAAGCTCGATAAACCCTCTTACAAAGCGGGCGATACCGTTAAGCTGCACGTCACCGCCCCAGCCGCCGGTAAAGGCTATGCGATGATCGAATCCAGCGAAGGCCCGCTCTGGTGGCAGGAGATTGACGTGCCTGCTGACGGGCTGGATCTCTCGATCCCGGTCGATCAGAAGTGGCAGCGCCACGATCTCTATATCAGCACGCTGGTGGTGCGCCCTGGCGATAAGTCGAAATCCGCCACGCCAAAACGCGCGGTCGGCCTGCTGCATCTGCCGATGGGTGATGAGAACCGCCGCCTGGAGATTGCCCTCGACGCCCCGCAAAAAATGCGTCCTAACCAGCCGCTGAAGGTCAAAGTCAAAGCCTCAATGAAAGATGGCGCGACGCCGAAACAGGTTAACGTCCTGCTCTCTGCCGTCGACAGCGGGGTGCTGAACATTACTGATTACGTAACGCCGGATCCGTGGCAGGCCTTCTTTGGCCAGAAACGCTATGGCGCCGATATCTATGATATCTACGGCCAGGTGATTGAAGGCCAGGGTCGTCTTGCGGCGCTGCGCTTCGGTGGTGATGGCGATGAGCTGAACCGCGGCGGCAAACCGCCGGTTAACCACGTCACCATCATTGCCCAGCAGGCGCAGCCGGTGACGCTGGATGAAAACGGCGAAGGCACCGTAACGATGCCGATTGGTGACTTCAACGGGGAACTGCGTGTCATGGCGCAGGCCTGGACGGCAGACGATTTTGGCAGCAGCGAAAGCAAAGTGGTAGTCGCAGCCCCGGTGATTGCCGAGCTGAACACGCCGCGCTTCCTTGGCAGCGGTGACACCTCACGCCTGACGCTGGATCTCAGCAACCTGACGGACAAGCCGCAAACCCTGAATGTCGATCTGACGGCAAGCGGTCTGCTCTCACTTGAGGGTGCTGCTACCCAGAGCGTGACGCTCGCGGCCGGTAAACGCACCACGCTCTTTATTCCGGTGCGCGCGCTGGATGGCTTCGGTGACGGCGAGATTGCCGCGCAAATCAGCGGCCTTGCGCTGCCGGGCGAAACCTTTGCACCGCAGCAGAAGCAGTGGAAGATTGGCGTACGCCCACCTTTCGCCGCGCAGACCATCAACACCGGTGCGATGCTCAATCCGGGCGAAAGCTGGCAGGTGCCGGGCCAGCATCTGGCGGGCATCTCGCCTGCTACGCTGCAGGGTCGCTTGCTGCTGAGCGGTAAACCGCCGCTCAATATCGCCCGTTACATTCAGGAGCTGCGCGCCTACCCGTACGGCTGCCTGGAGCAGACCGCCAGCGGGCTTTTCCCGTCGCTCTACACCAACGCTGCACAGCTTAAAGCGCTCGGCATCAAAGGCGAGAGCGATGAGCAGCGCCGCGCGGCGGTGGATATCGGCATCTCCCGCCTGTTGCAGATGCAGCGTGACGACGGCGGGTTCTCTCTGTGGGATAAGAGCGGCTCGGAAGAGTACTGGCTGACCGCCTACGTGACCGATTTCCTCGTCAGCGCCTCGGCGCAGGGCTACAGCGTTCCGGCTGAAGCGCTGAACAACGCCAACAACCGCTTGCTGCGCTATTTGCAGGATCCGGCGGCGATGGCGGTGCGCTACAGCGACGATCTGCCAGCGACCAAGTTTGCCGTGCAGAGCTACGCCGGGCTGGTGCTGGCACGTCAGCAGAAAGCGCCGCTGGGCGCGCTGCGTGAAATCTGGCAGCGCCACGAGCAGGCGAAAGCGGGGCTGCCGTTAATGCAGCTTGGCGTTGCGCTGAAGCTGATGGGCGATGCACAGCGCGGCGATCAGGCTATCGCGCTGGCGCTGAAAACCGATCGCATTGCGGAAAACCGCTGGCTGGCGGATTACGGCAGCAACCTGCGTGATAACGCGCTGATGCTGGCGCTGCTGGAAGACAACAAGCTGCTGCCGGATGCGCAGGCGCACCTGCTGGCTACGCTCTCCGAGCAGGCCTACAGCCAGCGCTGGCTCTCAACCCAGGAGAGCAACGCGCTGTTTATGGCAGGCCGCAATCTGCAAAACAGCACCGGTAACTGGCAGGCGCAAACCTCGCTTGATACCGCGATGCTGGCCGGTAACACCGCGCAGAGCCGTAACCTTGAGGCTGACCAGCTGAGTGCATTGCAGGTGACCAACAGCGGCACCACACCGCTGTGGCTGCGTCTCGACACGACAGGCTACCCGGAGCAGGCTCCGGCACCTTCGGGCAAAGTCCTGCATATCGAGCGCAACGTGCTCGGCACCGACGGGCGCAGCAAGCCGCTCTCTTCCCTGAAGAGCGGTGAGCTGGTGCTGGTATGGCTGGAAGTGACGGCCAGCCAGAACGTCCCGGACGCGCTGGTGGTCGATCTGCTGCCTGCCGGTCTGGAGCTGGAAAACCAGAACCTGGCCAGCAGCAGTGCCAGCCTGCAGGAGAGCGGCAGCGAAGTGCAGGAGCTGCTCAACCGCATGCAGCAGGCCGATATTCAGCATATGGAGTTCCGTGACGATCGCTTTGTCGCCGCCGTACCTGTGAGCGAAGGGCAGCCGGTCACGCTGGTCTATCTGGCACGTGCGGTGACGCCTGGCACCTACCAGGTTCCGGCTCCGCAGGTGGAATCAATGTATGTTCCGCAGTGGCGGGCAACCGGCGCGGCCAGCGGCCCGTTGATCATCACGCCATAACGTGAAGATCGTCTCTCTGATACGCACCCGCTGGCGCTGGCTGGCGGGTGTGCCTCTTCTCTTTGTGCTGCTGGTTATCGCCGCCGATAAAATCTGGCCACTGCCCCTGAACGAGGTGTCACCCGCGCGGGTGGTGGTGGCTGAAGATGGCACGCCGCTGTGGCGTTTTGCTGATGCCGACGGCATCTGGCGCTATCCGGTCACTATTGAAGAGGTCTCGCCGCGCTATTTGCAGGCGCTTATCCAGTATGAAGATCGCTGGTTCTGGGACCATCCCGGCGTTAACCCCTTCTCTATTGCGCGTGCGGCCTGGCAGGATCTGCGCTACGGGCGCGTGGTTTCCGGCGGCAGTACGCTCACCATGCAGGTAGCGCGTCTGCTTGACCCGCATCCGCGTACCTTTGGTGGCAAAGTTCGCCAGCTGTGGCGGGCGATGCAGCTGGAGTGGCATCTCTCCAAGCGCGACATTTTGACCATCTACCTCAACCGCGCGCCCTTTGGTGGCACTCTGCAAGGTGTCGGCGCAGCGAGCTGGGCCTATCTCGGCAAGCCGCCCTCAAAACTGAGCTATGCGGAAGCGGCACTGCTTGCCGTGCTGCCGCAGGCGCCGAGCCGTTTACGCCCGGACCGCTGGCCGCAGCGGGCGCAGGCGGCGCGCGATAAAGTGCTGGATCGCATGGTGACGCAGCAGGTGTGGCCAGTGGCGCAGGTGAAAGAGTCACGCGAGGAGCCGGTGTGGCTAGCGCCGCGGCAGATGCCGCAGCTGGCACCGCTCTTTGCCCGCCGCATGCTGGGCGCGAACAAAAAGCTGAAGGTGACCACCACGCTGGACGCCAGCCTGCAAAGGCAACTGGAGGAGCTGGCGCTGAGCGTTAAATCCCGGCTGCCGATGCGCAGTTCGCTGGCGATCATCGTGGTCGACCATACGGATATGAAAGTGCGCGGCTGGGTGGGGTCGGTGGATATCAACGACGACAGCCGTTTCAGCCATGTTGATATGGTCAGCGCCGTGCGCTCGCCGGGATCGGTGCTGAAACCCTTTATCTACGGCCTGGCGCTGGACGAAGGGCTGATCCACCCCGCATCGCTGTTGCAGGATGTACCGCGGCGCGTCGGGGATTATCGCCCCGGTAACTTCGACAGCGGTTTTCATGGCCCGGTGAGCATGAACGAGGCGCTGGTACGCTCGCTCAATCTGCCTGCGGTACAGGTACTGGAGGCCTACGGGCCGAAAAAATTTGCCGCTAATTTGCGCAATATCGGGCTGCCGCTGATGCTCCCCGCCGGTGCTGAGCCAAACCTGTCGCTGATCCTCGGCGGCGCGGGCGCGCGGCTGGAGGATATCGCTGCTGCCTACAGCGCTTTTGCCCGCGAAGGTAAAGCGGGCAAGTTAAGGCTGACGCCCGATGAGCCGCTGGCTGAACGCCGCCTGATGTCGCCGGGCGCGGCGTGGATTATCCGCCGGATCCTGGCGAATGAAGCGCAGCCGGTGCCGGACAGCGCGCTGCCGCAGGTGGTGCCGCTGGCGTGGAAAACCGGCACCAGCTATGGCTACCGGGATGCCTGGGCCATCGGCCTCAACTCCCGGTATGTGATCGGTATCTGGACCGGTCGCCCGGACGGCACGCCGGTTGCCGGGCAGTTTGGTTTTGCCAGCGCCGTGCCGCTGCTCAATCAGGTGAACAATCTGCTGCAACCGCGCTCCGCGCTGGATCAGGCGCGTTTGCCGCGCGACCCGCGTCCGGCGTCGGTAAGCAGCGGGGTGATCTGCTGGCCGGGCGGGCAGAGCCTGCCTGCCGGAGACAGTAACTGCCGCCGCCGCCTTGCTACCTGGTTACTTGATGGCAGCCAGCCGCCGACGCTGTTAATGCCGGAGCAGGAAGGGCTACACGGCATCAGTTTTCCGCTGTGGCTGAACCATCAGGGGCGGCGCGTGGCGGCGGATTGCCCGGATGCGCAGCAGAAAAACTGGATCGTCTGGCCGCTGCCGCTTGAGCCGTGGCTGCCGCCCGGCGAGCGTCGCGCCGCACGCTTACCGCCTGCGGACCATGTTTGCCCGCCGCGGGATGAGAACGCCCCGCCGCCGCTGTTGTTAAACGGTGTGCGCGAAGGGGCAGTGATCAAGCGCGTGCCCGGTCAGGATTTTGCGATTCTTCCTCTGCAAAGCAGCGGTGGGGAAGGGGGGCGCTGGTGGTTTTTGAACGGGGAACCGTTGACGGCGCGCGGCACGCTATTGAGCCTGAAGCTTGATAAAGCCGGCGACTATCAACTGGTGGTAATGGATGAGGCGGGGCAGGTTGCCGCCGTGCAGTTTACGGTGCAATAGGGTGAGAAAGGGCGCACCGGGCTGTTGGTGTTGCTCAAACTCGTCTTATTTTAAAAAAATGTTACCTTAATCCATAGGCAAGACCGGTGTTGCTCTTTATAATCCGCGCCACACCTATTCAGGGCAACAGAACAACTTACTGAGGTAATCATGGCTATTGAACGTACTTTTTCCATCATCAAGCCGAACGCGGTGGCAAAAAACGTTATTGGTAACATCTTCTCTCGCTTTGAAGCGGCAGGTTTTAAAATCGTTGGCACCAAAATGCTGCACCTGACCGTTGAGCAGGCGCGCGGCTTCTACGCTGAGCACGAAGGTCGCCCGTTCTTTGATGGCCTGGTTGAGTTCATGACCTCCGGCCCGATCGTGGTTTCCGTACTGGAAGGCGAAAACGCCGTTCAGCGTCACCGCGACCTGCTGGGCGCAACCAACCCGGACAACGCACTGGCCGGTACCCTGCGCGCAGATTACGCAGACAGCTTCACCGAGAACGGCACCCACGGTTCCGACTCCGTTGAATCTGCCGCTCGCGAAATCGCTTACTTCTTCGCTGAAGGCGAAGTTTGCCCGCGCACCCGTTAATTTCCGGTTAACTGTGTAACGAGATTTACACTTTAATTGGTAAATGCCGCGTCCAGGCGTGGTATCTGTGCGACAGAATTTGTACAATGTTGCGCCCCAGGATGAGCTGAAGCTTGCCTGGGGCGCTTCTTTTTAACCCTCCACGGGCCACAACGTGTAATAACGAGGCCGGAATAAAATATGTCTGAACAAATTGCCATGTCTGAGAGCGGCGCTCTCACGGTTCCAAACAAAGATGCAAAAATTAACCTGCTGGATCTTAACCGTCAGCAGATGCGTGAGTTTTTCAAAAACTTAGGCGAAAAACCCTTCCGCGCCGACCAGGTGATGAAGTGGATGTATCACTACTGCTGCGACGACTTTGATGAGATGACCGACATCAACAAAGTGCTGCGCGGCAAGTTAAAAGAGGTCGCGGAGATCCGCGCCCCTGAAGTCGTCGAGGAGCAGCGCTCTTCTGATGGCACCATCAAATGGGCTATCGCCGTCGGCGATCAGCGCGTTGAAACCGTCTATATCCCGGAAGAAGATCGCGCGACGCTCTGCGTCTCCTCCCAGGTGGGTTGTGCGCTGGAGTGCAAATTCTGCTCCACGGCGCAGCAGGGCTTTAACCGCAACCTGCGCGTATCGGAAATCATCGGCCAGGTGTGGCGCGCGGCGAAAATCATCGGCGCTGCCCGTGTGACCGGCAACCGCCCGATCACCAACGTGGTGATGATGGGCATGGGCGAACCGCTGCTGAACCTCACCAACGTGGTGCCAGCGATGGAGATCATGCTGGATGATTTCGGCTTTGGTCTCTCCAAACGCCGCGTGACGCTCTCGACCTCCGGCGTTGTTCCGGCGCTCGACAAGCTCGGCGATATGATTGACGTTGCGCTGGCGATCTCACTGCATGCGCCGAATGACGCCATTCGCGATGAAATTGTGCCGATCAACAAAAAGTACAATATCGAAACCTTCCTCGGGTCGGTGCGCCGCTACCTGGAGAAGTCCAATGCCAACCAGGGCCGCGTGACCATTGAGTATGTGATGCTGGATCACGTCAATGACGGCACCGAACACGCCCATGAGCTGGCCGAGCTGCTGAAAGATACGCCGTGCAAGATCAACCTGATCCCGTGGAACCCCTTCCCGGGCGCGCCGTATGGCCGCAGCTCCAACAGCCGTATCGACCGTTTCTGCAAGGTGCTGATGAGCTACGGTTTCACCACCATTGTGCGTAAAACCCGTGGCGACGATATCGACGCCGCCTGTGGTCAGCTGGCGGGCGAGGTGATCGACCGTACCAAGCGCACGATGCGTAAACGTCTGCAGGGCGAGCCGATCGCGGTTAAAGCACTGTAAGCGTGACTGCGGCGCGAAGTTGGTGCCGCAGGTTTGGAATATGTTGAATATTTGGCCTGCTTATATAGAGGCCGTTAATAATTACGGTGCGTTTCCTCTTACTTTGAGGCAGTATGTAATGCTGGAACAACGGCTTAGCAAATAGTGCTGAAAGCCGTCCTGTTATCACGAACCTGACAGTCTTATACTGTGGGTCTACGTTTAACTGACCCGGATTTTTCGCGGCGTGTGTAGGTTATGCGGTTACGCGCGCCTGTGTGTTTACTTTTCACGTACCAGTAGTTGTAGCGAATGAATACTGAAGCCACTCAAGACCAAAACGAAGCACAATCCACGGGCGTTCGTCTGCGCAATGCTCGTGAGCAACTTGGACTCAGCCAGCAAGCGGTTGCCGAACGCTTGTGCCTGAAGGTCTCCACGGTACGCGATATCGAAGAGGACAGGTCGCCTGCCGATCTGGCATCCACCTTTGTGCGCGGTTATATCCGCTCCTATGCTCGCCTGGTGCACATTCCCGAAGAAGAGCTGCTGCCGATCCTTGAGAAACAAGCGCCGATTCGCGCGGCTAAAGTCGCACCGATGCAGGGCTTTGCGCTGGGTAAACCGCGCAAAAAACGCGACGGCTGGCTGATGAGCGTCACCTGGCTGGTGCTGTTTGTAGTCGTCGGCCTGACGGGCGCCTGGTGGTGGCAAAACCACAAAGCGCAGCAGGAAGAGATCAGCACCATGGCCGATCAATCCTCCGCCGAGCTTAATGCCAGCAACGGCCAGAGCGTGCCGCTGGATAACCAGGCTGCCTCTACCCCGGTGGACAACGGTTCCACCCCGGTTGAAACCCCGGCTCCGACCAACAGCACGCAGGCACCTGCAACCACCTCGCCTGCCACCACCGCTAACCAGAACAGCGTGGTTCCGCCTTCGCAGGCGAACGTTGAACCTTCTGCCCAGCAGCCTGCTGCTACCGCCAATAACGCCTCTCAGCTGCCAACCGATCAGGCTGGCGTAGCGGGCGCATCTGCCGACGCGAACGCGCTGGTAATGAACTTTAATGCCGACTGCTGGCTGGAAGTGAGCGACGCGACCGGTAAAAAACTCTTTAGCGGTATGCAGCGTAAAGATGCCACCCTGAATCTCACCGGCCAGGCACCCTATAAACTGAAAATTGGCGCGCCGTCGGCTGTGCAGATCCAGTTCCAGGGGAAACCTGTCGATCTGAGTCGTTTTATCAGAACTAACCAGGTTGCGCGTCTGACCCTCAATGCCGAACAATCAGCAGCACAGTAACAGACGGGCAACGCGGGAGATCATTCATGCATAACCAGTCGCCGATCCAACGGCGGAAATCAAAACGGATTTATGTTGGTAATGTGCCGATCGGCGATGGGGCTCCCATCGCCGTGCAGTCTATGACAAACACCCGCACCACGGATGTTGAAGCAACGGTCAACCAAATCAAAGCATTAGAGCGCGTCGGCGCAGACATCGTGCGTGTCTCGGTGCCGACGATGGACGCGGCAGAAGCGTTCAGGCTTATCAAACAGCAGGTGAGTGTCCCGCTGGTGGCGGACATCCACTTTGACTATCGCATTGCGCTGAAAGTCGCCGAGTACGGCGTCGATTGCCTGCGCATCAACCCCGGCAATATCGGTAACGAAGAGCGTATTCGCAGCGTTGTCGACTGCGCGCGCGATAAAAACATTCCGATCCGCATCGGCGTTAACGCCGGTTCGCTGGAAAAAGATCTGCAGGAGAAGTATGGCGAGCCGACGCCGCAGGCGCTGCTCGAATCGGCCATGCGCCATGTGGATCATCTCGATCGTCTCAACTTCGACCAGTTCAAAGTGAGCGTGAAAGCCTCTGACGTCTTCCTTGCCGTTGAGTCCTATCGTCTGCTGGCGAAGCAGATCGATCAGCCGCTGCATCTTGGGATCACTGAAGCGGGCGGCGCACGCGCAGGCTCAGTGAAATCGGCGATTGGCTTAGGCCTGCTGCTCTCGGAAGGGATCGGCGATACGCTGCGTATTTCGCTGGCGGCGGATCCGGTTGAAGAGATCAAAGTCGGTTTCGATATCCTCAAATCCCTGCGCATCCGCGCGCGCGGCATCAACTTTATCGCCTGCCCGACCTGCTCCCGTCAGGAGTTTGACGTGATTGGTACGGTCAACGCGCTGGAGCAGCGGTTGGAAGATATCATTACCCCGATGGATGTTTCGATTATCGGCTGCGTGGTGAACGGGCCGGGCGAAGCGCTGGTCTCGACCCTTGGCGTGACCGGCGGGAATAAGAAAAGCGGCCTGTATGAAGATGGCGTACGTAAAGATCGCCTCGATAACGGCGATATGATCAGCCAGCTTGAGGCGCGTATTCGTGCGAAAGCCGCGATGCTGGATGAGACGCGCCGTATCGACGTCATGCAGGTAGAAAAATAAGGGTGCCGCCAAGGCTGGCATCCCGTGTATCATGAGCCCGCCCGGCGCGACCGCTTTTGTCGCCGCCCTGAGGGTTCATTTTTTGTATTAATAAAGAGAATAAACGTGGCAAAAAATATTCAAGCCATTCGCGGCATGAACGATTATCTGCCTGGCGAGACCGCCATCTGGCAGCGCATTGAAAGCAGCCTGAAGAACGTGCTCGGCAGCTACGGTTACAGTGAAATCCGTTTGCCGATTGTAGAGCAGACCCCGTTATTCAAACGCGCGATCGGCGAAGTGACCGACGTGGTTGAAAAAGAGATGTATACCTTCGACGACCGCAATGGCGACAGCCTGACGCTGCGTCCGGAAGGTACCGCGGGCTGCGTACGCGCCGGCATCGAACATGGTCTTCTGTACAATCAGGAACAGCGCTTGTGGTACGTCGGGCCGATGTTCCGCTACGAGCGTCCGCAGAAAGGGCGCTACCGTCAGTTCCATCAGCTGGGTGTGGAAGTGTTTGGCCTGCAGGGGCCGGATATCGACGCCGAGCTGATTATGCTCACCGCGCGCTGGTGGCGCGAGCTGGGTATCGCTTCGCACGTTGCGCTTGAGCTTAACTCCATCGGTTCGCTGGAAGCCCGCGCGACCTATCGCGACGCGCTGGTGGCGTTCCTGGAGCAGCATAAAGATAAGCTCGACGAAGATTGCCTGCGCCGCATGTACAGCAACCCGCTGCGCGTGCTGGATACCAAAAACCCGGATATTCAGGCGCTGCTGAACGATGCGCCGAAGCTGGGCGATTATCTTGACGATGAGTCACGCGAGCACTTTGCCGGTCTCTGCGCTTTCCTTGACGCAGCGGGCATCGCCTACACCGTTAACCAGCGCCTGGTGCGCGGTCTCGATTACTACAACCGCACCGTGTTTGAGTGGGTGACCAGCAGCCTCGGCGCGCAGGGTACCGTCTGCGCCGGTGGCCGTTACGATGGCCTGGTTGAGCAACTCGGCGGTCGCGCGACGCCAGCGGTTGGCTTCGCGATGGGTCTTGAGCGACTTGTTTTGCTGGTTCAGGCAGTTAATCCGGAATTTAAAGCCGAATCCGTTGTCGATATTTACCTGGTGGCGTCTGGCGCTAACACGCAATCCGCAGCGATGCTGCTGGGTGAGCAGGTGCGCGATGCGCTGCCTGGCGTGCGGCTGATGATGAACCACGGCGGCGGCAACTTTAAGAAGCAGTTTGCCCGGGCAGATAAGTGGGGCGCTCGCGTCGCGCTGGTGCTCGGCGAGTCTGAAATTGCCGACGGAAATGTTGTGGTGAAGGATTTACGCTCTGGTGAGCAGAGTACGGTAACGCAGGATAGCGTTGCGGCGCATTTGCGCACACTACTGGGCTAATCTCCCCGGTGATTTATCGTTAAGGAGAAGGACTGCGTGGAAATTTACGAAAACGAAAACGACCAGGTAGACGCGATTAAGCGCTTCTTTGCCGAGAATGGCAAAGCGCTGGCCGTTGGGGTTGTACTGGGTATCGGCGCGCTGGTGGGCTGGCGTTTCTGGAACAGCCATCAGGCGGACAATGCGCGCGAGACCTCGCAGGCGTATGAGAGCGCGGTAAGCGCGCTGCAGGCCGGCAAACAGGACTCCTATGCCGCGGCGGAAAAATTCGCTGCTGATAACAAAAACAGCTACGGTGCGCTGGCTTCGCTTGAGCTGGCTCAGCGTTACGTTGAGAAGAACGATCTGCAAAAAGCCGCTGCACAGCTGCAACAGGGTCTGGCTGCGACCGATGATGAGAATCTGAAGTCGATGATCAATGTCCGTCTGGCGCGCATTCAGGTACAACTGAAGCAGCAGGACGCGGCGCTGAAAACGCTGGATGCCGTGAAAGGTGAAAGCTGGTCGGCCATCGTTGCGGATCTGCGCGGCGAAGCGTTGCTGAGCAAAGGCGACAAAAAAGGTGCGCGCACCGCATGGGAAAACGGCATTAAAAACAATGCTTCTCCTGCGCTGAGTGAAATGATGCAGATGAAAATTAATAATTTGTCCATCTAAGAGGGACCCGATGCAATTGCGTAAATTACTACTGCCAGGGCTGCTTTCCGTCACGTTATTGAGCGGCTGTTCCCTCTTCAACAGCGAAGAAGATGTTGTCAAAATGTCGCCGCTGCCGGTGGTTGAAAACCAGTTCACGCCGACAACGTCGTGGAGCACTTCCGTCGGTAACGGTATCGGCAAGTACTACTCCACCCTGCACCCGGCCTTTGCCGATGGCGTGGTCTACGCCGCCGATCGTCATGGCGTGGTGAAAGCGCTCAGCATTGATGATGGCCGTGAAATCTGGTCGGTAAACCTGGCTGAGAAAGATGGCTGGTTCTCCACCCGCGCCGCGCTGCTTTCCGGCGGTGTGACCGTTTCCGGCGGTAAAGTCTATATCGGTACCGAGCAGGCGCAGGTCTATGCGCTGAACGCCAGCGATGGTTCCGTTGCCTGGAAAACCGGCGTAGTGGGTGAAGCCCTCTCTCGCCCGGTAGTCAGCGATGGTCTGGTGCTGATTCACACCAGCAACGGTCAGTTGCAGGCGCTGAACGAAGCGGATGGCGCGGTGAAGTGGACCGTTAACCTCGATATGCCGTCGCTCTCCCTGCGCGGTGAATCTGCGCCGACCACCGCGTTTGGCGCTGCCATTGTTGGCGGTGATAACGGACGCGTCAGCGCCGTGCTGATGCAGCAGGGCCAGTTGATCTGGCAGCAGCGCATCTCCCAGGCGAATGGCCCGACCGAGATCGACCGCCTGAGCGACGTCGATACCACGCCGGTAGTGGTCAATGGGGTGGTTTACGCGCTGGCGTATAACGGTAATATGACGGCGCTGGATCTGCGCAGCGGCCAGATCATGTGGAAACGCGATCTCGGCTCGGTAAGCGATTTTGTGATTGATGGCAACCGTATCTACATCATCGATCAGAACGATCGCGTGCTGGCCCTGAGCACCGACGGCGGCGTAACGCTGTGGACGCAGAGCGATCTGCTGCACCGCAACCTGACCTCTCCGGCGCTCTATAATGGTTATATTGTGACCGGCGATAGCGAAGGCTATCTCCACTGGATTAACGTCGAAGATGGTCGTTTTGTTGCCCAGCAGAAAGTCGATAGTTCCGGCTTCCTGACCGAGCCGGTTGTGGCTGGCGGCAAACTGCTTATCCAGGCGAAAGACGGCACGCTGTACGCCCTCACGCGCTAAGCGCGCTGAGAGTGTCGTATCTGAAAGACGGCTCCTGTTGCAGGAGCCGTTTTCCTGTTTTTAAAACGCCGCGTAAATCGTGACGTTTTGCTAATGAATTTTCTGCAATGAGGCTTTAAACATGGTACCTGTGGTCGCGCTTGTCGGGCGCCCTAACGTTGGGAAATCCACGCTATTTAACCGTCTTACTCGCACCCGTGATGCGCTTGTAGCGGATTTTCCGGGTCTGACTCGTGACCGTAAGTACGGTCGTGCTGAAGTAGAAGGCCGCGAATTTATCTGTATCGATACCGGCGGTATCGATGGCACCGAAGATGGCGTTGAGACGCGCATGGCGGAGCAGTCGCTGCTGGCGATTGAAGAAGCTGACGTCGTGCTGTTTATGGTCGATGCCCGCGCCGGGCTGATGCCGGCCGATATCGCTATCGCCAAGCATCTGCGCTCGCGCGAGAAGGCTACCTTCCTCGTCGCCAACAAAACTGATGGTCTCGACCCGGATCAGGCGGTTTCTGACTTCTACTCCCTTGGCCTTGGCGAAATTCACGCCATCGCCGCTTCACACGGACGCGGCGTCACCAGCCTGCTTGAGCATGTGCTGATGCCGTGGATGGACGAGCTGAACCCGCCGGAAGAGGTGGATGAAGAGGCTGAGTACTGGGCGAAGTTTGAAGCCGCGGCGAACGGTGAAGCCGAAGAGCCGGAAGACGATTTCAACCCTCAGGATCTGCCGATCAAGCTGGCGATTGTCGGGCGTCCTAACGTCGGTAAGTCAACGCTCACTAACCGCATTCTCGGTGAAGACCGCGTCGTGGTGTATGACATGCCGGGCACCACCCGCGACAGCATCTACATTCCGATGCAGCGCGATGAGCGCGAATATGTTCTGATCGACACCGCGGGCGTGCGTAAGCGCGGCAAGATCACCGACGTGGTCGAGAAGTTCTCGGTTATCAAAACGTTGCAGGCGATTGAAGACGCCAACGTAGTGATGCTGGTGATTGATGCCCGCGAAGGCATCTCCGATCAGGATCTCTCCCTGCTGGGCTTTATCCTCAACAGCGGCCGCTCGCTGGTGATTGTCGTCAACAAATGGGACGGTCTGAGCCAGGAAGTGAGAGAGCAGGTGAAAGAGACGCTCGATTACCGCCTCGGCTTTATCGACTTTGCGCGCGTGCACTTTATCTCTGCTCTGCACGGCAGCGGCGTCGGTAACCTGTTCGAATCCGTACGTGAAGCCTATGACAGCTCCACCCGCCGCGTCAGCACTGCGCTGCTGACCCGCATCATGAACATGGCGGCAGAAGATCACCAGCCGCCGCTGGTGCGTGGCCGTCGCGTGAAGCTGAAATATGCCCACGCCGGTGGTTACAACCCGCCGATTGTGGTGATCCACGGCAACCAGGTGAAAGACCTGCCGGACTCTTACAAGCGCTATCTGATGAACTACTTCCGCAAATCGCTGGAAGTGATGGGTACTCCGATCCGTATCCAGTTCAAAGAGGGCGAGAACCCGTTTGCTGACAAGCGCAACACCCTGACGCCGAACCAGTTACGTAAGCGTAAGCGCCTGATTAAGCACCTTAAGAAAGGTAAGTAACCGTTCACTTCACCCGCCGCTGGCGGGTGTTTTGTTTCTGAGGGTGTATCATTAGGTCAATCTTAAGCGATTGTGAGGAGTGCGTGATGCAACTGAACTGCCCGACTTGCCACGGTGAGCTTGAACTCGCCGGAACCATGGCGCACTGCGCCACGTGCAATAAAGATATGGAGGTGAATGCCGCCTGCCCGGAGTGTCACCAGCCGCTTGAGGTGTTAAAAGCCTGTGGCGCGGTGGACTACTTCTGCCAGCACTGCCACGGGCTGATTTCCAAAAAACGAGTCGAATTCACCCTGCGTTAAGGCTTGCAGATACAGCCTTCGCCTTCGCGCCACAGCTCAACGAACGACGGCGGCGCTTTGCTCTCCGGGATCAGCAGCAGCATATCCGTCTGCCGCGTGGTCCAGGTAATCTGCAAACGGTAAAAGCGCTGGTCGCCGCGCCCCGGGGAGTCAGCCTGACCGGGAGGCTGCGCCAGCGGTAACGCCTGGTGCAGGATCTCGATCAGCCGCTGACGCTGCTCGTCGGTCAACTGGGCGATAACAATCCGCCTTCGTCCGGCGAGCATCGGGATATAAGCCACGCCGCCTTCACGGGCCAGCTCGACAACCGCATCGTCGGTCAGTTCGGGTTCGTTCATTATATGACTCCGACATCTTTCCACGCCTGTTCAATGGCCGCTGCCACCGCTTTACCGGAACGCTTTTCGCCGTGATGAATGGTCAGTTTTGCGAAGGCGGCAAAATCGGCGTTTTGCGCCAGCTGGCGATCGCAGACCGTATCGTACCAGGCGTAGCCCGCTTTTTCCCAGGCATAACCACCAATTTCCGTGGCCGCAAGATAAAAGGCGCGGTTAGGGATACCGGAGTTAAGGTGCACGCCGCCGTTATCTTCGCGGGTTTTAATAAAGTCCTTCATGTGCGCGGGCTGCGGATCCTTGCCGAGCAGCGGATCGTTATAGGCGGTGCCCGGCTCGGACATCGAACGCAGCCCTTTGCCGTTGATCCCTTCGGCTAATAGCCCTTCACCGATAATCCAGTCTGCCTGCTCTGCGGTCTGTTTGAGGTGGTACTGCTTGACCAGCGAACCGAAGACATCGGACAGCGATTCGTTCAGCGCGCCCGATTGTTCAAAGTAGATCAGCGCCGCTTCCGACTCGGTGACGCCGTGGCTTAGCTCGTGCGCCACCACATCAATGGCGATAGTGAAACGGTTAAAGATTTCACCATCGCCATCGCCAAACACCATCTGCTGACCATTCCAGAAGGCGTTCTGGTACTCCTGGCCGTAATGCACCGTGCCGCTCAGCACCAGACCCTTGTTATCCAGCGAGTTGCGTTTCCACTCTTTCCAGAAAAAGTCGTGGGTGACGCCAAGATAGTCGTAGGCCTCATCAACGGCGACATCGCCATTAGAAGGCTGCCCTTCATAACGCACCTGCTTACCTGGCAGGCTCTCTTTGTGTTGCGCATCGTAGATATCGCGCACCAGTTCGCCCGGCGAGTTCGCCTGCGGAGCGCTCGGTTTACCGTGGCTGTGCGCCATTAGCGTCTGGACATGCATCAGGGTTTGTTTCGCGCAGCGCTTCTGAACCTCAGAGCCCTGGTCAATGATGCGACGGAGAATGTAGGGGGGAATAACGGTGTGCGGGAAGCGAGTGGTCATGTTGATCTCCTTGATAAAATCAAAAGAACAACAAAAGTATAGGTCGCCTCACCGCATTAAGAGTTTTAACTACGGGGTTTTTCGTTTTCTCGGTTGTTTCACCGGTGTGACAATGCGCACTTCGCTCTCGACCCAGCCATCATTCAGGCGAGTGGTGAGCGTATCGCCCGCTTTCACCTGCTTAGTCTGTTTCAGCACTTTCCCGTCGGTGGCGGTCGTGACGCTGTAGCCACGCGCCAGTGTCGCCAGCGGACTGACGGCTTCCAGATGGGTGAGGGCGGTGCCGAAGCGCTCGCGCGTGCTGCCAAGACGATCGCGAATCGACTGGCTCAGGCGATACTCAAGCTGCTGCACCCGCGTTTGCGCCCGGTGAATGCGCGGCTGCGGGTTGTGATGATTGAGTCGTTGCAGCACGCGCTGCTGACGCGTGTTCGCGCGCTTAAGCTGCGTATCCAGCGCGTTGTGCATGCGCTGCTGCAAGCGGTCGAGCACCGTCTGCTGACGCGCCAGGCGCAGCTGCGGGTGCTGCTGTTGCAGTCGGTGATGAAGCTGGGCAAAGCGGCGGTTGCGCCCTGCCAGATAGTAATCCATCCCCATCTCCAGACGCTGCTGCATCGCCTGCACCTGGCGCAGCAGTTCAAGCTGGTTAAGGCTGACAATCTCCGCCGCTGCCGACGGGGTTGGCGCGCGCAGGTCGGCGACGAAATCGGCAATGGTGACATCCGTTTCATGGCCGACGGCACTGACTACCGGAATACGGCTGGCAAAAATGGCGCGTGCGACGCGTTCGTCGTTAAAGCTCCAGAGATCTTCCAGCGAGCCGCCGCCGCGCCCAACAATCAGCACATCACATTCGTTACGGCTGTTAGCAAGGGCAATGGCGCGCACGATTTGCGCCGGTGCATCTTCGCCCTGTACGGCGGTCGGGTAGATCACCACGGGGAGCGACGGATCGCGGCGTTTCAGCACATGCAAAATATCGTGCAGCGCGGCGCCGGTTTTTGAGGTGATCACCCCAACGCAGTGCGCCGGTGAGGGGAGGGGATGTTTAAATTGCTGATCGAACAGCCCTTCCGCCGCCAGCTTCGCTTTCAGCTGCTCATACTTCTGCTGTAACAGCCCTTCACCCGCCGGTTGCATGCTCTCGACGATGATTTGGTATTCACCGCGCGGCTCATACATCGTGATGTTGGCGCGCACCAGCACCTGCTGCCCATGCTGCGGGCGGAAGGTGACGCGGCGGTTGCTGTTGCGGAACATCGCACAGCGCACCTGGGCGGTGTCATCTTTTAAGGTGAAGTACCAGTGACCGGAAGCAGGCTGGGTAAAGTTGGAGATTTCGCCGCTGATCCACACCTGGCCCAGCTCGCGTTCCAGTAGCGATCGCACCGTCTGGTTAAGGCGGCTGACAGTATAAATGGAGGGAGTTTGCAATGAGGACATGTGAGCCAGATCAAATTCTAAATCAGCAAGTTATTCGGTCGATAGTAGCTTGATGCCACCCAATTACAAGTATTTTTCCAAAAAAGTGTAGATGCAATCGGTTACGCTCTGTATAATGCCACGGCAATATTTAACCACCCAGGTCAGAGATATTGCCCATGCTACGTATCGCTAAAGAAGCTTTGACGTTTGACGACGTCCTCCTCGTTCCCGCCCACTCCACTGTTCTGCCGAATACCGCCGATTTAAGCACTCAGCTGACGAAAACCATTCGCCTGAACATTCCTATGCTCTCTGCGGCAATGGACACCGTAACGGAAGCGCGTCTGGCGATCGCCCTCGCACAGGAAGGCGGCATTGGCTTTATTCATAAAAACATGTCTATCGAGCGCCAGGCAGATGAAGTCCGCCGCGTGAAGAAACATGAGTCTGGCGTGGTAAAAGAGCCGCAGACCGTGCTTCCGACGACAACTCTTCGCGAAGTGAAAGAGCTAACCGAGCGTAACGGCTTCGCCGGCTACCCGGTTGTTAACGAAGAGAACGAACTGGTTGGCATCATCACCGGTCGTGACGTGCGTTTTGTTACCGATCTCAACCAGCCGGTAAGCGTTTATATGACGCCGAAAGAGCGCCTGGTAACGGTACGTGAAGGTGAAGCGCGCGAAGTCGTCTTCGCCAAAATGCATGAAAAGCGCGTCGAAAAAGCGCTGGTGGTGGACGACAGCTTCCATCTGCTCGGCATGATCACCGTAAAAGATTTCCAGAAAGCAGAACGTAAACCGAACGCCTGTAAAGATGAGCAGGGTCGTCTGCGCGTTGGCGCAGCGGTCGGCGCGGGCGCGGGCAACGAAGAGCGCGTTGATGCGCTGGTCGCCGCCGGTGTTGACGTGCTGCTGATTGACTCCTCCCATGGCCACTCTGAAGGCGTGTTACAGCGTATTCGCGAAACGCGCGCCAAATACCCGGATCTGCAAATCATCGGCGGTAACGTCGCTACCGGCGCAGGCGCTCGCGCGCTGGCTGAAGCTGGCGTCAGCGCGGTGAAAGTGGGTATCGGTCCTGGCTCTATTTGTACCACCCGTATTGTGACCGGCGTGGGTGTTCCGCAGATCACGGCCGTTTCCGACGCGGTTGAAGCGCTGGAAGGGATGGACATCCCGGTTATCGCCGATGGCGGCATCCGCTTCTCTGGCGATATCGCTAAAGCGATCGCTGCTGGCGCAAGCGCGGTAATGGTCGGCTCTATGCTGGCGGGTACCGAAGAGTCCCCGGGCGAAATCGAACTCTACCAGGGCCGCTCTTACAAATCCTATCGCGGGATGGGCTCGCTGGGCGCGATGTCCAAAGGCTCCTCCGATCGCTACTTCCAGACCGACAACGCCGCCGACAAACTGGTGCCGGAAGGTATCGAAGGCCGCGTGGCCTACAAAGGCCGTCTGAAAGAGATCATTCACCAGCAGATGGGCGGCCTGCGTTCCTGTATGGGTCTGACCGGCTGTGGTACCATCGACGCCCTGCGCACCAAAGCGGAGTTCGTGCGCATCAGCGGCGCGGGCGTCCAGGAGAGCCACGTCCACGACGTGACCATCACCAAGGAATCCCCGAACTACCGCATGGGTTCTTAATGCAATTCGCGCCCGGTTTTTGCCGGGCGTTGACTTTTCAATCTCGCTCTTTGCCTCGGAACTAACGTCAATGACGGACAATATTCATAAACATCGCATTCTTATCCTCGACTTTGGCTCGCAATACACTCAGTTAGTCGCACGCCGCGTGCGTGAACTCGGCGTCTACTGCGAACTGTGGGCGTGGGATGTCACTGAAGCGCAGATCCGCGACTTCAACCCAAGCGGCATCATCCTTTCCGGCGGCCCGGAAAGCACTACCGAAGAGAACAGCCCGCGCGCGCCGCAGTACGTTTTCGACGCTGGTGTGCCGGTGCTCGGCGTCTGCTACGGCATGCAGACCATGGCGATGCAGCTTGGCGGCCACGTTGAAGGCTCTAACGAGCGTGAATTTGGTTATGCGCAGGTTGAAGTGCAGACCGAGAGCGCGCTGATCCGTGGGATTGAAGATGCCCTGACCGCAGACGGCAAAGCGCTGCTGGATGTATGGATGAGCCACGGCGATAAAGTGACGGCGATCCCGTCCGGCTTTGTGACCGTTGCCAGCACTGAAACCTGCCCGTTCGCCATTATGGCTAACGAAGAGAAGCGCTTCTACGGCGTGCAGTTCCACCCGGAAGTGACGCACACCCGCCAGGGGCTGCGTATGCTGGAGCGCTTTGTGCGCGATATCTGCGAGTGCGAAGCACTGTGGACGCCGGCAAAAATCATTGATGACGCCGTTGAGCGTATCCGCCAGCAGGTTGGTAACGATAAGGTTATCCTCGGCCTCTCCGGCGGCGTGGACTCCTCCGTCACCGCGATGCTGCTGCACCGCGCGATTGGCAAAAACCTGACCTGCGTCTTCGTCGACAACGGCCTGCTGCGCCTGAACGAAGCCGAGCAGGTGCTGGATATGTTCGGCGACCACTTTGGTCTGAACATTGTTCACGTTCCGGCAGAAGAGCGCTTCCTCGGCGCGCTGGCGGGCGAGAACGATCCGGAAGCGAAACGTAAAATCATCGGCCGCGTCTTTGTGGAAGTGTTCGATGAAGAAGCGCTGAAGCTGCAGGATGTGAAGTGGCTGGCTCAGGGCACTATCTACCCGGACGTGATTGAATCCGCAGCCTCTGCAACCGGTAAAGCGCACGTTATTAAGTCTCACCATAACGTTGGCGGCCTGCCGAAAGAGATGAAGATGGGTCTGGTTGAGCCGCTGAAAGAGCTGTTCAAAGATGAAGTGCGTAAAATCGGCCTCGAACTTGGCCTGCCGTACGACATGCTGTTCCGCCATCCGTTCCCGGGCCCGGGCCTCGGCGTTCGCGTCCTCGGCGAAGTGAAGAAAGAGTACTGCGACCTGCTGCGCCGCGCTGACCATATCTTTATCGAAGAGCTGCGCAAAGCCGATCTCTACAACAAAGTGAGCCAGGCGTTCACCGTCTTCCTGCCAGTGCGTTCCGTTGGCGTGATGGGCGATGGCCGTAAGTATGACTGGGTTGTCTCCCTGCGCGCGGTCGAAACCATCGACTTTATGACCGCCCACTGGGCGCACCTGCCGTATGACTTCCTGGGCCGCGTCTCCAACCGCATTATCAACGAAGTGAACGGTATTTCCCGTGTCGTATATGACATCAGCGGGAAGCCGCCGGCGACGATTGAGTGGGAATAAGTCTTAGTCTCTGCTAATACTATCTGATATAAACAAACACCAAGTACTGCGGTACTTGGTGTTTGTTATTAATCATTGTGTTTTGCAATACACTTTCATAAAAAGCACGTCGACCAAATAAAAATCTCTTGTGAGCAGTTTAATTATTCATGTTAAATAAAAAATATCACATTTAATTCTTATTTATATTATTTCACTCTGTTCATTTAAATGCATTAATATATCTCGTGCGATGGTGTTGCGATTTAATCAATTAAGGTTGATTTAGTATTCTATTAACCAAATCTGTCAAGCTTTGTGAGCGTAAATTATCTTTCCATGCGTATTCAAGTGCGCGAGAGATAGCTAGTGGGTTTTTCTTGAGACCACCTGCGTTATTATAAAAAGCTGCTGCTGCATCTTCATGTTTTTTATAGTTCTCACCAAGTTCTGTACCTACGACATCAGTGAGATTCGTTTTCCAGAGAGTTAAGTTGTCATCGTAAATGGTTTGATCAGGCCATCCCTCGGATTTAATACCATTTAAAGATAAAATTATTTTATTTTCTTTTTTTGCTGAGTTAATCTCATGCTCTTTTGTTTTATCTGTATCAGCATCACAGATAACGTAATATGGAATTTCAAGCAATTTAGCTAAGGCAATAGGCTTTATTAATTCGCTTTTTCCATGGACTGGTATAATATGATGACCTCTTTCTCGAAATTTTGTATGTTTTTCGAGTAAATGTAAATATGTAGTTATGTAAGCGACATCCTCTATGCCTTCAACAAAGACAAGACGCCGAGAAAAGAACATTTCGCTTAATTCAGGCCGTAAGCTAGGAAACATTTTAGCCTGCATACCTTTTTCAAGTATATGCTTTTCACCGACTGATTTTAGAAGATCGCAAATTTTATCGTAGGTAATGCTTTTTATTCTGCTTTTGTGTGGATGACCGTCCATACGAACTAGCCGGATATATGAGAAATTGTCACTTGGTATAAAGTGCGGACTATGTGAGCATACCAAAATTTGATTATTTGAAAGTGATAATTGCTGAAGTAATTCAGAAAGATATCTTGACTGAGGTGGGTGTTGATATAGTTCTGGTTCCTCAATAGCCATTACTAATGTTGGCGCATATTCATCTTTACTGCTTGCTAACTCTTGAAGTAAAGAGAGCATATACGAACGCTGCATACCATGGCCGAACCTGCACAACTCACTTAAAAAACCATTCTCTCCTATCTGGATCGACGCAGTCGGTTCTTCAACCCTTACGGACCTCTCAATATCTTTTCTCCATACTATTTGTGCGCTTGCTGTAGGCGTAGACCATAGCTTTAATTTGTCTTCAATAGAATTTGAAAGCTCCGTCAATGCTTCTTGTTCTTTCTCAAGCATTTCTTGATATTCATCTATGAGTTTTCTTTTCATACCATCAATGGCCTCGGTAAACTTTACTTTACCTCTAACGGCTCGAAGAAGAAGTTGTCCAAGCGCGGAGTCTTTCGACTCGCAACCTTCCTCAACTATATCTTTTGATGCAGGAACAAAAACCCATTGTATATATCTCGCTAATTTGTTTGCTCCTTTGGATACGCCATAAAACTGATCTTCACTAGCAACCAATGAACATAATTCTGGTTTGTTTTCCTCAAATTCATTTAATGAATTTTGCATTAATGCTTTCGTTTTCGAAGCGGGAAGTTCATTGTGTAGAGTACGAAGATTGTTATATATTTCTTTTAGTTTTGAAACTTTCTCGCCAGCTTTTTCTGCTTCGAACCAGATTTTAAAATCATTCATAACAAGTCTGTTCCCATACTGTCTTACTTCAGCCCTTTTTGTTATTTCATCATATACTGCTTTTGCCGTAATAATTAATCTGCCCTGGCGAACATACGCTGATAATTCTTGTTTCGCCGCTTCTGAAAGATCGGTGAACTCGACGGTTATTTGAATCGGGTTAGATGTATCTTTGTGGTGAAAATCATCAGCCGACAAATTACTTAAGTCGGTTTTACAATCCTTGTACTGCCTAAAAAAGACATTTAAAGCATTTTGAAGGGTTGATTTACCAGCTCCATTGCAGCCAACGAAGCATGTGTAGTCATTTAAACAAATAGTTTCATCCTTAAATGATCTAAAGTTTTGGATTCTTACAGATTTTATTTTCATTTATACCTAAACCCTCTCAAGAGTGGAGCTGAATAAAAATATGAAAACCTTTTTTATTCGTTGTTAGGATTATCTTATCCGGGGCTTATGTTTCAATTCTGTGATGTGTATTCAAAAAATAAATGGATAAATTGATCTTGGTCAAAATAACTTTGGTTTTTACTGAGATTATAAATGTGTCTTTTTATTTGGAGATTAAAATGCAACGCTATAAAGACATAGATCATGATTCAGGCGTGATTGGTTATGAGATAGGTGAGGAATATATTACAGTATGGTTTAGTGGGACTAATAAAAGCTACACATATAGCTATGCTGTCGCTGGCCCTACACATGTTGGAGAAATGAAAAAGCTAGCTATCGCTGGCGAAGGGCTAAATGCGTACATTAATAAATTCGTGAAGTTTAAATACGATAGATGATATTACGCATGGCGGCTTAAGAACCCGCCATGCGTTTAAATTAATGAGAAAGTTATTTTCGTTTGACCTTCTTTCTACCCTTTTTCAGATTATTGATGCTCTTTAATTGTTTGAAATGTTTTAAGGTACGAATTAATACATCCACTTCTCCACCACCTCATCCCCGAGCCGTTCGCGCAGCAGTTCCTCATTCTCCTCCTCGCCGTGGGCTTCGAGCAGGCATTTGAACATCAGCGCGTCGAGATACTGCCCGGCATCGCGGAATATCTGCGTCAGCATCGGTGAAGTGTCGTGGTCGAAATACCACACTTCGCCGGTTTCGCGGTGAAAGCACCACAAA
Source organism: Kosakonia sp. S57 (assembly GCF_016516575.1). Classification (NCBI taxonomy): domain Bacteria; kingdom Pseudomonadati; phylum Pseudomonadota; class Gammaproteobacteria; order Enterobacterales; family Enterobacteriaceae; genus Kosakonia; species Kosakonia sp. S57. The sequence continues at coordinate 66,517 of NZ_JACVUL010000012.1, read as the reverse complement.
TTACCGTTGCCGAGATAGTCGCCAAAGGCGATCAGGTTATTAACCAGCTTCCACTGCGGGTCATCCTGCGGCACATCTTCAAGGATATCGCTAATACCGGGATAGGCTGCCAGCAGTGGTTCAATCGCAGCGTATTGCGCAGGCGTCACGCTGCACAGCGTTTCGGCGAGGTTTAGTTCACCAATCTGCTGATGATAGGTGCGCAGCACCAGCGGCAGCGGGCAGCCGATGCGCTGCTCAAGGTCAGCAAGCTCCGCGTCGCTGGCGGGTGTTGAGGGCGCAGGATTATCCCACTGATCGCGCCAGGCGTGCACACAGTCGCGCCACCAGGCAAGGCGGGCGTGCTGATCGGTAAACTCCGGCCAAACCAGCGGCGGAAGCGGGCAGTTATCGCTCTCATTACTCATTGTTAGGCGCTCTCAATTAATAGCTCTGGCTGTCGACGCTAAAAAGATAGTTGATATCAAGGTCGGCTGCGGGCTTCGCATCGTCGTTTTTCTCCAGCACAAACTCAAATGCTGGCTGATAGTCATCCTCGCGGAACACTTCACCCGCAAGGATCTCCACCGAATAGGTGCCGTTTTCGAGCGTGATATGCGGGCGGTTCGGCGCTTCATAGCGCTGCAATAACGCGCTGATACTTTTATCGTTGAAGTCGTCGAGAATGCGCCAGGTAAAGAGCTGCACCTGCCCATGCTCGACGCGCAGCGTGTAACCTGGGCGGCGGTGCTGGAGATTGTTTTTCGCTTTCAGCAGTTCCGGCGTCTCGGGCGGCAGGGTGAATATAATGGTGTAGGGGTAGTTTTCAACGCCCGTCATCGGGATCAGCACGCCTTCCAGCACCGCCTTATCGCCGCTCTCATTGCGGGTAAACTCCGTTGCCAGGTCGTCAGCGAGCTCGTTGTCATCTTTGAACTTTTTCAGCAGGCGGATATCGGCAAGCAGAAAGTAGTTCACCAGATCGTTCAGCACTTCATTGCATTCATAGCGCACGCGTTACCCTTAGATTTATCTCGTTGTACAGGGATTGTTACTGCTCTGAAAGGTACGATCACCTACTTGATCAGGGGGGCGACTCTGTGCGGCAGAGGCATAATCAGCTATAAACAGGCGTAAAGGTCGGCGTTTTGCGCATCCGGCAAACATCAGGAATTCAATACAAGGAATATGAGTATGCAGCGATGGTTAGCAAAAATCCTCGGTAAACAAGGGGCTGCAGAGCAGGACGCACCTTTCCCGCTTCCCTGGCCGGGGGACAGGCAGAGCATCTACCACTTTATCTCCCCTTATGCAGACGGCAGCGCGCCGTTGCCGGAGCAGGCGCAGACCCTGCCGGATGAAGATACCCTTGAAGGCGAGCTGCGCTGGGTCGCGGGCGGCATGGACGGTGCGTTCGGTCACCACGGCGGCGGCGCAGACGCAGAAGAGGCGGCAGATGAGATTATCAGCGCGTTAAGCGCCGTGCTGCGCAAACCCTCCCCGGCCAATATGAACACCTTCTATGCGCTGCTGAAAGCGCGCCCGCCGCTCGATTACATCGATATTTTGACCGACAAACTGCCGGAAGTGCCTTCGCTCTCGCCGCAGCAGGTTCACGACCTGATGGTATGGCTGGCGACCAACAGCCCGGATCGCAACGCGGTCAAATGCGCCATTGCACTGCTGGCCTTTTTCCCCTCCGACGAAAATCGGGCGCTGGTGACCACGCTTGGGCTGCATGAGGAGTTTACGCTTTTTACCGCCGTCGCCCTGCGCAACATGCTGCCGGAAGAGGCATTTGATGCAACGCTGACGGCGCTGGCGAAACGCGTAACTGGCTGGGGGCGTATTCAGCTTATTGAGCGCCTGCCGGATGAGGTCTCGCCCGCCACACGAGAGTGGCTGCTGCGCGAGGGCTACTCCAATTCGGTGATGGATGAGTACACCGCCTGGGACTGCGCCACCAAAGGGCGCTTGCTGGCGGCGCTTTCGGTCGACGCGGTGGATGATGGCGTGCTGACCGGCGCGGGCGATATTCTTGCGGCGCTGATTGCCGGCGGCCCGGCGCGCGATATTCATGACTACCCGGAAGGCGCGCAGGCCTGCCATCGTTACCTCACGCTGCTGCGCCGCAGTCAAAACGACGATCTGCGCAACTTGCTCAACACCAGCGCCATTGGCGCGTTTGCCGGTGATGAAGATAACAACTGGGAGACGCTGCAGGTGGAAGGCTGGAGCGATGAGATCCGTCAGCAGATTGCAGAGGATGTAGAGGCGATCGTCGCACAGGAGAAGTGGCTGATGCGCGTGCAGCAGGATTTAACCGCCTGCGATAACGGCGATTTTTACCTCCCCCTGCGCGCAGCGAAGCTATTAGGCATCGATACCTGGGAGCAGGTTTTTGCCCGTCAACAAACGGTGCCCAATGAAGCGAACTGGTACGAACTGATGCAGACCGAAAGCCCGCAGCGCATGGAGCGCATTCTGCAACTCGCTGAGCAGCAGCTCGATCTTGCGGCGATTGCCAGCGGACCGGATACGCTGATGGGTCTTGGCGCCGAGTATCGCCAGCACGGCGCGCTCGATTTTATCCTCCAGGATCTCAACCGTTTTCCCGGTATGGGCTGGTCGCTGATTAAAACCGGCCTGCGCAGCCCGGTGGTGCGTAACCGCCTGATGGCGCTCAACGCGCTGGAGGGCTGGCCGGAAGAGCAGCTCCCGGCCGAGCTGCACGGCATGCTGGAAACCGCCTTCCACGCGGAGCCGGATGATAACGTGCGTGCGCGGTTAGAGAAAATGCTGGCAGAAGAGTAATTTGAGTTGAACGGATGCCGAAGCTCGCCATATGGCGGGCTTTTTTATTTGGCTGCCATCGGCAGGCTCTTACCGACAAATCCACCCGCGAATTCTGTGTAGGCTAAAGGCAATTAATCAATCCGATGACAGGAGCGCGGAATGTTTTCTCATATGCGAATTGCCAGGCCGGTGACCAACCTTGAGCAGGCTTATCAGCAGTACAGCAAAGGATTAGGGCTGAAGCGTATTGCGGACTTCAGCGATCATGAAGGTTTCAGCGGCGTGATGCTAGGCCGGGAAGGATTGGGCTGGCATATGGAATTAACCCTCTGCCACCATCATCCGGTGCAGCCTTCACAGACGGACGAGGATTTGCTGGTGCTCTACTACCCCGACAAAGCGGAGTGGGAGGCGGCCTGCGCAACGATGCTGGATGCCGGTTTTATTCCGGTGGCGTCGTTTAACCCCTACTGGGATCGTAACGGGCGCACCTTTGCCGATGCCGATGGCTACCGGGTGGTGATACAGAATCAGGCGTGGGTTAACGCTGAATAAAAAACGGCAGATTAGCTCTGCTCTGGCCGATCGGTTGTCAGGTCATCACCTGTGACCACCGCGGGCGTCTCGTCCGACTCTTTGCTGACGGCGCGCGTTAATTCGACCTGCTCATGAAATTTCACCAGCAGCAGCTCGGCGTCGGATTGCAGCGCGGCGTCGGGCGTCTCCAGCACAGAGTTGATCGACTTATTAATGCTCGCCACCATTTCATCCAGCCCACCACCTTTGCCGACGGTCAGCGTCAGGGCGGCAACGATAAGCGACTGCGCCTCAATCTGGGCGGTCAGCTCTTTCATCTGCGCATCCATCCTGGACATTTTAATTAGCATACTCAGTATGACGTTTTTCATGGCCTACCCATCTGAAGTCATTATTCAGACGAATATTACTCCGGGATGGGATGAATTCAATCACACTATTTGTGAATACGCGATCTTGTATACATTAAATGTATATATGCGTGAGGATTTTTCACTAACGCTTTGATAATTATCGCTTCTGAGGCGCTCCCTCGCCTGACGGTAACCTGTCAACGCGTTGCTATATTAGGTACGGATCTTCCACTCCAGCCAACTACTCATCTCCTGGGCTGGAAGCGGGCGGGCATAGAGATACCCCTGCGCCTGGTCGCAGCCATACTTCTGCAACGTTTCGCCGGTCTGGGCATTCTCCACCCCTTCCGCCAGCACAACGTAATCGAGCTCTTTCAGCATGCCGATAATACTGCGGGCGATAATGCGCGAGGCGGTATCTTCCGACAGTTTGGAGATCAGGCTCTGATCCAGTTTGATGATGTCGATCGGCATACGGCGCAGATAGCTGATGTTGCTATAGCCAGTGCCGAAATCATCGAGCGAAATGGGGAAGCCGCGCAGTTTCAGCATCTCCAGCCCTTTCAGTGCCGCCGCGCTCTCAATAATGCGCTCGGTTTCCAGACACTCAATGCCGAGCAGGCTGGTGGGCAGGCGGGCGCGGATCATGCGTGCTTCGAGGCTGTCGGCAAAGCCTGGCGCGGAGATATCCTGAATACTCACGTTAACGGAGACCGGCAGCGCAAGCCCGAGCGCATGCCAGGCTGCAAGTTGGGTAATCACATTGGCGATAACCCAGCCTGTCAGATCCTGTAGCAGACCGGCCTGCTCAGCAAAGGGAATAAACATCCCCGGCGAGAGTTCGCCTTTTTGCGGATGCCGCCAGCGGATCAGCGCTTCAATGCCAACCGGTGCATCGGTTTGCAGACACATTTTCGGCTGGTAGACGAGGTAGAGTCCCGACAATTTGCCATCAATGGCCTGCGACAGCTCCTTCATCAGCACCGGCATGGCCGCTGCATCCTCATCAATAATGGTTTCCGGCAACTGGAAGGTGTTCTGGCGGATGCGCTCATGCAGGGCATGCACGGCTTTATTGAGCACCTCTCTGGCGGATACATCGCCGGGGATAAAGTTTTTGCCTGCGGTGTGAACGCGGAACTCGACGGTAATGCCCGGCTCCAGCTCGGCGCTGACGCCCTGCAACCGGCTGGCGATGGCGCAGGCCGTAATGTTATCCGACGCACGCGTCAGCAGGGCAAAGCGGCCCGTCGCCACCATATAGAGTTTGCCGCACTTCAGCGGGCGCAGGCGCAGAGGCAGCATAATCGCCATATCGCGCAGCAGGTTTTCAACCGGGGCCATTCCGCGGGTGCGCGCCAGCTCGAAAGCACGGGGCATGTCGATACAGTCAATCAGGATCAGGTTACGCTCGGCGGTATCATTCGCCGCGTTCAGCAACTGGATATCGCGCAGCAGATGCAGCTTGTTCGGCAGACCGGTAATAACATCCGTCAGGCCAGCGTAGTGCCAGGCTTCCAGAAACGACATCGCTAGCTCACCCAGCAGCCGCAGCGTATCAATCTGCTCTTTGGTTACGGTATGGGGGTTGGTATCCACCACGCAGAGCGTACCGAGCGTAATGCCATCGCGGGTGGTCAGCGGCACGCCCGCATAGAAGCGAATAAAAGGGCTGGCAACGGTCAGCGGATGCGTGACAAAACGGGCGTCCTGCAAAGTGTCCGGCACAATAAACGGATTACCGCTGTCGACGGCATAGCGGCAAAAGGAGTTAACCCGCGACGAGGTCTCCAGCTGGAAGTTAATCGCGGCCCGTACATACTGATTCTCATCATCGAGTACGGAAATAAAGCTGCCGGGTATTTTTAACATTCTGGCGGCGAGCTGGGTAATTTTACGCAGCACATCATCGCGACTGTCATCCGGGTTCAGCAGGGCCTGTAACGCCAGAAAATGGCGTTCTTTGTCGTCGCCGATATTGAGTAACATTGTTGCCTCCCAACCGGCTGTGGACGGTGGGTAAAAATAAGAGATAAAGGGTGCTGAAAACGCTTTTTAGTTGTTACAGCGGGATGGAAGCATACCGGCAGGCAACGTCAGCCCAATGCAAATATGATTTGTATTGATAGTAGCAGTAACGGAGCGCAACTGATGCCTGTAAAAGGTGCGGTCTCACATTTATTTCACAATTTGATTTACGCCATCAGCGCCCGCCAGCCGGGGAGGGAGAGCATAAAGTGGAAGGGGATGGTTAGATTTCATAACAACACCATTAATAAATAAGAAGAATATTTCAGGGCGCCAAAAAGAGATAAAAAAAACGGGCAGCCGCGACACCGGCACTGCCCGTTATAAATAAGACGAAGAGGATAAAAGACGTATGCTTTTTTATTACTACGTCCGGCGACTTCTCCGGTGCGTAGCCTCGTCCCGTATAACACGTTGCTTCAGGAAGCTCAGCTCACGGCGTGCGGCAGCGTAAAGTGCTGCACCACGCCGCGCAGGGTTTCTGTTCTGCCATTAAGGTTGCTGGCTGACGCCGTAATCTGATGTACCAGCGCCGCGTTCTGCTGAGTCACGCGATCCAGCTCGGCAACTGCGTGAGTCACCAGAGAGATGCCTTTACTCTGCTCATCGGAGGCGAGCGCGATTTCACCGATCAGCGCATTGACGCTGGCGACATTACCTTTCACTTCGCTCATCGCCTCACCGGCATCTTCCGCCACATCTTTGCCCTCATGAACCGAGGTAATAGCGGATTTGATCAGCGACTCAATTTCACGCGCCGCCGCCGCACTGCGTTGGGCGAGGGAGCGTACTTCTGTCGCCACCACGGCGAAACCGCGGCCCTGCTCGCCAGCACGCGCTGCTTCCACAGCGGCATTTAGCGCGAGGATATTGGTCTGGAAAGCAATACTGTTGATGGTGGAGGTGAACTGGCGGATCTGTTCGGAACCATCGGCAATGCGGTTCATGGTGCTGGCGAGGGTTTCCACCAGGTTGCTGGCTTTCTCGGTGGTGTGGGCGGTCATTACCGACAGATCGCGAACCTGACGCGCATTGTCGGCGTTGTGGCTGACCGTTGAGGTCAACTCTTCCATGCTGGATGCCGCCTGTTCAAGGGCTGCCGCCTGCTGGGTTGTACGGTTTGCCAGATCGCTGTTACCGGCGGCAATCTCACGTGCTTCACGGTGAAGCGCATCGCTGTTCTCGCTGATCGCGCTTACGGTGGTCAGCAGGCTGTTCTGCATCTCACGCACCAGCGGGATCATCTGGCCTACACAGTTACGGCCAATATCCTGCGCCTGGTAGGTTAAATCACCCTGCGCAATCAGGCGGAAATGGGCGCGGATATCGCCAACCGGCCTCACCAGATGGATAACCAGGTAGCAGTCGCAAAACAGCACCAGCCCGGCGGCCGCCAGCAGGGCAACAATCAGTACGATATCAAGTTGAGTGCGATCGGCGGCAATCTGCGCGCTATTGTCATGAGACTTACGGGTTAACGCCGCCAGATGCTCGCTGGCCTGCATTCTCCACGCGCTGGCGGAGCCGGATAACGCCTCTGTGGCCCACTCCGCGCCCGGCGGGATTTCATTAATCAAGGCCGCTTTTTCGGCTGCGCTTCCCTGTTGCAACACCTGCGTGGCGTGGGAGAGGAAGATCGCCTGCTGAGTCAGGGCTGTGCTCTGATCCGCCTGCTTGTTCATATCGCGTACGGCAAAGGCCGCATAACCGCCGGTGGCGGTAATCAGCGCCAGCGCTGTCAGGAGGATCCATAACACGACGCGGCGGATAGTGTAGTTTTTCAATGTGTTCATAGTCGCGTCCTGTTTGGTAGCGGTGGCAAAGTGTGTTGTCGTTACGTTATATAAGTAGCGCATTAACTAATTACGCGCGATTTTATTGAGTGAATTGTGGCAGGATTTTTACGGAAAGATAGGGGGAGAGAGGTAAATAATTTCGTGATGAAACAGTCGACGTGAAGCGGGGCGGCTAAGCTCAGGCGTAACGGCTTGTTTAATAGGCATAATCGCTATTAACCGCCGGCTTTAATTGATTGTTCCTTGCATACTAATAGGTGCGTACGGTGGTTAAAAGCCGGGAAAGAGGGGAGAGGGCAGCGCGCTGGGTGCTCTGCCCTCTCCTGGTCTGGACGGGAAATTTAGGTTACGGCGTGGCGCATTTCTGTTTGTTGAAGTCAGTCAGCTTTGACGGAAAGGGCGACATCTTTCACCGCGGCCTCAACCCCGGCTGCATTTTTCTGGATGCTGGCAATTACCTCGCCCGCTTCACGCATCAGCGTCACACCTTCGCGGGTGCTCATCAGGTTGTTCTCAATGCCGCTCAGCACCTCTTTAGCCAGCTGATTATTGCTGGCCACAACCCGCTCAATCTCTTCCGTCGCGCTACTGACGCTCGCTGCAAGCGTCCGCACTTCTGCGGCAACCACGGCAAAACTTCGCCCGGACGCGCCCGCTCGCGCAGCTTCAATCGCGGCGTTCAGTGCAATCAATCTTGTCTGCATGGCAAAGCTGCGAATGGTCTCAACCATCCCGTCGATGCTGTCAGATTGATCGTTGAGCCGCGAGACATCGCTGGAGACCGTGCTCATTCTCTGGGCAATGGTGTCAATCATGCGGATGCTGTTTTCGATAACCGTCGCGCCATTCTGCGCGCTGCCACGAGTTTGCACCGCCATATCCCATGCGTGGACAGCCGCCTCCTGCTCCCGCTGGTTGCGCAGCACATCTGCCGTGACATCGGTGGCGAATTTCACAATCTTATAGAGCTGCCCGTCGCTGTTAAACACAGGGTTATAGGTTGCCCGCAGCCATAAAGGCTCGCCCCGGCGGTTCAGGCGTGGAAACTGACCGGAAAAGAACTCGCCCTGATTCAGCCTCTCCCAGAACTGGCGGTATTCGTCGCTTTTATGCAGCGTCTCCGAGCAGAAGAGACGATGGTGCTTACCGATAACCTCTTCTCGTTTATAACCGGTGGTGCTCAGGAAGTTGTCATTCGCTTCCAGCACGATCCCTTCCGGGCTGAAGGCGATGATGGCCATTGAGCGACCGATGGCGTTAACGATCGCCTCCTTCTCAAGCGCAACATGGATGCGCTCAGAAATATCGGCCGCAATTTTTATCACTCGGGTCACCGCGCCGTGACGGTTGGTGACGGGGATATAGCTGGCCTCAAGCCAGACAGGGCGATTGCCCTTAGCGAGGCGCAGATATTTGCCGCTAAAGCTTTCGCCGCGCGAAAGGCGTTGCCAGAACTGCGCGTACTCCGCTGAGTTCACCAGCGACGGCGGGCAGAAAATGCGGTGGTGCTGGCCGATGATCTCATCCGCGCGATACCCCATCGCGGAGAGAAACTGCGGGCTGGCGCTATGGATGATCCCTTCCGGACTGAATTCAATGACAGGTTTATTCTGGCAAAGTGCGTTATAAGACGCGGATGAACGCAGGCGGCTCAGGGAAAAAAGGTGTTTAAGGAAAGGCATACGCATCAGATTTACCGGATCGAGTAAGAATTGATCTGGTTATCGGCAAACTCACCAGCAGCATTATGTATCAGTGCGATAGTTGCAGGATATTATTTAATCAATGGTTAACCGTGAGCGAAGCGGGATAGATGACCTGAAGGGCCGCGCCACGGCGTCTGGCAGCGGCGCGGCCCCGGTCTGTAACACGTTAAGTCTGCGTCATTCTGCTTGCAGGCTCGTGTACTTTTTTACGCTTTGTTACTTACTTGCAGACATCTGCTCGGCAGACTTCAGGTGCTGCTCAACCACCGGGGTATGGGCATCGGCCAGCGTTTTAACGTCTGGATCTTTGATCTCTTTAGCGTCGCTCTGCAGTTTATCGAGCACCATTTTGTGATCTTTGGTGCCGGCATTTTCCATATAGAGCTTGTCAAACTTGTCGCCGCTCTCCTTTTCGAGCTTGGCAGCCATCGTTTTGTGCTTAGCATCCGGCTCGGTCGGCAGTTCAACGCCTTTTTGCTTAGCGACGTCCTGAACTTTGGTCAACGCTGCGCCATGGTCATCGACCATCTTCTGCGCATAGGCTTTCACTTCGCTGCTTTTGGCTTTTTCCAGCGCGATTTTCGCGGCGGCGACCTCATTGATATTGGCCTGCGCCATATCTTTTAACGCTTTTTCATCGCCGGAGCTGAGTTTGGTGCTGGTTGCGGTCGCGCTACTCTGCGCGGCGCTCGCCGGAGTCTGGGCTTGCACGCCAACCGTGGTGAACATCGCGACGGCGGCCGATACGGCCAGCAGTCCTTTTAAAGTTTTACTCTTTTGCATGTTGTTCTCCTGATGGTCATGGGTACAGGTTTTATGAATTCTGTAATCGTCAGCAGCCTCGTAGGTAAATGACAACTGCAGTGGTCAGTATAGTGGATACGCATTTTTTACAAGCTTAATACGTTAGAGTTCTTAATATATCGGGCTAACTTGAGGGCGCTTCATCCCTGAAAATCGTTATCAGAATTGCCTGATATTGTTATCAACGGATAAGGCTGTTTTCATATTTTTCATATAATAAGGCGCGGGAATCAGGCAATCTGCGGGTTATCTGCAAGGGAAGGGTTACCGATCCGTTTAACCGTACTGGCAACGCAGGGTTGTTGGCAGAAAATAAGGGGAAAGCATGCCTTTTTTATTTGGTGAGTTATCTGGCGCTCCGGCATGGGTGCCTGCGGTATTGCTCGTCACGCTCTCACTCGCGATCGGTTTTCTCGCGAGATTTATCCTGCTGCAATTTATCCGTTACTGGCAGAGTCGCGACAGAAAGCTTTTTAAATCACTTGAGAAACACCTGCGCGGTTCGATGTTTCTTTTCATTCCGCTGCTGTTAATCCGCGTCGGTGTGAATTATGTCCACATCCAGCCAGAATCGATGGGGTTTATTACCACAACAATTAATATATTTATTATTTTGTCATTCTGCTCGGTCCTGATCCGCTTAATTAACGTTGCTCAGGATATGCTTTTCATCCGCTATGACATTAATATTTCGAACAATCTTCGTGCGCGCAAAATTCGCACGCAGATAATGTACGTGAAGAAAGTCGCTATCGTTATCCTCGTGACGCTCTGCCTTTCACTGATTTTGCTCAGCTTTCCGGGCGTGCGAAAATTCGGTACCACGATTCTTGCCGGTGCCGGGGTTGCCGGTATTATCATCGGTTTTGCTTTGCAAAAATCGCTGGTCAATCTCTTTGCCGGTATTCAGATTGCCTTTACGCAGCCTATTAAAATTGATGATGCGGTGGTGGTGGAAAAAGAGTGGGGCTGGATTGAGGAGATCAACCTGACCTATGTGGTGGTGCGTCTGTGGGATCTGCGTCGGCTGGTGCTGCCGATCACCTACTTCACCGAAAATCCGTTCCAGAACTGGACGCGTAATAATGCGCAAATTTTAGGCTCGGTTTTTCTCTACGTTGATTACTCGATGCCTTTAGAGCCGCTGCGCCAGCATTTTGAAAAAGTGCTCAGTGAAACCAAGCTCTGGGATCAGGAAACGCAGGTGCTGCAGGTGACCGATACCACGGAAAAAACCATGACCATCAGGATGTTGATGACGGCACAGAACTCGCCAACGGCCTTTGATTTACGCTGTTACGTGCGTGAAAAAATGATTGAGTTCATTCAGCAAAACTATCCACACGGCCTGCCGCAGGTAAGGGCAACGCTGACCGCGCCTGCGGCTGCCGAAAACGAGTTATAGTCTTACCGGGCGCAACGTGCAGTGGCAATAATCTGGCTGCACGTCCGCGCTTCGCTTTATTAATACCTGCCTCTCTTGTGCCAGCCGCAAAATTAACAAAAAATGGGTTAAGCTGTTTCTTAACCCGCACATTAATTTTTGAGGCTTGCTATGCCAGCAAATATCCTGATTGCGCTTGTCGCCGTTATTCACCTCTACATTCTTGTGCTCGAAATGTTTCTCTGGAATACAGAGACAGGTCGCAAGGCGTTTAACCTCAGCCCCGACTTTGCCCGCGACAGCCGTGTGATGGCCGCCAACCAGGGGCTCTATAACGGCTTTTTAGCCGCCGGTTTGCTGTGGGGGTTATGGCTTGGCGATAGCGGCTTTCAGGTTAAGGTTTTCTTCCTCGTCTGCGTGCTGATAGCGGGGATTTTTGGCGCGATCACCGCCAGCCGGAAAATCCTCTATGTTCAGGCGCTTCCGGCGCTGATTGCGCTAATGGTGTTGTTGATAACGCGCAGCCCGGTGTTGTAACGTTGTTAAATATTTGATCTTGTCTGTCGGGCGGTTATGCTCTTATCCCTCTGTTAACCGCCCGAGAAGGATCGCCTCTCATCATGCCCGTGAATTTCGATCTCAACGATCTCTATGCTTTCCGCGCCCTGGTGGAATATGGCAATTTTCGCCTTGCCGCCGAGTCAATCTGCCTGTCGCAGTCAGCATTGAGCCGCCGCATAGAGAAGCTTGAGAACGCGCTGGGCATTAAGCTGTTCGACAGAACCACGCGCCGGGTTGCGCTGACCCTCTACGGGCAGACCTTCGCCGAGCGTTCTGAACAGCTGTTGATGAATGTGGAAGCAGTGTTAGCGGATATCGATAAAGTGAGCCAGGATCGCGTCGGTGTGGTGACGGTCGCCGCCGTGCCTTCTGCCGCGTGCTACTTCATGCCTGATGTGATCCGCACTTTCAAAGCGCGCTTTCCCCGGGTGCGCGTGAAGTTGATTGATAGCAGCGCGGGCAACGTGATCGACACCGTTGCCAGCGGCCAGGCCGACTTCGGCATCTGCTTTGCCGGTAGCCTGCTGGCAGATATCGAGTTTCGCCCGCTGGTGGTGGACACCTATGTCGCGGCCTGCCGCCACGATCACCCGATTGCCAGCAAGAAGAGCCTCACCTGGCGCGAGTTTTATCAGTATGACTATATCGGGCTGGATAAAACCTCTGGCAACCGCAATTTGATTGACCAGATGCTGGGGCACATCACGCCTGAGCGCCCGAGCATCTGTGAAACCCGCCATGTCACCACCATGATTGGCATGGTGGAAGCGGGGGTGGGCATTGCGGCGATACCGGCGATGTCGATGCCCGCGTCAGCCCATTCGGTGCTGACGCATCTGCCGCTGACCGACCCGGTAGTCAAACGCACGCTGGGGCTGATCCGCCGCAGCGGGCGCGTGCAGTCCTATATCGCCGCCGAACTGGAGAAGCTGATCACCGAGCAGTATCACGCGGTGCCGCCGCAACGGAGTGCATCCCGGTAAGGTGGATGGTCGATTGCGCCTCGGGGGCGGAGAGGAACGCCAGCAGCGCTTTGCCCTCCTGCGCATGTTGCGCTTTCGCCGTCACCGCCCCGGCAAAACGGGTGATGTACTGAAGATCGGCCGGCAGTTCGCCCACAAATGTCACGCCATGCTCTGGCAGCAGTTCGCTCACCTGCTGGAAGCCGACGGCGTAATGGCCTTTTGCCACCTCGCCAGCGACCGGAATGCGCTCCACTTTGTGCGCCTTCTGCGCCACCGCCTCGTCGATACCGAGTTTTTTGAATAACTGGCTGCTGACGTAGACGCCGCTGGCGCTGTCCGAATAGGCAATCGATTTGGCTTTCAGCAACGTCGCGCGCAGCTCCTCGTTCGTTTTGATCGCGGGAACCGCGTCACCCTCTTTCACCACCATCCCAATCGGTGAGTCCGCCAGCTCGACGCGGGAGCCGGGCGCAATCCATCCCTCTTTTGAGAGTGTTGTCAGCGCGTCGCCGACCATAATCACCACATCCGCCGCTTCGCCACGCGCCAGCCGCGCGGGGATCGCCTGCGGCGTTTTGCCCATCGACGGCCCGGCGACCACCACAATGGTATCGCCGGTTTTCGCTTCAAATTGTGGGATCAGCTTCTGCAACGCCGGTTTAAAGCCGCCGGAAATCATTACCGTGATCTCTTTCGCCGTGGCGCCCAGGCTCAGCGTGCAGAGCAGCAGCGTGGCGAACAGGGAACGCAACATAGTCTTCATTATCGTCACTCCTTAACGTGCGGTTTGCAGGGTTAAACTGCTGCGGCGGTACATATAGAGCGTGGCGAGCAGGGCACAGATGGCTGCAAAACTCATCCAGTAGCCGGGGGAGGCTTTATCGCCAGAGTACTCAATCAGCGCGGTGGAGATCACCGGCGTAAAGCCGCCAAATACCGCGGTTGCCAGGCTGTAGGCCAGCGAGAAACCGGCGACACGCACTTCGGTGGGCATAATCTCTGTGAGTGCCGGGATCATCGCGCCGTTATAGAGGCCATAGATAAACGACAGCCACAGCAGCACCGTCAGCATCATGGTAAAAGTGGGGTTCTGCGCCAGCAGGCTGAGGGCCGGGTAGGAGGTGAACAGCGCCAGCAGTGTCATGGTCACCAGCACCGCTTTGCGGCCAAAGCGATCGGATAACGCCCCGCCAATCGGCAGCCAGATAAAGTTAGAGATCGCAACCAGCAGCGTCACCAGCAGGCTATCTGAAGCGCTGAGCATCAGCACTTTTTTGCCGAAGGTCGGCGCGTAAACGGTGATGAGGTAAAAGGCGGTTGTAGTCATCGCCACCATTAACATACCGGCGATCACCACCGGCCAGTTCGCCAGCAGGGTGGTAAAGACCTCGCGCATCGCCAGCTTTTTATGGCGAGCGTTAAACTCCTGGGTCTCTTCCAGCTTGCGGCGCAGGATAAAGATGAACGGCACAATCAGGCAGCCAAACAGGAACGGCAACCGCCAGCCCCATTCACGGATTGCCGACTCTTCCAGCACTGCGTTAAGGGCGAAGCCCATCGCGGCGGCGACCATAATGGCGACCTGCTGGCTACCGGACTGCCAGCTGGTGTAAAACCCTTTGCGGCCCGGCGTGGCGATCTCAGCCAGGTAAACGGAGACCCCGCCCAGCTCGGCCCCGGCGGAGAAACCTTGCAGTAAGCGCCCGCTCAGCACCAGCAGCGGCGCCCAGATACCGATGGTCTGGTAAGAGGGGATCAGCACGATCAGAAAGGTGCCTGCCGCCATGATCGACAGCGTGACGATAAGCCCTTTACGGCGGCCCACTTTATCGATGTAGGCCCCAAGCACAATGGCACCAATAGGGCGCATTAAAAAGCCCGCGCCAAAGACCGCGAAGGTCATCATCAGCGAGGCGAACTCGCTGCTGGCCGGGAAGAAGTTATGCGCAATATAGGTGGCATAAAAGCCGAAGAGAAAGAAGTCAAACTGCTCGAGAAAGTTGCCTGAGGTAACGCGCAGTATCGCGCTGGTTCGTGCCATAGGGGTCAATGTTTGCATGTCATCTCCAGTTATACAGGGACGCTTGTAACGCGCCTCTCTGAAGAGTGGATCAGGAAAAGTAGCTGAATAAGCGCATTAAACTCATCGTCTGATGCGTGACGCGCATTAATCGCCGTTAACATTTACCCTAAATCAATTGCAACATGCTATTAACATGATTCCAGGCTTCAGTTGCTCTGTTTGCCAGGGCAAAAAATGACCTCTCTAATCTGTGACGAGGCGCATAAACGCACTATTGCAGAAAAACCTATCAACCCTGGTAGGGCGATGCGGTTGCCATCTCATCACGCGCTGCTATCTTAATGCCCATCGACATTGGACGTAATGTAAAGCGCTCAATGGCTTACTTTTTCAGGAACAGGAGTTCAGGATGTTTAAGCGTTTAAGCGCGATTGTTTTCGTATCGTTGATGGGTGCCTCTGTGGTTCAGGCGGAAGAGCTGCGTGCCGTTGATGTGACAAAATTTGACGTTGCCGGGGTGAAAACCGGCATGGATTACGATGAGGTCGTCAAGGCTATTACCACCCACTTTAACGTGCCCGCCTCTGCGCTGGAGGTGGATAAATACCCGCAAGACAACCCGGTCACCGGTAATAAGCAGCCGAAATTTGTCGGGTATGAAAAAGAGGGTGTGAAACTGCAGGTCTATTTCGAAGGCCGCGTTCCGGTGGATGCGAAACATCCGCTGGCGGCGTCAATGATCACTTACGAGCTGCCGTGGTCGACTGCCAACAAAGAGGCGATGGAAAAAGCGGCGGTCGAGAAGTATGGCCCGGCATCAAATGCTCCTTATTCGACGCCGATGGTATGGTGCAAAGAGCCTGGCAAACAGGCCGGGATGGCGTGCTCTTCCACTACGCAACAAGCCGTGCTGAAACTCTCTAACACCTCTCTTGAACTGGACGATCCTGTCTGGAGAGAGGCGCGTATCAAATTTATGGACAGCAAACAGACCCGCACGCCGGGCTTCTGATGAGGGGCGAGGTGGCAGATCCACCTCGCGTTTCAGGCTAAGGGATGGGAGGCGCCTTTCTGCCACTCATCCCTGCTCAGGGCGTAGAGCAGGCTCGGCGGCGCATTCTCAATATCCGCAATTTCGCGGACAAACTTCAGTCCCGCTTTTTCCAGTACCTTTCGCGACGCCAGATGGTTAGCACGCACCACGCCACAAATCTCCCCCATGTTCAGCGTCTCAAAGCCATATTTCACCGCGAGCTGCGATAACTCACTCGCCAGCCCCTTGCCCCAGGCGCTGGTGGCAAAGCGGTAACCCAAATTATTCATCGGGATATCGGCAAAGCTGCGCAGGCTCAGGCCACCAAAACCGATGATCTTTTCAGGCGCATCGCGCAGCGCAATCGCCCAACTGCCAAACCCGTGCTCTTCCCAGTGCGCCAGCCAGCGATCCAGCACCGTTTTCGTGTATGCAATATCGGGATAGGGCCCCGCCGGGTTGAAGGTGTTGGTCGCCGGATCGCCATAAATCGCGAACAGATCGCCGAGATCGTCCTGCGCAACGGGGCGCAGGAGTAAGCGTGAGGTATAAAGGGGCAAGGCAGCCTCCTGGTGATTGGCTAACGATTTAGAGAGAACAATTAAGCCCTGATGCTCTTTAAAGCCATTACGCGTGTAGAAATCATCTGAAGCATACCCTTTTTGCGTGTTGAGGATTATCGCATTCAGCCCTTCATCAAGGCAGCGCGCCTCGATAAAACTCATCAGCTGGGTTCCGATTCCCTTTCTTTGATACTCCGGATCGATAAAGAACTCATCAATGTAATACTCCATGCCGCCGGGCCACGGTTTTTTAAAGCCGATGCTCACCGCGATTACCTCATCGCCGTATTTGGCGATATAGCCGCGGAAATAGTTATTGCCCAAATGCGCCTGAATAAACTCGACAATCGGCTGCGGTGACGGCCAGCTCTCATTCCACGGCGCTTGCTGGTAGGTGCGACAGTAAAGTTGCGCGCAGGGCGCGATATGCGACTCATCCAGTTCCTGCAAGGCAATATCCATTTTGGCCTCAGCGCGGATCATTCAGGTTTAACTTGATCAGGTAGTGGCGCTGCATCCCCTCTTCGGGATAGTCCGGCAGGCTGAATTTCAGTTCGTAACCCTGTTTAAGGTAAAAGGGCAGCGCCTGAAAACTGACGGTATCCACCTGCGCGTGTTGGCAGCCCATACGCTGAGCTTGCTCTTCTGCCGTGCGGATAAGCGTGCTGCCAAGCCTGGCACCTCGCGCTTCTTCGCTGACCCATAAAAAATCGATGCACAGCCATAACCCTTTTTGCGTACCGATTAATCCGCCGGTCATTACCCCCGCGTCGTTTCGGCTGTAGACACCGACCTGACCCCAACCTGAAGCATCAATAAACTGCTGGTTATAGCGCCGTAAGCCGCTCAGCAGCTCCTCTTTGTCCTGCTCCGTCACCTGGGTGGCGATCTCAATGGTCATGGTTTTCCCTTATCATTTTTTAGTTATCTGGAGATGATTTTTATCATCAATGGGATGGATATGTGTCTGCTCTTCGAGAGTAAAGAACTTTCCCTCTCCCTTCAAACACCCCGCGCCGCCAATTCTGGTAGCCCGCTTTGTGCGTTTAGCGATAGAGAGTTTATTACCGGAAAAAAGAGAAGGGCTGAATTATTTAAAACGGCAAGACAGGTCGTTTATTGACCTCCATTTTCTCTCCATAATTCGCGCAATATCGCGCAATAAAAGCTGTTCACAATCTTCATTGTTCTCAGGAGGGGGCAATGAACAAACTCGACTATTTCCGTAGATACATCTCTTATTTAGCGAAAAAAATGACTGCCTGCGCCGTGGCGGACAGCCATTTTCATGCCAGCAGGCTAAAAAGAATTTCCGGACGCGAACATGATTTGCGCCACCCGGTGACGCTCAGCGAAAAGATCTGCCACCGCATGCTGTATGACCGAAACCCGCTCTACACCCTGCTGGCGGATAAGCTGGCGGTGCGTGACTACGTTCATGCCCGCACAGATCAATTACACGTCGTGCCGCTATTAGGCGTTTACCGACGAGTCGAGGATATTGACTTCAACAGCCTGCCAGAGCGCTTTGTGCTGAAGTGTAATCACGACAGCGGCAGCGCGGTGGTCTGTCTTGATAAGGATAAGCTTAACGTTGGTGCAGCCATTAATAAGCTGTCGCTGGCCCTGAAAAAGAATATGTATTACTCGACCCGCGAGTGGCAGTACAAAGATATTGCGCCCGTTATTCTGTGCGAGAAATATATCGACGTCTTTACCCGCGGCAATCAAAACCAGACGCCAGAGATGCTGCGCCTCCACTGTTTCCACGGTGTCGCCGAGGTGATTGAGGCAGATTTTACCGATGAAGAGGGGAATGGTTATATCAACGTCTATAACCGCGCATGGCAGTTGCAGCCCTACCAGATGGAGTATCCCAATACGCCTGGTGCGATCCCCGAACCTGACTTATTGCCGCGAGCGATCGGCGCGTCGGAACGGTTAGCCAAAGGGATCGATTACTGCCGCATCGATCTGATGCCGGCGGAGGAGGTGATCTATTTTAGTGAAATCACCCTCAGCCCGCGCCGGGGAAAACTGAAGATCGTCCCGGCCGAGTGGGATGCCCGGCTGGGTGAGATGTGGCACCTCAACTTAACTTAGCGCGTTGGGCATAACGGCCAGCTCAGCCTGAACAGCGAATGGCGGTTGGCCGTCAGGGTGTAGGTTACATCGCCGCCGTGGGCAAGCATGATCGCTTTCACCACGGATAAGCCCAGCCCGCAGCCCTCCGGGTGCGCCTCGCGCGCGTCGGCTCCGCGCTGAAAAGGCTGAAACAGGAATTTATGCAGCCCTTCAGGAATGCCGGGGCCATGATCCTGCACCAGCACGTACACCTCTTTATCGGTAACGCCATTTTTGATCACCAGGGTTTTCGAGGTGGCATATTTGATGGCGTTATCGAACAGCACCGTCAGGCACTGAATAATGCGAAGCGGATCGCATATGCAGGCCTGCGGGCGCAGCTCCGCGATCACGTTGACGTGATGGCGCGCGAACTCCAGCGAGAAGGCGTCAATCGCGCTCTGCAACGTCGACTGTAAATCGACCTCCTCAAGGGTTAATGAAAATTGCGCCGCGCCGGAAGAACTTACTACCCGCATATCCTCAATCAGGTTGGTTAACCCTTCGGTCTGCTTAAGCAGGTTGGCAAAAAGCGCTGGATCGGCGTCGAATACGCCATCGACCAGCCCTTGCAGCCTGCCGCGCAGGATCGTCACCGGCGTGCGCAACTCGTGGGCAATCGCCGCATTCCACGATTTCCGCTGCGCCTCGAGGGTTTGCAGTTTTTCCGCCATGGTATTGAAGTCATTAACGAGGTTATTGACCTCGCCAAGGTGCGAACTGGAACAGGCGGCGCGCGCACCGAGATCGCCCTCGGCAATCCGCCGCAGGCTGGTGGCGACAGAGGTTAACGGGCGCAGGATTTTTGATGACAGCCTGACGGCGAAAAAGAGCGAGATGGCGAGCGACACTAGGGTGACCATCAGGATCCACGCCCAGTCGACAATCGTCATCTGCTCCTCATTGCCGATCTCCGCACCGCCAGGGATGTAGTCGATCAGAAAGGCATAAAAGAGATAAGAGCCAATGATAGCGATGGCAATCACGATCAGCGTCAGGGAGATCATAAACCACAGGATCTGCCGATCTAATGTCTGCTGGCGGCTCATTTCATCTGCCCCAGACGGTAGCCCATGCCGCGAATGCTCTCCGGCATCCCCTTCAGGCCGCACTGCTCCAGCTTTTTGCGCAGCTTACTCATATGGCTGTCGACCGTGCGATCCAGCGTATCGCCCTCCGGCAGGCAGGCATTGAGCAGCTCTTCGCGGGAGCAGACTTTGCGCGGGTTTTTCGCCAGGTGCGCCAGCAGCTTAAATTCGGTGGTGGTCAGCAGCGGGGTGACCGTTTGACCATCAACATGCACCTCGACATAAAACTCCTCGGGATAGACCGTCACATGCTGGGTGCGAATCGGTTTATCGCAAGGCGGCACGCCGCCCGCTTTGGTACGGCGCAGCACGGCTTCGATGCGCGCCACCACTTCCGACGGGTTGAAGGGCTTCACCACGTAATCATCCGCGCCAAGCCGCAGCCCCATCAGTTTATCGATGTCCTGATCCAGTGCGGTGACCATGATGACCGGCACCGTGCTCTCTTTGCGCACCGCGCTCAGAACGCTCCAGCCATCATGGATGGGCAGCTGAATATCAAGTAAAACCAAATCGGGTTTATGCAGATAACAAAGGCTAATCGCCTGCTCGCCGTCGGCCGCGCGCAGCGTACGCATACCGGCGCGATGGATATAGCTTTGCAGAATATCGGCGATTTCATCATCATCTTCAGCAACCAGAATAAGGTGCTTATTGTCCATCTTCTCTCCCGCTACCGTTGACGATGTCAGTGCGTATTAATTTAGTTCTTTCTGAATGAAACACGGTGGTGTCCTGCCAGCAATTTGCCACAGTCAGACCAGACCCGACGGCAAAAGTTGCATGCCGTAATGCGCTCTTTCTTAACCCCTCATTACGGCTTCCACACAGACTCCACATTCACGTTAAAAAATGTACACGCAGCGGAATAACAATAGTCGCTCACTGTTTTGCCATCGGTGCAAACAGCCGGTGTGTGCTGCCTTACGTGCAGAGTAAATATCACGGCTGCCGGGCCGTGTTTATTCATCAGGAATGAAGCAATGATGAAACTGGATATAAAACCCAGGGCTGAGAATTTTCCCTCGCTGGCTGTTTTTCTGCTGGTCTGCTGGGGCCTGCTCTATATATGGCTGCTGTTAATACACCATATTGGTGAGAAAGTCGCGCTAACGCTGCTCGCCTCGCCGTTGCTCTATATCAACCTCTGCGCCTGTACGTTTTTATTGGTAGTGCAGCAGAAAAGTGGCGTATTACAGGAATTAACGCTTATCTTTCTGATTATTGCCTCACTCTTTATTAGCCTGATCGTTATTTTTAACGTTTTACGCTATCGCGTACCGACGATTTACGATCTCACTTTCTACTATGAGTGCTTTCTGACCGCCTTTTTTGGTGTGACGCCGCTGTTTTTACTCGTCCGGCGATTCTGATCTTATCCCGCTCTCCACACAGGCTCCATCAACCATGCATTAAGGCTAAACAGATAAACCTTACGATTATTGATTAACCAGGCGCAAAAAATGGCGAGTCATAATCATGCCCGCGCCTGATCCTCTGGACAACATGACAAAATAAAACCATGCCGCACTTTTTTATTGCACGCCCCGTTTTTGCCTGGGTTATTGCGTTATTTATTATCCTCGGCGGGCTGCTCGCCATTCCAAAGCTGCCCGTATCACAATATCCGGCGGTGGCTCCGCCGGGGGTGATTATTTCCGTCACCTTTCCCGGTGCGACGCCGGAGATGATGAACACTTCGGTTATTTCGCTGATTGAGCGCGAGATCTCCGGCGTAGATAACATCCTCTATTTTGAGGCCACCAGCGATACCAGCGGCACGGCGTCGATTACCGTCACCTTCAAACCGGGTACCGATGTAAAGCTTGCGCAGATCGATCTGCAAAACCAGATCAAAATTGTCGAGCCACGGCTGCCGCAGGTGGTGCGGCAAAACGGGATCAGCGTCGATGCGGCAGAGACTGGTTTTTTGATGATGGTCGGGCTGAAATCGACGAACGGTAAGTACCAGGAGGCGGATCTCAGCGACTACTTTGCCCGCAATGTGACCGATGAGCTGCGCCGTCTTCCCGGCGTCGGCAAGGTGCAGCTCTTTGGCGGCGAGAAGGCGATGCGTATCTGGCTCGATCCGCTCAAGATGCACAGCTATCAGCTCTCGGTCAGCGATGTCACCACGGCGATTGCGCAGCAAAACGTGCTGGTCTCACCGGGACGTGTGGGGGATGAGCCTGCGCTGGCGGGGCAGCGCGTGACCTATCCGCTGACCGTCAAAGGCCAGCTCTCCTCCATTGAGGAGTTTCGCAATATCACGCTGAAGTCGAACACCACCGGCGCGCGTTTGCGGCTGGCGGATATCGCACGCGTTGAGAGCGGTTTACAGAGCTACGCCTTTGGTATTCGCGAGAATGGCGTGCCGGCAACGGCTGCGGCGATCCAGCTCTCCACCGGGGCGAATGCCATTAATACCGCAGCGGCGGTGCATCAGCGTCTGGCAGAGCTGAAAAGTGTGCTGCCGGAAGGAGTGGTCTTCACGGTGCCTTTTGATACCGCGCCCTTCGTTAAACTCTCCATCTACAAAGTGGTGCAGACCTTTATCGAAGCGATGGTGCTGGTGTTCCTGGTGATGCTGCTCTTCCTGCATAAAGTGCGCTGTACGCTGATCCCGGCGATTGTCGCGCCTATTGCGCTGCTTGGTACCTTTACCGTGATGCTGCTAAGCGGTTACTCCATCAATATCCTCACTATGTTTGGCATGGTGCTGGCGATTGGCATTATCGTCGATGACGCGATTGTGGTGGTTGAGAACGTCGAGCGCCTGATGGAGGAGCAGGGGATGACGCCCGCCGACGCCACCCGGCAGGCGATGCACGAAATCACCCCGGCGATTATCGGTATCACGCTGGTACTGACCGCAGTGTTTATCCCGATGGGCTTCGCCAGCGGCTCTGTTGGCCTGATCTACCGACAATTCGCCATTGCGATGGCGGTGTCGATCCTCTTTTCCGCCTTCCTGGCGCTTACCCTGACGCCCGCGCTCTGCGCAACGGTGCTGAAGCCGCACACGGGCGCTGCACGCGGATTCTCCGCCCGCTTTAATCGCGCCTTTAACGGGCTGTCAGCGCGTTATGAATCGGGGCTTTTATGGGTATTGAGGCGCAGCGGCCGCATGCTGCTGATCTACGCCGCGCTCTGCATCGCGCTGTTTGCCGGTCTGGTGGCGCTGCCATCCTCCTTTTTACCCGAGGAGGATCAGGGCTACTTTATGTCCTCCATTCAGCTTCCCTCGGACGCCACCATGCAGCGCACCACGGAAGTAGTGGAGCAGTTTGAGCAGGCGCTGGTCGATCGCCCGGCCATCGACAGCAACCTGATGATCCTCGGCTTTGGCTTTTCAGGCTCCGGGCAGAACTCGGCGATGGCCTTTACCACCCTGAAAGGGTGGCAGGAGCGCCACGGTGCGACGGCGCAGAGTGAAGCCGATCTTATTCAGCAAAAGATGGAGTCCGTGCCGGGCGCGACGACCATGAGCCTGCTGCCGCCTGCCATCTCCGATATGGGCACCTCATCCGGGTTTACCTTTTATATTCAGGATCGGGCAGGAAAGGGATATAACGCGCTGAAACAGGCGGCGGATACGCTGGTGGAGAAAGCGTATGAAAGCGGTGCGCTCTCTGATGTCTATATCGACGGTTTGCCGCAGGGCACCTCTATCTCGCTGACTATCGACCGTGAGAAAGCCGAGGCGATGGGCGTCTCGTTTGAGGAGATTAACCAGGCGATCTCCGTCGCCTCCGGCTCGAATTACGTTAATGACTACACGCAGAATGGTCGCTTACAGCAGGTGATTGTGCAGGCCGATGCCGCATACCGGATGCAGCCAGAGACGCTGCTTAACATCCCGCTGAAAAACAGAAGCGGGGAGATGGTTTTACTCTCAAGCGTGGTTAGCGCGACGTGGACCCAGTCGCCGCAGCAGCTCAACCGCTATCAGGGCTACCCGGCAATACGCATTACCGGCAGCGCCGCGCCGGGGCACTCGAGCGGCACCGGGATGGCGACGATGGAGCAGCTGGCGCGCGAACTGCCAGAGGGGTTTGGCGGCGAGTGGGCGGGCAGTTCGCTACAGGAGAAAGCCTCCGCCGCGCAGTTGCCGGGATTGATTGCGCTATCGGTGCTGGTGGTGTTTCTGGTGCTTGCCGCGCTGTATGAGAGCTGGTCGATCCCCTTTGCGGTGATGCTGGTGGTGCCGCTGGGGCTTATCGGTGCGCTTATCGCGGTGATCGTCGCCGGTATGAGCAATGATGTCTTTTTCAAAGTCGGGCTTATCACGCTGATTGGCCTGTCGGCGAAAAACGCCATTCTGATTATTGAGTTTGCCCGCCAGCTGCGTTTGCAGGGCAAAAGCACCCTCGAGGCGACGCTGATGGCATCGCGGCAGCGGCTACGCCCCATTTTGATGACTTCGCTCGCCTTTACGCTCGGCGTGGTGCCATTGATGATTGCCAGCGGCGCCAGCGCCAGTACGCAGCATGCGATTGGCACCGGGGTGTTTGGCGGCATGATCAGCGCCACCGTGCTGTCGCTATTTTTTGTGCCGGTCTTTTTTGTTGTCATCATGCGGCTTTGCGAGTGGGCTACGCGACGGGCAAAAGAGGCGTGAGATGAAATCGGCTGTCTTTCATTCCGCAACGGGCTTATGGTGTTATGCAGGCGAAAACAGGCTTATGCGTCAATCTCGCCTGATGGGCACTGATAACCGATAATCACAGCAGGAGAACGTTTGATGTCTGAAAATCTTACGATTGCGCTGATTGGCCCGGGCGCGATTGGCACCACCATTGCCGCCGCGCTGCATGAAGTTGACCGCGCGCCGCTGCTATGCGGGCGCACTGCACATTCGCAGTTAACGCTGCGCCACGATGAGGGCGAGATCGTCGTCCCCGGCCCGGTTCTCACCGAGCCAACGGCGATCCAGCAGCCGGTCGATTTACTGTTTGTGGCGGTGAAAACCACCCAGGTTGCCGAAAGTGCGGGCTGGCTCGCCGCACTGTGCGATGAAAAGACGGTGGTGTGCGCGCTGCAAAACGGCGTGGAGCAGAAAGCGCAGCTCGCGCCGCTGGTCAATGGCGCGACGGTGCTCCCTTCCGTGGTCTGGTTTCCGGCGCAGCGCGAGCCGGATGCCTCCGTCTGGCTGCGGGCGAAACCGCGTCTGACTCTGCCGGATGTGCCGCAGGCACAGCGGGTGGTCGAAGCATTAAGCGGCACGCGCTGCGCGGTCGATCTCTCTGCGGATTTTCTCTCTATCGCCTGGCGCAAGCTGTTGCAGAATGCGGCGGCCGGGCTGATGGTGCTGGCCAATCGCCGTGCCGGTATGTTTTCCCGCGACGATATTACCGATTTAGCGCTGGCCTATTTGCGTGAGTGCCTGGCCGTTGCGCGCGCCGAAGGGGCGGTGCTGAAAGATGACGTGCCGCAGGAGATTGTTGGCAACTTCCAGCGCGCGCCTGCCGATCTGGGCACCTCTATTCTGGCTGACCGCCAGGCGAACCGCCCGCTGGAGTGGAATATCCGCAACGGCGTGATCCAGCGGCTCGGCCACGCGCACGGCATTGCGGTGCCGATCAGCGATGTGCTGGTGCCGCTGCTGGCGGCCGCCAGCGAAGGACCAGGCTGAGCGCGTTAGCGCAGACAGGCCAGATACTTCTCGGCGGAACGCCGCACGATCGCTGCGGCATTGTGTGTAATCTCCCGGCCTTCAAACGCGCCGTAGAGCCGGGTGAAGTTTATCGCGCTCAGGCGGCGCAGCATGTCGCTCACCGTGTCGGCTGAGAGTGGCAGCATATTCGGGTAGCTCCACATAAACGAGACCGCGTCATTGCCCGGCGCGACCTGCACAATATCTCCCGACAGCATAATGCCATCATCCCGCGCCCAGTAGAGCACCGCACCGCCGGCGAAGTGGCCGCCGAGGCGCATCACGCTCACGTCGCGGGTCAACTGAAGCGTATCGCCCTCCCATAAATTCAGCCAGGGGCTGTCGCGCATGATCCACTCGCGATCGCTGGCGTGAAGATAGATCGGCGCGTCAAACTCGGCGGCCCACTCCTGCATGGTGGTGTAGTAGTGCGGGTGAGAGATGGCAATCGCTTTCAGCCCGCCCAGCGCGGCAATCAGCGTTTTTGTCGCCGCGTCGAGCGTGGCGATGCAGTCCCATAAAATATTCCCCTCCGGCGTTCTCACCAGAAAGGCACGCTGGCCGATGGCAAAATCCGGCACCGTTTGCAGGCTGAAGAGATCCGCCTCGTGCTGCGCCCACTTATTGGCATGGGAAGCCAGCAGCTCGGCAGGATCGACCCACTGTTGCCCGCCGGGCGGCACAAATTGCCGCTCATCAACACAGATTTTGCACTGCTGCGGGTGTTCGCCTGCGGTCTCATACGAGGTGCCGCAGGCGCGGCATAAGGTCATCATCATCACTTCTCCGTTGTGCAGTAAGGACAGGATCAGCCTGGCACATCGCGCCACAGCGGTGTGATGGTTCGTGCGTCGCGCGTTACGGCTGCGCGTCGGGAATGCGGGCAATCACTTTGATTTCGAAGTCGAAACCTGCCAGCCAGTTGACGCCCACTGCCGTCCAGTTGGGGTAGGGCTGCTGCGGAAAAATCGCTTCTTTCACCTGCATGATGGTCGGGAATTGCGCTTCCGGGTCGGTATGGAAAGTGGTGACATCAATAAGATCATCAAAGTTACAGCCAGCAGCGGCAAGGGTTGCGCTGAGGTTCGCAAAGGCAAGCTCAACCTGGCGGGCAAAATCGGGCTCTGGTGTGCCATCTTCCCGGCTGCCGACCTGGCCGGAGACAAAGAGCAGATCGCCGGAGCGGATGGCGGCGGAGTAGCCGTGCGCCTCATAAAGCGCATGACGATTGGCAGGGAAAACAGCTTCGCGACGGATCATAGTGGTTCCTTTTGGCAATGTAAGTGAGAGGAGTGCGCGGCGCAGGAAAAAGGTTTAATATACGCCGCGTATATGAAATTAATATCACATACGCGATGTATGTCAAATGAGATACACACCGTATGTGAAAAGGAGAGGATGATGGCCGGTAAACGCCGCAGTGAAACGATGGAAGAGAACCGCGCGAAATTGCTGGCGGCAGCGCGACGTGCCTTTGCTGAAAAAGGGTTTGCCGCCGCTTCGATGGATGAGCTAACCGCCAGCGTCGGCCTGACGCGCGGCGCGCTGTACCACAATTTTGGCGATAAAAAAGGGCTGCTGGCTGCCGTGGTTGCCGAGATCGATGGTGAGATGGCGCAGCGGGCGAAGGCCGAGGCCGCGAAGGCCGCCAACGCATGGCAGCAACTGTTAGCCGAAGGCATTACCTACATTAAAATGGCGCTGGATGAAGAGGTGCGGCGCATTGTCCTGCTTGATGGCCCGGCGTTTCTCGGCGATCCGGCTCAGTGGCCAAGCCAGAATAGCTGCCTCGAAGCCACGCGCCAGACGGTGATCGCCATGATTGAACGTGGAGAACTCAAGCCGGTTGATGCCGACGCCGCCGCACGCCTGTTAAACGGTGCGGCGTTGAATGCCGCCCTGTGGGTCGCGGCCAGCGACGAGCCAGAGCAGGCGTTGCCCAGGATGATCGACGCCTTTACCGCGCTGGCGAGCGGTTTACGCATTACGCCTGACGAGGGGAAATAAGCGTGCGTGACTCCACGCGAAAGCGTGCAGGCAAAAAAAACGGAAATCGTTAACGTTGTGCGGTGGGGTCGATAGTCTGGCTAACAGGTTGTAACTGGCTTTTTTCCTGATGATGATACCAGGCGCCAACAGAGGAATAGACAAAACGGCCGAAGAAGAAGAGGAAGCTGATAAGAAGTACGATACGGGTCATGCGACTGTCAAATCGATGTCGTTTTCGCATACTGGTTGCCTGACTCACAATGGTTCCTTAGGAATACCCGAACAACGGGCGACGGGGACATTAAGTCACACTCTCTTATTAAGATCAATCATGCTTGCCGCAAAAACAGTGTGAATAAAATATCACCACACTTTATATAAGATAAATTAATTATTTACACCTTAAATAAAAAAGCGCGAGATTGGTAATAATCAGCCGAATATAACCGCGTCGAGGCGGATTACTTGATCTAAAACAATTGTCACTCCGCATTGACCTCTTAAATTTCTTATCATTTGCGCACTGCCACGCTGTTTGGGCTTCGTGTAGTGAGACTGGAAACCTGTCTTAACCACCTCTCTCGCGTTATGCGGGTTTGCTGAGTGATTATGTCATTGATA
The DNA here is from genome assembly GCF_016516575.1 of Kosakonia sp. S57. Classification (NCBI taxonomy): domain Bacteria; kingdom Pseudomonadati; phylum Pseudomonadota; class Gammaproteobacteria; order Enterobacterales; family Enterobacteriaceae; genus Kosakonia; species Kosakonia sp. S57. The sequence goes on along the minus strand of NZ_JACVUL010000012.1, from coordinate 38,511 downwards.
AGAAGTTACAACAGATACAAAGACAGATGGTGGGCGCTGCCGCTTATCATCACCCCCGTTTTCTACCCGCTCGTTAATCTGGCAAATACGTTCACCATTATTTCAGGTCAGGAGGTGATGCTCTATTACCTGCCGATGGCACTGTTCACCACCATGATGACATTCTTTGGCTGGGCCGCATTGCCGGGTGTGATCATCGCCTTAACCTGGCATTATGCCTCTGCTGGCCCGTTCGTCGTGGTGGAGCGATGCGTGCATATGCTGATTCCGCTGCTGCTAAGCTGGTTCGGCTACCGGCTTTTTGTCGCCCGTCGCCATCAAATTGCCTATGGTTCGACGCGGCAGATGACGCAGCGGGTCTTCTGGCAGGTGCTCAGCCCCGCCACGCTCTACCTGATCCTGCTTGAGCTGGGGGTCTGGCTGAATCTTGATGTTGCGGTTAATGAGGGCGGGGCGCTGGCGCTCAATGTGCCCACGTTGATTAACTACCAGGCGCTGCTGGTGGGGGCCATCACCGGCGTGCCCTTTAGCTATTTAGTGATCCGTATTTTGCGCCATCCGCGCTATGCGATTGCCTGGTTCTCACAGCTGCGCGCCGAGTTCGACCGAAAAGTTACGCGTATAGAGCTGCTGATCTGGTTAGGCATTATCACCGCCATTTTGCTGCTGTTGCTGCGCCCGCTGAATAATAACAGCTCGATATTCAGCACTAACTACACGCTGTCGCTGCTGCTGCCGGTGATGCTGTGGGGCTCAATGCGTTACGGCTTTCGCTTTATGCTCTTTATCTGGACACCGCTGCTGGTGCTCTCGGTTCACTTTTACTATCACTATCTGCCCAATTCGCCAACCTGGGATGTGCAACTGGCGATTGCCTCCTCCAGCTATCTGGTCTTCTCTTTTATGATCCTCGCGATGGCGATTATGGCGACCCGCCAGCGGCAGGTGCACGATCGCGCCCGGCGGCTGGCCTATATCGACCCCGTCACCCATATGCCGAACCTGCGCGCCCTGAGCCGATCGCTTGCCGATACCCCCTGGTCGGTGCTCTGTTTTTTACGCGTGCCGGAGCTGGAGCTGCTCGGGCGCAACTATGGCGTCTGGCTGCGTATTCAGTACAAACAGCACATGGCGGACTGGCTTAAGCCGCTGCTCTCGGCAGAAGAGAGTGTCCACCAGCTCTCCGGCCACGATCTGGTGATTCGCCTGAATACCCAATCACACCAGACGCGCATCGAGGCGCTGGATGCGCGGGTCAAACAGTTTCGTTTCGTCTGGGATGAGATGCCGCTCCAGCCGCAGGTCGGCTTTAGCTACTGTTATGTGCGCTCGCCGGTCAAACATCTCTATATGTTGCTGGGGGAGCTGAGCACGATTGCCGATCTGTCGCTGGCGACCCACCACCCGGAAAGCCTGCAAAACCGCGGAGCAGCGAACGTGCAGCGCGGGGTGAAAAGCAAAGTGGAGATGATGAACCGCCTGCAACTGGCGCTGGAGCAGGACCATTTTGTGCTGATGGCACAGCGGATCCAGGGCGTGCGCGGCGACGATTATCATGAAATCCTGCTGCGGATGCGCGAGGAGAGCGGCGAGATCATCAAGCCCGATCTCTTTTTGCCGGTGGCTCATGAGTTTGGCCTCTCATCGCGCATTGACCTGTGGGTGACGGAGCATGTCCTGCGCTTTATGGCGCAGCACCACGAGGCGCTTCCCGGCCAGCGTTTCGCCATTAACCTCTCTCCCTCCTCCCTCTGCCGCACGCACTTCGCCCAAGAGGTGCTCAGCCTGCTTGAGAGGTACGGCGTTGAGCCGTGGCAGCTTATTTTTGAGATCACCGAAAGCAATGCTTTGCCGAGCCTGGCGCAGGCGATCAATACCTTATCGCAGCTGCAACAGATGGGCTGCCGGGTGGCGATTGATGATTTTGGCACCGGCTATGCCAGCTATGCGAGGCTGAAAACCGTGTCGGCGGATATTCTGAAGATTGATGGGAGTTTTATCCGCAACATTGTCGCCAGCAGTCTCGATTACCAGATTGTGGCCTCGATCTGCCATCTGGCGCGGATGAAGAAGATGCAGGTGGTGGCGGAGTATGTGGAGAGTGAAGAGATACGCAGCGCGGCGGTCGCGCTGGGTATCGATTATCTTCAGGGGTATCTGATTGGCAAACCCGCGCCGTTGGAGACGCTGGTCGAAGAGTAGCGAATGTGGCGGTTTACGCCGCCACGGTCGGGGACTGCTCCTCTTCGATCTTCAGCCGCCAGCCGGTTACCGCTTCCCAGTACTCCTGCTCTTTTTCCAGATCCAGCAGCACCAGCGCATTCTGGCTAAACCAGTCATGGGGGAAGCTCAGCGTCCAGTGGTTGTCATCGGTTTTCAGCCGCAGCGTCGGCGGCGTGGTGGTCGCCTGGCGCTGGTTATTCAACAGCACGCCGAGACGCAAGATCTGTACCAGCGGTAAAAACTGTTTCTTTTTAAATAGCGTAAAGCGCGGGATCTCATCGAGCTTGATAGCTTTGCGGTGGTAGCGCACCATCGTCGCCATCATCAGCTGCTGCTCCTGATTAAAACCGGGCAGATCGCTGTTTTGCAGAATATAGGCCGAGTGGCGGTGCATGCCGCTGTGGTTAATATTCAGCCCCACTTCATGCAGCATCGCCGCCCATTTCAGCAGCGCCGCCAGCTGCGGGTTGCCGAGTTTCGGGTTCTGCGCCTGCCACTGATCGTAAATCAGCGTGGTGGTATCCAGCACGCGACGCGCCTGATCGCGGTCGATATTGTACTGGCTTGCCAGGCTCTGCGCGGTGCGGCTACGGATGTCCTGATGGCGGAAACGCCCCTCCATCTCATACAGCACCCCTTCACGCAGCGCGCCGTCGGAGAGCCGCAGTTCGCGGATCGCCAGCGCGTCGAAGACACCGCACAGAATGGCCAGACCCGGCACGAATACCACTTTGCGCTCATCGGAGAGGCCCGGCAGGGTAAGATCGCTGAAGCTCTTAAATTTCAGCACTTCCGCGACCACTCTCTCCAGCCGCTCCGGAGTGATAATGCCATCCTTCTCGCCCAGTGCGATCAGCACTTCATGCACCGCTTTTATCGTGCCGGAGGCGCCAAGCGCCACGTTCCAGCCCTGAATGCGGTACTGCCAGGCAAGCGACTCCAGCTTCTGCGTTGCTGCCATGCGCGCGCGGCGGAAGTTTTCACCGTTAATGGTGCTGCCCGCAAAGTAGAGCTGGGCAAAGCTGACGCAGCCCATCCGACGGCTCTCAACCAGCTGTGGCTGAAAATCTTCGCCGATTACCAGCTCCGTCGAGCCACCGCCGATATCGACCACCAGCTTGCGGCCTTTCTCCGGCTGCGTGTGCTCAACGCCCATAAAAATCAGGCGCGCCTCTTCGTTGCCGGGGATGATCTCAATCGGGTAGGGGATCACTTTTTCGGCGCGTTTGAGGAACTCTGTCGCGTTCGATGCCTGGCGCAGCGTATGCGTACCGACGATGCAGACGCTGGCCGGATCGAAGCCCTGCAAGCGTTCGGCAAACAGCGACAGGCAGGCAATCCCGCGCTCCATCGCCTCTTCGCTCAGCATGTTATTGCTGTCCAGCCCGTCAGCCAGATGCACGCGCTGCTTAAGGCGCCCGATGATTTGCATCGCGCCATCCACCACACGGGCAATCACCATGTGGAAACTGTTGGAACCCAAATCGACCGCGGCGAACTCCTCCGGTCGTGGCATCTTCTCTTGTATCGGCATAGATTATTCGGACTGTTCGAGGGATTTGATATAGTCGTAAATCGCTAGTTGGGAGCGTACTTTACGACGATTCCCGCGCGGCACATAGCGATTACTCAGTTCTTTGTCGATATAACGGGCTTTCACCGTATCACTGAATTGCAGCTCCATAATATCCAGCACCCGCTGTTTCAGGCGCGGATCGAGAATGGGCGCGGCCACTTCAATACGGTAATCAATATTACGCGTCATCCAGTCGGCAGAGGAGAGCCAGACGCGCTTTTCGCCACCATGTTCGAAAATATAGATGCGATCGTGCTCAAGATAGCGGTCAACGATACTGATCACCCGAATATTGTCGCTGATGCCTTCAAGATTGGGGATCAGCGAGCACATGCCGCGCACCAGCAAGTTCACCGGCACACCGGAGCAGGACGCCGCATAGAGCCTGTCCACCAGCCCTTTATCGACGAGGTTATTTAGCTTCAGCGTAATGCCGGACGGGTTACCGTTCTGCGCGTTGGCGATTTCCGCGTCGATCATGTCATAAAGCAGGCGGCGCGAGTTTTGCGGCGATACCAGCAGATAGTCAAACTGCACTGGTCGATAGGGGTTCTCAATAAAGTTAAACACCCGGCGCACTTCGTTAGTAATACGCGCATCGGCGGTCAGCAGCGAGTAATCGGAGTAGATGCGCGCGGTTTTCTCGTTGAAGTTACCGGTGCCGATATGGGCATAGCGCACGATCTCTTCGCCTTCCATACGCGAGATGAGGAACAGCTTGGCGTGAATTTTTAAGCCTGGCGCGGAGAAGATCACCTGCACGCCCGCTTCCGTCAGCCGTTTGGCCCAGTGAATATTGGCCTCTTCATCAAAACGCGCCTGCAGCTCCACCACCACGGTCACTTTTTTGCCGTTGTGTGCGGCGTGGATCATCGAGTCGATGATGCGCGAATCTTTTGCCACGCGGTAGATGTTGATTTTGATCGCCAGCACGTTCGGGTCGAACGACGCCTGGCGCAGCATCTCCAGCACATGCTCAAAGGTGTGGTAGGGATAGTAGAGCAGCACATCGCGCTCGCGGATGGCGTCGAAACCGTTGCGGAATTTATCAAACCAGACGTGACGCAGGCGCGGCAGCGGTTTGTTGACCAGATTGGCTTTGCCGACATTCGGGAAACCAATAAAGTCTTTAAAGTTGTGGTAACGCCCGCCGGGAATAATCGAGTCGTAGCGGGAGATGGTCAGCTTCTCGCGCAGCATCTCAACCATCGCATCCGGCATATCGCGCTGGTAAACAAACCGCACCGGCTCGGCGGTCAGGCGCTGTTTCAGGCTTGAGGACATCAGCTCCATCAGGCTCGACTCCATCTCGTGCACCAGGTCATATTCGGCGTCACGGGTCATTTTCATTGAGTAGGCGTTGAGCGAGTCGTAATCGAAGAAGCCTTTAAAGATATCATCCAGGCAGTAGCGCAGAATGTTATCCAGCAGAATCATTGGCTTGCGGCGGCGCGGCGTCTCCGGCGGCAGGTTGACGAAGCGCGGCACTTTGTCTGAGGGAATTTCCAGCAGCGCGTAGCGGATATCGTCGCCGCGAATGATCTCTACCGCCAGATAGGTGTAATCATCCTTCAGGAAGCGCACCAGATTGGTTTCGCGGGTGATAAGCGTCGGCGTGATGTGCTGGCGCAGGTACTGTTTAAAGTAGCTGCGCAGCCAGCTTTGCTGGTTTTGCGAGAGCTGGCGTTCGTTAATCAGGAAGATCTGATTACGTGCCATCTCCAGCAGCAGGTCGTTATAGAGCCCGTCGAACTCCTGGTCGGCTTTCAATACGCGAGACTGAATTTTGCCCAGCAGATGACGTGAATTGGTCGCCACGCCCTGTTCTTCGCTGATGATCAGCCGCCGCTTAAGCTCGGCGAAACGGACCTTATAGAACTCATCAAGGTTATTGGAATAGATCCCCAGAAAACGCATGCGTTCGATAAGGGGGTTACTTTTGTCCGCGGCTTCCTGAAGCACGCGTTCGTTAAAGCACAACCAGCTTAGTTCTTTTTCGAGATATAACTTTTCCTGACCCATTCCTGTTTACACTCCGGTTCTTTCTCGAAGCACGGCCACTCCCGCTCGCACATGCGGTGCTTCGACTTGCAGGTGAACGTTGCTGGCGTTCCTTCGTATAAGACAACTTATTATGGCGAGCTTTGTTAGCAGATGTCCAACTGTGGCAAAAAAGTATGACAGTAATCAGTTTTATTGCTTAACGTGATGAAAAATAGTGCGGAGTGGTGAGGGAAGGGGGAGGTGCCGGAGATGGTTTCGCCTCTCCGGCACAGAATAGAGCCAGGCTGCGAAAGCCGCAGCCGGGGAAACGCGCAATTATTCGTCTGCTGCATACCCTTCAGGCGGTAGACGCAGGCCATCAAGCCAGGCACCGCCCTCCTGCATGGTCAGGCGGCCCTCGACAAACCAGCTCACCACCAGCGGATAGATCGCATGCTCCTGCGCCTGCACGCGGGCAGTAATATCCTCTTCGCTGTCACCCGCAAACACCGGCACTTTCGCCTGCAAAATTACCGGGCCGCCATCCAGTTCATCAGTGACAAAGTGCACGCTGGTGCCGTGCTCCTCATCGCCGTTTTCCAGCACCTGGCGGTGGGTATGCAAACCGGGGTATTTCGGTAACAGGGAGGGGTGGATATTGAGCAGGCGACCGGCGTAGTGGGCAACAAACGCCGGGCTGAGGATGCGCATATAACCCGCCAGCACCACAACATCCGGCGCGTAGGCGTCAATCTCCTGCATCAGCTCACGATCGAACGCGTCGCGGTTGGCAAACTGATCTGCGCTCAGCGCATGAGCGGGAATATTCGCTTCCCGCGCACGCTGAAGGCCGAACGCGTCGGCCTTATTACTGAAAACTGCCCGCAGGGTGCCGTTGATTCTTTTCTGTTTGCAGGCGTCGATAATCGCCTGCAAATTACTGCCGTTGCCGGAAATCAGCACCACAATGTTTTTCATTCAATGACCACACGCTCGCTGGAATCAGAAGCTTTGATCATACCGATTTTCCATGCCTTTTCACCTTTGGCATTCATCAGCTCAATCGCTTTATCCACTTCCTGCGCGGGCAGGGCGATCACCATGCCAACGCCGCAGTTAAAGGTGCGGTACATTTCGTGACGGCTGACGTTACCGGCGCTCTGCAGCCAGTCAAACACCGCCGGCCACTGCCAGGAGGATTCGTCGATCACGGCCTGGGTGTTATCCGGCAGTACGCGCGGAATGTTCTCCCAGAAACCGCCGCCGGTGAGGTGCGCAACCGCATGAACCTCAACCTTTTCGATCAGCTCCAGCACGGATTTAACGTAAATGCGGGTCGGCTCCAGCAGGTGATCGGCCAGTGATTTGCCTTCCAGCTGCGTGGTCAGCGGATCGGTGCCGCTCACTTCGAGGACTTTGCGCACCAGCGAGTAGCCGTTGGAGTGCGGGCCGCTGGAGCCAAGGGCAACCAGCACATCGCCATCGGCGACTTTGCTACCGTCGATAATCTCTGATTTTTCTACTACGCCGACGCAGAAACCAGCCACATCATAATCGTCGCCGTGATACATGCCCGGCATCTCTGCCGTTTCACCGCCGACCAGCGCGCAGCCGGACTGCAAACACCCTTCGGCGATACCGTTAATCACGCTGGCAGCAGTATCGACATCCAGTTTGCCGGTGGCGTAGTAGTCGAGGAAGAAGAGGGGCTCTGCGCCCTGTACCACCAGATCGTTAACACACATCGCGACAAGGTCGATGCCGATAGTGTCGTGACGTTTCAGATCCATCGCCAGACGCAGTTTGGTGCCTACGCCATCAGTGCCGGAAACCAGAACTGGCTCACGATATTTTTGCGGCAACGCGCACAGCGCGCCGAAGCCGCCCAGCCCGCCCATCACTTCCGGGCGACGGGTCTTCTTCACCACGCCTTTGATTCGGTCTACCAGAGCATTGCCCGCGTCAATATCAACACCGGCATCTTTATAGCTGAGAGAGGTTTTATCGGTCACTGCTTCTGTCCCCACGCGTTTTCTAGCGGTAGCAATAAAAATTCGGCGCAATTCTAACAGCCAAGGCAAACGTTTGCGAGTCCATTGTTGCAGGGCGCCGTCGATTATTGTTTTATACTCTTCTCCAGCTGAATTGATCGCGATCAAGCGGCTGCCTGTAGCGAAACGGGAAAAAAGCGGTATAATCCGGCGATTTTTTTTGTGGTTGCCACCTGTCAGCGGAAGGAGAAGAGTATGAAGGTCGTGGAAGTAAAACACCCACTCGTCAAACACAAGCTGGGCCTGATGCGAGAGAACGACATCAGCACCAAACGCTTTCGTGAACTCGCCTCAGAAGTAGGCAGCCTGCTGACTTATGAAGCTACTGCGGATCTGGAAACCGAGAAAGTGACTATCGAAGGCTGGAACGGCCCGGTAGAGATCGACCAGATCAAGGGTAAGAAAATTACCGTGGTGCCGATCCTGCGTGCCGGTCTGGGGATGATGGAAGGCGTGCTGGAGCACGTGCCAAGCGCGCGCATCAGCGTTGTCGGTATCTACCGCAACGAAGAGACGCTGGAGCCGGTGCCTTACTTCCAGAAACTGGTATCGAACATCGACGAGCGTATGGCGCTGGTAGTTGACCCGATGCTGGCGACCGGTGGTTCAATGATCGCCACCATCGATCTGCTGAAAAACGCCGGCTGCACTACTATTAAAGTGCTGGTGCTGGTAGCTGCACCGGAAGGCGTCGCCGCGCTTGAGAAAGCGCACCCGGATGTCGAACTTTATACCGCATCTATCGACCAGGGTCTTAACGAGCAGGGGTACATCATCCCGGGGCTCGGCGATGCCGGCGATAAGATTTTTGGGACGAAGTAACTGATAACACAATGAAAGCCGACTTTGATAGTCGGCTTTTTTTTGGGAAACAGAACACTGCCCGCCGCACCGGACGGGGAGATTAACAACAACACTCAGAGGAAAACACTATGACGCGCCGTGCTATCGGGGTGAGTGAAAGACCGCCGCTTTTGCAGACGATCCCGCTTAGTTTGCAGCACTTGTTCGCTATGTTTGGCGCAACCGTGCTGGTGCCAATCCTGTTTCATATCAACCCGGCCACCGTGCTGCTGTTTAACGGTGTCGGCACGCTGCTCTATATCTTTATCTGTAAAGGGAAAATCCCCGCTTACCTCGGCTCCAGCTTTGCTTTTATTTCGCCGGTGTTGCTGCTGTTGCCGCTGGGTTATGAAGTGGCGCTGGGCGGCTTCATTATGTGCGGCGTGCTCTTCTGCCTGGTGGCGCTGATTGTCAAAAAAGCGGGCACCGGCTGGCTGGATGTGATGTTCCCGCCTGCGGCAATGGGTGCCATTGTGGCGGTGATCGGCCTCGAGTTAGCGGGCGTGGCGGCGAATATGGCCGGCTTGCTGCCCGCAGACGGACAGAGCGCTGACAGCAAAACCATCACCATTTCGCTGGTGACCCTGGCGGTGACGGTCTTTGGTTCGGTGCTGTTCCGCGGTTTTCTGGCGATTATCCCGATTCTGATCGGCGTGCTGGCGGGCTATGCGCTCTCTTTCGCCATGGGCGTGGTCGATACCACACCTATCGCCCAGGCGCACTGGTTCGCGCTGCCAACTTTTTACACTCCGCGCTTTGAGTGGTTCGCTATCTTCACCATTCTGCCAGCGGCGCTGGTGGTAATTGCCGAGCACGTCGGGCATCTGGTGGTGACGGCCAATATCGTCAAACGCGATCTGATCCGCGACCCGGGCCTGCACCGTTCGATGTTTGCCAATGGCCTGTCGACGATGATCTCCGGCTTCTTCGGTTCGACGCCCAACACCACTTACGGTGAGAATATCGGCGTGATGGCGATTACCCGCGTCTATAGCACCTGGGTAATTGGCGGCGCGGCGATTATCGCCATTCTGCTCTCCTGCGTCGGCAAGCTGGCGGCGGCGATCCAGATCATTCCGGTGCCGGTAATGGGCGGCGTGTCGCTGCTGCTCTACGGGGTGATCGGGGCTTCGGGGATCCGCGTGCTGATTGAGTCGAAAGTGGACTACAGCAAAGCGCAAAACCTGATCCTCACCTCGGTGATCCTGATTATCGGCGTTAGCGGTGCGAAGGTGCATATCGGCGCGGCAGAGCTGAAAGGGATGGCGCTGGCGACCATTGTCGGCGTTGGCCTGAGCCTGATCTTCAAGCTGATTAGCGTGCTGCGTCCGGAAGAGGTGATACTGGATGCGCCAGAAAATGAGCAGGCGAAACCGTAAGTAGCGCACAGAATTGAACCGGGCCTCGCGCCCGGTTCAAACGGCGTCGATTTTTATGATAGACTCACTGCGTTTTTTGTAAGCCCTGTTGAGGTACCTCTGAACACGCCGGCACAGCTCTCCCTGCCATTATTTTTACCCGATGATGAAACCTTTGCGAGTTTCTGGCCGGGTGATAACCCCTCCTTACTGGCGGCGTTACAAAACGTTTTGCGCGAGGCGCACAGCGGTTATATCTATTTCTGGTCACGCGAAGGCGCCGGGCGCAGCCATCTGCTGCATGCCGCCTGCGCCGAACTCTCCCAGCGCGGCGATGCCGTGGGCTATGTGCCGCTCGATAAACGCACCTGGTTTGTCCCGGAAGTGCTGGAAGGGATGGAGCATCTCTCGCTGGTCTGCATCGATAATATCGAATGCATCGCTGGCGATGAGCCGTGGGAGATGGCGATCTTTAACCTCTACAACCGCATTCTGGAGCAGGGCAAAACCCGCCTGCTGATCACCGGTGACAGGCCGCCGCGCCAGCTCAATCTCGGCTTGCCGGATCTGGCTTCGCGTCTCGACTGGGGGCAGATCTACAAGCTGCAGCCGCTCTCCGATGAGGACAAACTGCAGGCGCTGCAACTGCGCGCGCGCATTCGCGGCTTTGAGCTGCCGGAAGATGTCGGCCGTTTTCTGCTGAAAAGATTGGATCGCGAGATGCGCACGCTGTTCGACACCCTCGATCAGCTGGATCGCGCTTCGATCACCGCCCAGCGCAAGCTCACCATCCCGTTTGTGAAAGATATTCTGCAGCTGTAGTTGCTTCTTCTGCCGGATGGCGGCGTACCGCCTTATCCGGCCTACAAGGGCTTGTGGTCTGTTGCGTAGGCCGGATAAGCGTGAGCGCCATCCGGCACTGCACGATGGCTTCTTCTGCCGGATGGCGGCGTGCCGCCTTATCCGGCCTACAAGGTCTTGCGGTCTGTTGCGTAGGCCGGATAAGCGTGAGCGCCATCCGGCACTGCACTGTGGCTTTTTCTGCCGGATGGCGGCGTGCCCGCCTTATCCGGCCTACCAGGGCTTGTGGTCTGATGCGTAGGCCGGATAAGCGTGAGCGCCATCCGGCACTGCACTGTGGCTTCCTCTGCCGGATGGCGGCGTACCGCCTTATCCGGCGTACAAAAGCATGTGGCCTACGGCCTGGCAATTACACTTTCCCGACGATCTCCATTACGCTTTCCGGCGGGCGGCCAATGCGCGCCTGACCGTTGGCGACCACGATGGGCCGCTCGATCAATTTCGGGTTCTCCACCATCGCCTGCACCAGCGCCGCTTCGGACAACGCGCTGTCGCCGAGATTGAGCGATTTATAGAGATCCTCTTTCGTGCGCATCAACTCCCGCGCGCTCGACATACCAAGCCACTGCAACAGCTGTTTGATCGTTGCCGCATCCGGCGGTGTCTCCAGATAGAGCACCACCTCCGGTTCAACACCGTTGGCTTGCAGCAGACTGAGGGTTTCGCGGCTCTTGGAGCAGCGGGGGTTATGGTAGATTTTTACTGCGTCTGACATCTTCTCTCCTGATTACATCTTTTCATACGGGCGGAAGCGCTGCTGCATCTGGCGCAGCTGATCGATTCGCGCGTCATAGCGTGCCTGTTGCAGGCTGCCAAGCTTCACCTGCGCGCTGGCACTGCTCAGCAGCGTAATCGCCTGGTCGAGCCTGCCGATCAGCGCCTGGCCTTCGGCGCGAGCCGCCAGCTCCTGATCGCGGTTGCCGAGCGCCGCTTCCGTTTGCGCCAGCAGATCCCAGCCGTTGATATCGTCTTTGTTGGTGAAGGTGTAGCGATTGAGGATCTGCGCCGCCTGCGCCGGCTGGCCGCCCTGTAAGTAAGCATTCGCCAGGTTGAGTTGCAGCACCGGGCTGTTCTTAAGCCCGCTGGCACCATTCAGGCGTTTAATCGCCTCGCCGCTTTTATTCAGGCCAAGATCGATATCCGTCGCCAGATCGAGATACCAGGCATTGTTCGCATCCGCGCTCAGTAGCGGCTGCAACAGTTTCTGCGCCCCGGCAAAATCTTTCGCCTCCATCGCTTTCAGCGCCCGGCCATACTGCGCGGCGCGCTGCTCGCGCACGTTGCCTTTCGCCCAGCTATCGAGCAGATCGTCGGTCAGCTGGTTACGGCCGGAGTTATACATGCCCAGGGTGCGGGCCTTTGCCATATAGAACGACTCAGAAGATTGCACCACCACCGGGCGCATCTGGTTGGCGCGGTTGCGGGCGTCCGACAGGCGGCTCTCCGGCAGGGGGTGCGTCAGCAAAATTTCCGGCGGACGGCTGGAGTAGCGGGACTGATCGAGCAATTTTTCGAGGAAGGTCGGCATCGCCTGCGGATCAAAACCAGCGCGTTGCAGCACCTGAATGCCGATGCGGTCCGCCTCCTGCTCGTTCTGCTGCGTAAAGCTGATCATCCCCTGCCGCGTGCCGGCCAGTGTACCGGTCAGCGCCGCCATCCCCGCCTGCGGGCTGGCCATCGCCAGCAGAATCGACCCCAGCGCGCCTGCCCAGGTGAGCGGCGCGCTGCTTTTCTGATCTTCCATCGCCCGCGCAAGGTGGCGCTGGGTAACGTGGGAAATTTCGTGCGCCATCACCGAGGCGAGCTGGCTCTCATTATCCGTGTAACGGAAGAGGGCAGAGTGCAGCACCACGTTGCCGCCAAAGAAGGCGAAGGCGTTAATTTCGTCGTTATTCACCAGATAGAAGTGGAAAGGGGTTTTCACTGAGTAGGCATGCGCGACCAGCCGCATACCGAGGGAATTGATGTACTGCACCAGCAGCGGATCGTTAATCAACGGCGCGCTGCCGCGCAGCTGGCGCACATAGAAGTCGCCCATCTGCATCTCCTGGCCGATGGAGAGCGTGCTGCCAGCCGAGGTGCCCATATCCGGCAGGCTATCTGCCGAGTCTGCAAAAACCGGCGCAGCCTGGCCTGCGGTAAGGGCGGCGATAAGGGTTGCGACCAGCGTTCGTTTCAACTGCCTGAACATAACCTCTTTCCTGTGTTGGAGGTGACACAACGATAACCGGGTTCCATTCGGCTTACCCGCCCTGCGAGTGTAGCCGCGTTAATGGTCATTGAAAATCTTATTCACGGCAATGATATGTTTCCCGCAAAGGGAACGAAAAGCGAAGTCTTTTTTGTGACATTTCGATAAACTTCCCGTTCTGAACGTCCGCCAGTGAGGCGAAATAAGGAACGTTATGCTCGAAATGTTGACGCAGTGGTATCGCCGTCGCTTCAGCGATCCCGAAGCGATTGCCCTGCTGGTTATTCTGCTTGCCGGTTTTACCATTCTTTTCTTCTTTAGCGGCCTGCTCGCGCCGCTGCTTGTTGCGCTGGTGATTGCCTATCTGCTGGAGTGGCCAACGGCCCGCCTGCAGCGCATTGGCTGCTCGCGCAGTTGGGCGGCAAGCATCGTGCTGGTGCTGTTCGTCGGCATTCTGCTGGTGATGGCTTTTGTGGTGATGCCGATTGCGTGGCAGCAGGGGATCAACCTGATCCGTGATATGCCCGGCATGTTAAACAAGCTCTCCGGTTTTGCTGCCACCCTGCCGCGCCGTTATCCCGCGCTGATGGATGCGGGCATCATCGATGCGATGGCTGAGAATATGCGCTCGCGCATGCTATCGATGGGTGACTCGGTGGTGAAATACTCCCTCGCCTCGCTGGTCGGGCTGCTTACCCTTGCAGTCTATCTGGTGCTGGTGCCGCTGATGGTCTTCTTCCTGGTGAAGGATAAAGAGCAGATGCTGAGCGCCGTGCGCCGCGTGCTGCCGCGCAATCGCGGGCTGGCAGGCCAGGTGTGGAAAGAGATGAATCAGCAGATCACCAACTATATTCGCGGCAAAGTGCTGGAGATGGTGGTGGTCGGCGTTGCCACCTGGATTGGCTTCATTCTCTTTGGCCTCAACTACTCGCTGCTGCTGGCGGTGCTGGTGGGCTTCTCGGTGTTGATTCCCTATATCGGCGCGTTTGTGGTGACCATTCCGGTGGTTGGCGTCGCGCTGTTTCAGTTCGGGCTGGGCACCGAGTTCTGGAGCTGCTTTGCGGTCTACCTGATTATCCAGGGGCTGGATGGCAACCTGCTGGTGCCGGTGCTCTTCTCGGAAGCGGTCAACCTGCATCCGCTGGTGATCATTCTGTCAGTGGTGATTTTCGGCGGCCTGTGGGGCTTCTGGGGCGTCTTCTTCGCCATTCCGCTGGCAACGTTGATCAAAGCGGTGATCCACGCGTGGCCGGATTCGCTGGCCAGCGAAGATGAAGTGATAAGCGGATAAGACGGCAGGAAGAGCAAGAGAGGAGGGCGACCCTGACGGGTTGCCCGCAGCAGAAGAGGGGACGTTTAGGCGTTCTCTTTTAACCAGTTCACGACGATATCGTGGTGATTGCTGGTTTTGAAATCATCAAACACATGTTCGATGGTGCCAGCGGCATCAATCAGAAAACTGATGCGGTGAATGCCGTCGTAGGTTTTACCCATAAAGGTCTTCTCACCCCAGACGCCAAACTGCTGGCACACTTCATGGCTTTCATCGGACAGCAGGGTAAAGTTGAGCAGCTCTTTCTCGGCGAAGCGGGAGAGTTTTTCCGGTTTATCAGTGCTGATACCGAGAACTTCTACGCCTGCTTTTTTTAGCTCATCCATATTATCGCGCAGGCCGCAGGCCTGGACGGTACAACCCGGTGTCATGGCTTTCGGGTAGAAATAGACCAGAACACGCTGTCCCTGGAAGTCGGCTAAATTTACTTGTTCACCGTCCTGATCGGGCAAGCTAAATTTCGGTGCGATATCACCGGCTTTCAGTGGATTCATTGCTTCACTCCATCCTGTTCATCATGCTGAGAATAGTTGACGACGTTTATACTGCCTTGCGCATTCAATTCTGTACAGAGCGCCCGAAACGCCTGCTCAATATTTGATGCATCCCGCGAGGCGGGGCTGTGGGCGGTAATCTGAATAAAGAGTTGCGGAACACCATCGACGCTGGCGGGCTGGGTACGGGAAACCAGCTCGGCAATATTCATCTCGTGAGCGTCGAATAACGCCGTAAAGCGTTCAATTAAATGGGGCGAATCCGGTACGTCAACCTGCACCCAAACGGTGGCGGGCATATCAGGACGCGGGCGAGCCTCGGTGCGCTTCATCACAATCAACAGATCCAGTTCGGCGCCTTTCAGCGGCAGGGTCGATTCGATAAGGGTGATGGCGTTCCACGACCCTGAAAGCAGCATGATAAACGTGAACTCTTCTCCCAGCATCGCCAGCCGGCTGTCTTCGATATTACAGCCGTAGCTGCTGACGTGGCGTGTGATCGTATTCACAATGCCAGGCCGGTCGGCCCCCAGCGCAGTGATAACCAAAAAGTGTTGTGATGAGGTTGTCAAACCTGAGCTTCCTGTCAAACATGAGGTAATCATAAGGAAAGCATAAAAAAAACCGGCATACAACCGCCACAGACCGTCAGGTCTCTTGCTTTTCTTACGGCACCGCACGTACCATTGAGGCTCTTGTTTGCACAGAGGATGGCCCATGTTCACGGGAAGTATTGTTGCGCTTATTACGCCGATGGATTCGCAAGGTAAAGTCTGCCGGTCAAGCCTGAAGAAACTGATTGATTATCATGTCGCCAGTGGAACCTCGGCGATCGTTTCGGTAGGGACTACCGGCGAATCCGCAACCCTTAGCCACGACGAGCATGCCGATGTGGTTGAACTGACGGTTGAGCTGGCTGACGGGCGCATTCCTGTTATTGCCGGCACGGGCGCAAACGCCACCGCCGAAGCCATCAGCCTGACGCAGCGTTTCAATAACAGCGGCATCGTTGGCTGCCTCACCGTTACCCCCTATTACAACCGCCCGACGCAGGAAGGTCTGTTCCAGCACTTCAAAGCCATCGCCGAACATACTGACCTGCCGCAGATTCTGTATAATGTGCCGTCGCGCACCGGCTGCGATATGCTGCCGGAAACCGTGGGCCGTCTGGCGGAAGTCAAAAATATTATCGGTATTAAAGAAGCGACCGGGAACTTAAGTCGCGTTCACCAGATCAAAGAGCTGGTTTCAGACGACTTTATCCTGCTGAGCGGCGATGATGCCACTGCGATGGACTTCATGCAGCTCGGCGGTCACGGTGTAATTTCCGTCACCACTAACGTGGCGGCGCGCGAAATGGCCGAGATGTGCAAACTGGCCGCTGAAGGGCAGTTTGCCGATGCCCGCGCGATTAACCAGCGTCTGATGCCGTTACACAACAAACTATTTGTCGAACCCAATCCGATCCCGGTCAAATGGGCATGTAAGGAGTTGGGACTTGTGGCAACCGATACGCTGCGTTTGCCGATGACACCGATTACCGACCACGGTCGTGAGGTGGTTCGTGCGGCGCTTAAGCATGCCGGTCTGCTGTAAAGTTTAGGGAGATTTGATGGCTTACTCAGTACAGAAGTCGCGCCTGGCGAAGGTAGCGAGTGTTTCACTTGTGATGTTGCTCGCCGCCTGCAATTCCGATTCACGTTACAAGCGTCAGGTCAGCGGAGATGAATCCTATCTGGATGCTACGCCGCTTGCTGAGCTTCATGCGCCAGCCGGGCTGATCCTGCCGGTGCAGACTGGGGACTACAATGTCCCTTCCGCCAGCGGCAGCGGTGCCGTTGGTAAAGCGCTGGACATTCGCCCGCCGGCACAGCCGCTGGCGCTGGTGACCGGTGCGCGTACCCAGTTCAACGGCGATACCGCCACGCTGATGGTAGAAAATGGTCGCGGCAATACCTTATGGCCGCAGGTTGTTAGCCTGATTCAGGCGAAAAACTTCACCATCGCCAAACGCGACGATGCCGCACAGACCCTGACTACCGATTGGGTTGAGTGGAACCGTCAGGATGAAGATCAACAGTATCGCGGTCGCTATCAAATCGCGGTGAAACCGCAGGGCTATCAGCAGGCGGTTGTCGTCAAGCTGGTGAACCTGGAGCAGGCGGGTAAACCGGTTGCTGATACCGCATCGCTGCAGCGCTACAGCACCGAAATGCTGAACGTTATCTCCGCTGGCCTCGATAAAACCGCCACCGATGCGCAGAACGCCGCTGAGAAGCGCAGCGTGACTACGCTCGATGTGCAGAGCGGCGCGGATGATACCGGTCTGCCGATGCTGGTGGTGCGCGGTCCGTTCAATATCGTCTGGCAGCGCCTGCCGAACGTGCTGGAAAAAGTGGGCATGAAAGTGACCGACAGCACCCGTTCTACCGGTAGCATGGCCGTGACCTACAAACCGCTCTCCGACAGCGGCTGGCAGGCACTCGGCGCGCGCGATCCGGGTCTAAGCTCCGGCGACTATAAACTGCAGGTCGGCGACCTTGATAACCGCAGCAGCCTCCAGTTTATCGATCCGAAGGGGCATACCCTGACGCAATCTCAGAACGACGCGTTAGTCGCTGCCTTCCAGGCCGCGTTTAACCAGTAAGATCCAGGGCCGGAATACCTCCGGCCTTTTTTTATCAGCGTGACGCAAACGTGTGCGTCGGCGTAAGATAGTGCAATTAGCCTTGTAATCACACCTGGAGTAATAAAATGCAAAAGCAAGCTGAGTTGTATCGCGGCAAAGCGAAAACCGTCTACAGTACCGAAAACCCGGATCTGTTGGTGCTCGAATTCCGTAACGATACGTCAGCAGGGGATGGCGCGCGCATTGAACAGTTTGATCGTAAAGGGATGGTGAACAACAAGTTTAACCACTTCATTATGACCAAACTTGCCGAAGCTGGCATCCCGACCCAGATGGAAGCACTGCTCTCGGATACCGAATGTCTGGTGAAAAAGCTGGATATGGTGCCGGTCGAGTGCGTGATCCGCAACCGCGCCGCGGGTTCGCTGGTGAAACGTCTGGGCATTGAAGAAGGCATTGAGCTTAATCCGCCGCTGTTTGACCTGTTTTTGAAAAACGACGCCATGCACGATCCGATGGTCAACGAATCCTACTGCGAAACCTTCAACTGGGTGAATAAAGAGAACCTGGCGCGCATGAAGGAGCTCTCTTACAAAGCCAACGACGTGCTGAAAAAGCTGTTTGATGACGCAGGCCTGATCCTCGTCGACTTCAAACTGGAGTTTGGCCTGTTCAACGGCGAAGTGGTGCTGGGCGATGAGTTCTCCCCGGACGGCAGCCGCCTGTGGGACAAAGAGACGCTGGATAAAATGGACAAAGACCGCTTCCGCCAGAGCCTCGGCGGGCTGATCGAAGCCTATGAAGCCGTCGCGCACCGCCTGGGCGTGAAACTGGACTGATCCCCTAAATTAACGTCTCAGCCAGAGGGTGCCTGCATCCTCTGGTTTTTTTACGTCTTTTTCCCAGTGGTAATCCTTCCCTAACCGCCTACGATCATATATACACAGAGTCCATTATTGGCATAGGGAGGCAGTATGCGCTGGCAAGGGCGACGAGAGAGTGACAACGTAGAAGACCGACGGAGCCAGTCGGGCGGCCCCTCAATGGGCGGCGGGGGGTTCCGCCTGCCGCGGGGCAAAGGCGGGTTAGTCCTGCTGGTGATTGTGGTAGTAGCAAGTTATTACGGCGTGGATTTAACCGGCATGTTGACCGGGCAACCCGTCAGCGCGCCGTCGTCACAGCAGGCGGCGGTTAATCCGAAAGAGGATGAGGCCGCGCGCTTCTCCAGCGTGATTTTCGCCTCAACCGAAGATACCTGGGGGCAGCTGTTCCAGAAAATGGGGCGTCAATACCAGCAGCCAAAGCTGGTGCTCTACCGTAATCAGTTCAATACCGGCTGCGGCATGGGTCAGTCAATCATGGGGCCGTTCTACTGCCCGGCAGACAGCAAGGTCTATATCGATCTCTCCTTCTACGATGAGATGAAAAACAAACTCGGCGCGGGTGGCGATTTCGCTCAGGGCTACGTCATCGCCCATGAAGTGGGTCACCACGTGCAAAAACTGCTCGGCACCGAGGCGAAAGTGCGCCAGTTGCAGCAGAACGCCAGCGAGAAAGAGGTCAATGCACTCTCAGTTCGCATGGAGTTGCAGGCCGACTGTTATGCCGGTGTCTGGGGCCACAGCATGCAGCAGCAGGGCGTGCTGGAAGAGGGCGATCTCGCAGAGGCGCTGAACGCGGCGCAGGCAATTGGCGATGACCGTTTGCAGCAGCGCAGCCAGGGTCGCGTGATCCCGGACAGCTTTACGCACGGCACCTCGGCGCAACGCTACAGCTGGTTCAAACGCGGCATGGATAGCGGCGATCCGGCGCAGTGCGACACCTTTAGCGGGCGTCTGTAAGCCCTCACTATGCAATCGCTGGTTACACTGAGCGCGCAGATGGCGCGGGAAGGGATCCGCCGCCTGCTGGTGCTCTCCGGCAGCGCGGCGTGGTGTGCCGATCGGGCAGAAAAACTGCGCGATGCGCTCCCCGGTGACTGGCTGTGGGTGGGTGAAGAGGGCGACGAGCCGCCGCACTGCTCGCCGCGCGCGCTCACCACTTTGCTCGGGCGCGAGTTTAGCCATGCGGTGTTTGATGCGCGCGACGGCTTTGATGTTGCCGCTTTTGCCGCCCTCAGCGGCACGCTCAAAGCGGGAAGCTGGCTGCTGCTGCTGGTTCCGCCGCTCGATCGCTGGGCGCAGCAGTCGGACGCTGACAGCCGCCGCTGGAGCGACACCGCCGATCCCATCCCCACGCCGGTTTTTGTTGACCACTTCAGCCGCACCCTTTTTCACGACGGGCAGACGCTGCTCTGGCGTGAAGGGGACGAGCAACCCATTCCTGATTTTCCACCCCGCGCTGGCTGGCATCCCGCCAGCGGTGCGCCGCAGCGCGAGCAGGCGGCGATCCTGGCCGAACTGGCTGAGATGCCGCCTGGCGTGATGGTGGTAACCGCGCCGCGCGGACGCGGTAAGTCCGCGCTCGCCGGAATGCATATCGCAACCTTAACTTCACCCGCTGTAGTGACTGCGCCGACGCGCGCCGCCACCGATGTGCTTGCGCACTACGCGGGCGAAAAGTTTGATTTTATCGCCCCTGATGCACTGGCCGGGCGGATAAAACAGCAGGGAAGCCAGCCCGGCTGGCTGATTGTCGATGAAGCCGCGGCGATCCCTGGCCCGCTGCTGCATACCCTGACCGCCGCCTTTAGCCATGTGCTGTTAACCACCACCGTGCAGGGGTACGAAGGCACCGGACAGGGCTTTTTACTCAAGTTTTGTGCCGGTTTCCCGTACTTGCGCCACCGTGCGTTAACCACGCCTCTGCGCTGGGCAGCGGGTTGCCCCCTTGAGCGCGCGGTGGCCGACCTGCTGCTGCTTGATGACGATGTTACGACGGATAAACCCACCGGCCCGCTCACGGTGGCGCCGCTGCCCGCCAGCGCCTGGCAGCGCGATCCCGCACAGCCTGCGGCACTTTATCGCCTGCTGGCGAGCGCCCACTATCGCACCTCGCCGCTCGATCTGCGGCGCATGATGGATGCGCCAGGCCAGCACTTCTGGCTGGCGAAAAAAGCGCAGAATATCGTCGGCGCGCTCTGGCTGGTGGAGGAGGGCGGTTTATCGCCTGAATTAAGCCAGGCGATATGGGCCGGTTTTCGCCGCCCGCGCGGCAACCTGGTGGCGCAATCACTCGCTGCGCACGGCGGCAGCCCGCTGGCCGCGACGCTGCGCGGGCGGCGCATCAGCCGCATTGCCGTGCATCCTCACTGCCAGCGGGAAGGCATTGGTCGCGCGCTGGTGGCGCAGGCGCGTGACAGCAACTGCGACTATCTGTCGGTCAGCTTTGGCTTTACCCAGGCGTTGTGGCACTTCTGGCAGCGCTGCGGCTTTATGCTGGTGCGCCTTGGCAGCCAGCGAGAGGCGAGCAGCGGCTGCTTTACCGCCATGGCGCTGTTGCCGTTAAGCGAGGCCGGGCAGGCGCTGGCGGAGCATGAGCAGCAGCGTCTGGCGCGCGATCTCCCGTGGCTTTCTCACTGGCAGGGGGAAAAGTTAGACCTGCCACCGGCCCTGGGGTCTACCCTTAATGATGAGGACTGGCTGGAGCTGGCCGGGTTTGCTTTTGCCCATCGCCCGCTCTCGGCCGCCACTGGCGCACTTTCACGCCTGCTTGCCGCAAGCGGTTTACCGCTCCCGGCGCTGCGTGGCCAGCTTGTCCACTCTGAGCGCGAGGCGCAGCTCTGCGCGCGTTTAGGCTTACCGGGGCGCAAAGCGCTACTGGCGCAGCAGCGCACCGAAGCCGGTCTGGCGCTACGGGCAAGTGATGAAGTGCGTACAGACACCCTGAAAAAGCAGGTGCAGGCCAGACAGTTTTTTTAACGATCTCCATCAGTTAAATGGCATTGTCACTCTTTTCGTCCGGCGTAGACTGCACCTGACACGTTAAGGAGATCCTGATGAAAGATGCCCATTTTGTTGTGCAACGCCCGACAAGCCCTGCTAAGCAACTGCTGTTGCTGTTCCACGGCGTCGGCGATAACCCGGTTTCAATGGGCGAGATTGGCCGCTGGTTTGCGCCAGCCTTTCCCGACGCGCTGATTGTCAGCATTGGCGGCGTTGAAGCGAGCGGTGCTGCTCCCGGTCGCCAGTGGTTCTCCGTCGGCAATATCAGTGAAGAGAACCGCCAGCAGCGCGTCGATGCGGTGATGCCGCAGTTTATTGAGGTGGTCCGCTACTGGCAGCAGCAGAGCGGTATCAGCCCGCTTGCCACGGCGCTGATTGGCTTTTCGCAGGGGGCGATTATGGCGCTGGAGGGGATCAAAGCGCAGCCGGATCTCGCCTCGCGCGTCATTGCCTTTAACGGTCGTTACGCCAGCCTGCCGCAACGGGTTGCCACCACCAATACCATTCACCTGATCCACGGCGGCGACGATCCGGTGATCGATCTGGCCTGGGCGGTGAAAGCGGAAGAGGCGGTTGCGGCGTTAGGCGGCGATATCACGCTCGATATCGTTGAGGATTTGGGGCACGCGATTGACGATCGCAGCATGGCGCTGGCGCTGCATCATTTGCAGTACACCGTGCCGAAGCACTACTTTGATGAGGCGTTAAGCGGCGGCAAGCCGAACGATGATGACATCATTGAGCTGCTATAAAAGATTCACCCCCAAACGGGGGTGAAAGGTTACTTCTTCGGCTGGTCCTTATTCGGCCAGTCATCCTCGTCATCCCACTTATCGTTGAAATCACGATGCGGCGGCAGATCCGGCTTGTTGGCGAGAAACTTTTTATGATCGACGCGGCTAAGATCTTTGATCACGTTTATCAAGACGCCGACTAAAAAAACCAGCACCAGAATCCACCAATATTTTGACAGCCAATCCATGCGAACCTCCAGCCCGTCAGGCGATGAGTTGTTCCATAATGCGCTGGTACATCCGCGCCAGCAGTTGCAGATCTGCGGCGTTTACGCATTCGTTAATTTTGTGAATCGTTGCGTTCACCGGCCCAAGCTCGACAACCTGTGCGCCCATCCGCGCGATAAAACGGCCATCGGAAGTGCCGCCGGTGGTCAGCAACTGCGGTTTAATCTCATTATAGTGCTCAATGGCGTTAACCACCGCATCCACCAGCTTGCCGCGTCCGGTGAGGAACGGCTGGCCTGAAACCCACCACTCCACGGAGTAGCGCAGCTGATGCTTCTCAAGCAGCGCCTGCACCTTCGCTTTGATCATCTCGTCCGTCAGTTCGGTACTGAAGCGGAAGTTAAACTGCACAAACAGCTCGCCGGGAATGACGTTATTGCTGCCGGTGCCGGCCTGAACGTTGGCGATCTGCATACTGGTCGGCGGGAAGTAGTCATTGCCGCGATCCCACTCGATGCCCACCAGTTCGGTTAACATCGGTACCGCGCGGTGAACCGGGTTGTCCGCCAGATGCGGATAGGCTACGTGTCCCTGCACGCCGTGAATGGTCAGGTTACAGGTCATTGAGCCGCGACGGCCATTTTTCACCACGTCGCCCACCACTTCGGTGCTCGACGGCTCGCCCACCAGGCAGTAATCGAGACGTTCGTTGCGCGCCATCAGCGCTTCAACCACTTTCACCGTGCCGTTGGTGGCGCTGGCCTCTTCATCAGAGGTAATAAGAAAGGCGAGGCGGCCTTTATGCTGCGGGTGCTGCGCCACGAAACGCTCGGCGGCAACCACCATCGCTGCCAGCGAGCCTTTCATATCCGCCGCGCCGCGGCCAAACAGCAGGCCGTCGCGAATGGTGGGTTCGAAAGGCGGATTGATCCAGCGATCGACATCGCCCGCCGGAACAACGTCCGTATGACCGGCAAACGCCAGCGTCTCTCCCTGGCCGCGCCATGCCCAGAAGTTCTGCGTGTCGCCAAAATCCATCGGCTCAACGGTGAAACCGATAGCGCGCAGGCGTTCAATCATCAGCGCCTGGCATCCCGCATCATCGGGACTCAGAGAAGGGCGACGAATAAGCTGCTGCGTCAGCTCAATAACCGGGCATGACATAAACTACACCTCGTGAATAAACTTCCCATAACTGGATTCATTGAAACCCAGCAGCATAGGCTTACCGGGCGCGCAGAGCAATGGGCGTTTGATAATTGCTGGCATTTCAACCATTAAGGTAATCGCCGTTTCGGCGTCAACGACTGCCGCGCGCTGCGCTTCATCCAGCTTGCGCCAGGTGGTTCCGCGCGTATTCAGCAGCGCTTCCCAGCCAAGCTCTGCGACTGCGGGGCGCAGTAGATCTGCATCAATCCCGTCGACGCGGTAATCATGAAAGCGGTACTCCACCTGCTCAGCCTCCAGCCAGCGGCGGGCTTTCTTGATGGTGTCGCAATTTTTGATGCCGTACATGGTGATCATGTTGAATCCTTTTGTCTCTTTTTTGCCTTATTCGAACAGAAAATTAGAATAACGGAATCTAATTCGAATATCATTCGCGTGGTAATAATAATTCACTTAACGGTGAGTTGAGTAATTTTAGTTAATTAACTTTTGAACGGTGCTAGCTCATCGCCTAATAACAAAACTAAAGATTTATCTGACAATGTGATCGCCATTTCATTTAGCCCTCAAGTTTTTGGGAAATATTGCCGTTAATCACAGTATGAGGCCGCAGAGCGGCGCATAGTAAGCCCAAGCCAAAGAGAAATGCCCGGTAAAGAGCGATTGATTCGATTGGTTTAAATAGCTTCACAGCGCATCCGGGCATTGAGTAGAATGGCCGTAATAATAAGAGAGGTAGTTATGATTGAACACGAAATGGGGAACTGGAAAGATTTTATCGAAGGCATGCTTCGTAAATAATTTCAGACGAATGATTGAGCAGTGACGGCTTAATAATAATATCCACGTAAAAAAGGCGACCTGAATCCAGTCGCCTTTTTTGTTGCCCGCGATTAGCGCGGTTTCGCCTTCAGCGGGAAGCGGCGGCGCACCAGCACAAAGAAGAGCGGGACAAAGAAGATCGCCAGCACCGTGGCGGAAATCATCCCGCCCATCACCCCGGTGCCGACCGCGTGCTGGCTGCTTGAGCCAGCACCGGTGCTGGTCGCCATCGGCAGCACGCCAAACACAAATGCCAGCGAGGTCATCAGGATGGGCCGCAGACGCTGGCGACAGGCGTGCAGCGTCGAGGCGAGCAGATCTTCGCCGCGGGCATTCATCTCGTTGGCGAACTCAACGATCAGAATCGCGTTCTTCGCCGAGAGGCCAATCACCGTCAGCAGCCCCACCTGGAAGTAGACGTCATTCTCCAGCCCGCGCATCCAGGTTGCTACCAGCGCGCCAATCACGCCCAGCGGCACCACCAGCATCACCGAGAAGGGCACCGACCAGCTCTCATACAGCGCGGCCAGACAGAGGAAGACCACCAGCAACGAGACGGCGTAAAGCGCAGGCGCCTGCGCGCCGGAGAGCCGCTCCTGATAGGACATCGCCGTCCACTCAAGACCAAAGCCGGTCGGCAGCTGACGCACTAATTTTTCCATCACATCCATCGCCGTACCGGTACTGACGCCCGGTGCGGCTTCGCCAACGATCTCTACCGCCGCATAACCGTTGTAGCGCTCAAGACGCGGCGAGCCGGTTTGCCAGTGCGAGGTTGCAAAGGCGGAGAAGGGCACCATTCCGCCGCTGCTATTGCGGACATACCAGAGATTAATGTCATCCGGCAGCATGCGGAATTTCGCCGCCGACTGCACATAGACCTTCTTCACGCGGCCGCGATCCATAAAGTCGTTAACGTAGCTGGAGCCCCAGGCGGTCTTCAGCGTGTCGTTGATATCATCAATCGAGACGCCCAGCGCCTGCGCTTTGCGCTGGTCGATATCAATCTGCAACTGCGCGCTGTCATCCAGGCCGTTGTGGCGAACGCGGGTCAGAGCTGGATCCTGCGAAGCTAGCTGGATCAGCTGGTCGCGCGCTGCCATCAATGCGTCGTGACCGGCACCGGCGTGATCCTGCAACTCCATATCAAACCCGGCGGAACTGCCCATGCCGCTGATCGCCGGCGGGCTACCGGCAAAGACGCGCGCCTCTTTAATGCGGCTAAAGGCTTTGGTGGCGCGCTCGATAATGGCAAAAGCGCTGCCGTCCGTGGTATCGCGCGACTCCCAGTCCTTCAGGCGAATAAACAGCCGGGCAACGTTTTGCCCGTTGCCGCCGGGGCCGGAGCCGACGGTGGCGAACACCGACTGCACATTCTCTTTTTCATGAGTGAAGAAGTACTTTTCGACCTTCTGCACCACCTTCAGCGTCTGCTGCTGCGTTGAACCGCTCGGCAACTGAATGGAGGTGGTAAACATGCCGCGATCCTCCAGCGGCAGAAACGAGGTCGGCAGGCGCATAAACAGCAGCACCATCACGCCAATCAGCAGCAGATAGAGCAGGATCCAGCGCAGAGCGTGGTGCAGGATTTTACCCACCGCATTTTGATAGCGGTCGGCATTACGGTTGAAGACGCGGTTAAAGGCACCGAAGAAGCCTTTCTGCCCGTGCTGCTCGCCTTTATGCAACGGCTTAAGCAGCGTGGCGCAGAGGGCAGGTGTCAGGATCATCGCCACCAGCACCGAGAGCACCATCGCAGAAACAATGGTGATGGAGAACTGGCGATAGATGGCCCCGGTGGTGCCGCCGAAGAAGGCCATCGGTACAAACACGGCGGAGAGCACCATCGCAATGCCGACCAGCGCACCCTGAATCTGCCCCATCGACTTGCGCGTCGCCTCGCGCGGCGAAAGACCCTCTTCGCTCATAATGCGCTCGACGTTCTCCACCACCACAATCGCATCATCCACCAGCAGGCCGATGGCGAGCACCATCGCAAACATCGTCAGGGTGTTGATGCTGTAGCCAAAGGAGTAGAGCACGCCAAAGGTGCCCAGCAGCACCACCGGCACGGCGATAGTCGGGATCAGCGTGGCGCGGAAGTTCTGCAAAAAGAGGTACATCACTACAAACACCAGCACAATCGCTTCGAGCAGCGTCTTCACCACATCGATGATTGAGGCTTTAACAAACGAGGCGGTTTCATAGGCCACTTTGTACTCAAGGCCGTGAGGGAAGTAGTGCGACAGCTCATCAAGCCGCTGGAGTGCCAGCTCTGCCGTCTCCATCTCATTCGCCCCGGAGGCCAGCTTCACGCCAAGCCCGGAGGCGGCTTTGCCGTTATAACGGCTGAGATAGTCATACTTCTCTGCGCCCAGTTCAACGGTTGCCACGTCGCCGAGACGCACTTCTGACCCGTCAGGATTGACGCGCAAGGTGATAGCGCGGAACTGCTCCGGTGTTTGTAACAGCGACTGCGCATTAATGGTGGCATTCAGCGCCTGGCGGTCAACGGAGGGCGTACCACCCAGTTGACCAACGGCAATCTGCGCATTCTGTGAGGCGATAGCGCGGGTCACATCGCCGGTGGTGAGTTGATAACTGGTGAGCTTCGACGGGTCGAGCCAGATGCGCATGGCGTACTGCGAGCCGTAGGCGTCGATATCGCCGACGCCGTTGACGCGGCTTAACGGGTCCTGAATGTTACTCGCCACATAGTCGGCAATATCCTGCTTATCCATCGACCCGTCGGTGGAGACAAACGCGATGGTGAGGATGTTGGTATCGCCGGTTTTGCGCACCGTCACCCCCTGGTTCTGCACGGTCTGCGGCAGCTTGCGCATCGCGGACTGCAACTGGTTTTGCACCTGCTGCACCGCTTCATCGGGATCGGTACCGGCACGGAAGTTCAGGGTGATCGACGCCTGGCCCGTGGCGCTGCTTTGCGAGGACATATACATCAGGTTATCGAGCCCGGTCATATTCTGCTCAATCACCTGCGTGACGGTGTTTTCCAGCGTCTGCGCCGACGCACCGGGGTAGTTGGCGGTGATGCGCACATTTGGCGGCGCTAAATCGGGGTATTGCTCAACGGGCAGTGAGCTAATGGCGAGCGCCCCGGTCAGACAGATCAGGATCGCCAGCACCCACGCGAAAATGGGGCGATCGATAAAAAAGTTCGCCATCAGAAACAGGACCTCATATTGCTGCGCATGATTAGGGTGAGAATAACCGCCTCAATGTAGCGGTAATAGCGACACCAATCGTGGAGAAATAAAGGAGAAAGTGTAAATTATCATGCCCGATTGAGGCATCACGAGGCAGATCGGCATTTAAGCCAAATTTTCTTCTGCGCGGACCCGCTCTCAGCGTCAATTCTTTACCTTCATCCAGCTTTCGCCACCAACCCCGTCGGCGGAGAAACGGTTACAGGGACTGTAGACCATCCGGCGCAAATGCGCAGGGCTACTACTTTTCTGAAAAGCAGAGATAAATTGATCTGCTACATGTTCGTGACAAATAGATAACCTTTCTGGGCAAATGGACATTGCCTGCCCGCAGGCACCCCGGTAAATAGAGTAGTCATATAAAAGATAAGGTTTATCCAGCCAATCAAGAAGGGTGCCATGAACCGTTTTATTATGGCGAATAGCCAACACTGTATTGGATGTCATGCCTGCGAAGTGGCCTGCGTTATGTCGCACAACGACGAGCAACATCCCCTTACCCCTGATGCGTTCTACCCACGTATTACCGTCGTCAAACACCCCCAGCAGAACAGCGCGGTGACCTGCCACCACTGTGAAGCGGCTCCCTGCGCGCGCAACTGCCCAAACGGTGCCATCACCCGCGTCGATGACACCGTGCAGGTGAATCAGCAGAGATGCATCGGCTGCAAATCCTGCGTTGTCGCCTGCCCGTTCGGCACGATGCAGGTGCTGGTCACCTCGGTAAAAGGGCAGGTAAAAGCCACCGCTCATAAATGCGATCTCTGCGCGCAGCGCGCAGCAGGCCCGGCCTGCGTGGAGAACTGCCCGGCGGATGCGCTCACCTTAGTTAACGCTGAAGCGCTGGCAAATATGGCGAAAGCGCGGCGATTGCGCACCGCCAGCCAGCAGGCGCTGCCGTGGCACAATGTTCCGGCGCAGAACGACAGCAAAATGCGCCAGTTGCGCAGTACCGCCGCGCGCGGCGAGCCGGATAAGCTGGCGATCGCGGCGCGGAAAAGCGGCTTTGATGAGATCTACCTGCCGTTTCGACCCGCGCAGGCGCAGCAAGAGGCGCGGCGCTGCTTAACCTGCGGCGAGCACAGTATCTGCGAATGGCGCTGCCCGCTGCACAACCATATTCCCCAGTGGATTGAGCGCGTAAAAGCGGGCGATATCGCCGCGGCGGTGGAGCTGTCGCACCAGACCAACTGCCTGCCGGAGATCACTGGCCGCGTCTGCCCGCAGGATCGCCTCTGCGAAGGGTCGTGTACCCTGCGCGATACTTCCGGCGCGGTCACCATCGGTAATATTGAGCGCTACATCTCCGATCAGGCGCTGGCGCAGGGCTGGCGGCCCGACCTGAGGCAAGTAAAGCCCGTTGATAAACGCGTGGCGATTATTGGCGCAGGGCCTGCGGGGCTGGCGTGCGCCGACGTGCTGGCCCGTCACGGCGTCAGTGCCACCGTCTTCGATCGCCACCCGGAAATCGGCGGCCTGCTCACTTTCGGCATTCCGGCCTTTAAGCTCGACAAATCCCTGCTGATGCGGCGGCGCGAAATCTTCAGCGCGATGGGCATCCGTTTCGAGCTTAATTGCGAAATCGGCAAAGATCGCCCCATGGAGCAGCTACTGGAAGAGTTTGACGCGGTGTTCGTCGGCGTCGGCACTTACCGCTCGATGAAAGCCAACCTGCCTAATGAGGATGCGCCCGGCGTCTACGATGCGTTACCGTTTCTGATTGCCAACACCAAACAGCTGATGGGGCTTAAGACCACGGCGGATGAGCCGTTTGTCGACACCGCCGGGCTGAACGTGGTGGTGCTGGGCGGCGGCGATACGGCGATGGACTGCGTGCGCACCGCGCTGCGTCACGGCGCGGCACAGGTCACCTGCGCCTATCGCCGGGATGAAGCCAATATGCCCGGCTCGAAAAAAGAGGTAAAAAATGCCCGCGACGAAGGGGCGAACTTCGAGTTCAACGTCCAGCCGCTCAACATTGAAGTGGATGATTTGGGCAAAGTGAGCGGCATACGCTTGCAGCGCACGCAGCTCGGCGAGCCGGATGCGAAAGGCCGCCGTCGCCCGGTGGCGATCGCGGGCAGCGAGTTTATTATGCCCGCCGATGCGGTAATTATGGCCTTTGGTTTCAACCCCCATTCGATGCCCTGGTTGTCGCGCCTTGGGGTGCAGGTGGATGAGTGGGGGCGCATCGCCGCAAGCGTCAACACCCCTTACCGCTATCAGACCACTCACCCGCAGATTTTTGCCGGTGGCGATGCGGTGCGCGGTGCCGATCTGGTGGTTACGGCAATGGCGGAGGGGCGTCATGCCGCGCAGGGGATGATGGCGTGGCTCGGGATTAACCCGCCGGAGAAACAGTAACCGCACGGCGACAAAGCAGGCCCGGACGCGTACTATAGCGCCATTCTGTTTCTCTTCTGGAGCCTGCTATGTCGCTAAAAATCAATGTGATTAAAGATAAAATCCTCTCCGAAAACTACTTTGTCCTGCGCAATATCACCTACGATTTGACGCGCCAGAACGGCGAGGTCATCCGCCATAAACGCGAAGTGTATGATCGTGGTAATGGCGCGACCATTCTGCTCTATAACCGTGAAAAACAGAGCGTGGTGCTTATCCGCCAGTTCCGCATCGCCAGCTGGGTGAATGGCAACGAGAGCGGCATGCTGATCGAAGCCTGCGCCGGTCTGCTGGACGACGACGAGCCGGAAGTGTGCATTCGCAAAGAGGCGGTTGAAGAGACCGGCTATCAGGTGGGTGAGGTGCGTAAAGTGTTCGAACTCTATATGTCGCCAGGCGGCGTAACCGAAATCGTGCACTTTTTTGTCGCCGAATATAGCGATGCGCAGCGCACTAACAACGGCGGCGGCGTGGAAGATGAAGATATCGAAGTGCTGGAACTGCCCTTTGAACAGGCGCTGGCGATGGTGGCAAGCGGTGAGATCCGCGACGGTAAAGCGGTCATTTTGTTGCAGTATCTGCAAACTTCCGGTCTGATGGCGTGACGCACTTTTGCTACCCCCTACCAACTTTCGCATGAAGCTATCCGATAAATCCGATTGAGCCGGTCAACCGCGGGAGTAAAGATACGCCAGTTTTGCGTCTATTCTTCCGGGGTTGCACCATTCATGCGTTATCGCAGCGTACTCACTCTCCTTTTCGGTCTTTGCACCGCACCCGCTCTATGGGCCGCGCCCGCACAGAAAACCTTCTCCGACTGGCAAGTAACCTGTAATAACCAGAATTTTTGCGTAGCGCGCAATACCGGCGAACACGCCGGGCTGGTGATGAGCCTTGAGCGCAGCGCCGGGGCACGCGCCGATGCTGCACTGCGCATCGATCTTGGCGGCATCGGTATTCCGGCGGGCAAAGCGCCGCCGATTGCCGGGCGTCTGCTGCTTGATGGGCAACCGCTGAAAATGATCAATACGGAGTGGAAGATCGCGCCGTGGCATCTGATGACCAGCAACCCGCAAACCGTTGCCGCGCTGCTGGAGACCATCCAGGATGGGCAGGCCATCACCCTGCAAAGCGGCCAGGGCCGAATTTCGCTCGCCGGGCTGAAAGCCGCGCTGCTGTTTATTGACGCGCAGCAAAAACGCGTCGGCAGTAAAACCGCGTGGATCAAAAAAGGGGGCAGCCCGCCGCTGAGCGTGCCGCCCGCGCCCGCCTTAAAAGAGGTTGTTCACCCCAATGTGGCACCCGCGCCCTTAACCCACCAGCAACTCAACGATCTGCTTGATTACGGCAACTGGCGAATGAGCAATACCCAGTGCTCCCTCGACCCGGCGCGCCGCCAGGTACGGGTCTACGCCCTGACCAACGACAAAGCGCTGCTGATGATTGATTGCGAAGCGGGCGCTTACAACGTGGTCGATCTCGCCTGGCTTGTCTCGCGACAAAAACCCTTTATCTCCCGCCTGGTGCGCCTGCGCCTGCCGTTCTCCCCGGATAATGGCAACAGCGAGATGGAGCTAATGAATGCTTCGTTTGATGAGAAGAGCCGCGAGCTGACGACGCTGGCGAAAGGGCGAGGCCTCGCAGACTGCGGCGTTGCCAGCCGCTGGCGTTTCGACGGGCAGAATTTCCGCCTCGTGCGTTACGCCCAGGAGCCAACCTGCGACAGCTGGCACGGCCCCGATTCATGGCCAACTTTGTGGGTCACGCGATAAGCGAGTGACGAAACCGCCCCGCGCTCATTATAATCCGCCCGCACACCGCAATCGGGAAGGGAATAATGAAACCTCTGTTTACGCCATGGCTTGCCTTAAGCCTGGCTTTTATCGCCGCTCTGCCTGCCAGAGCTGAACTTACCGCCGCCGACAATAAGGCCATCGCCGCGCAGGTTGAGCGCTGGAACAGCCACCTTAACGGCAAGGCCGACGCGGGCGATCTCTATGCCGACCAGGTGCGCTGGTTTGGCGAAAACCTCTCCCGCGACGCGGTGCTGCACAAACAGCAGGCGTTTGCTGACCGCGCGCCGCACTTTAGCCAGAGCATTATCTCCACGCTTGATATCAACGAAAACAGCGCGGGCGATGTCGAGGTCGACTTTGTCAAACAGGCCGGGCTGGAAGCGGACAAGCGTAAAAATTACCCCGCGCAGTTAACCTTCCTCCATCAGCCAGCAGGCTGGCGCATCAGCGGTGAAACGGATCTGCTCACGCGGCTGAATCAGAAAGAGTCGGCGGTGCAGGGCGCGCTGACCAGGGGCAAATTTGACGGTATCAACAAAGAGACTGTGTGGGTCAGCGCCCGCGATCCGCACTCCGGCGGCAGCTGTACAGAAGAGGGCGACTGCGACTGCTCGCTGTGGAGCAGCAACCCGGCGATAAAACCTGCCACGCTGCCGCAGTGTATTGGCGCCACCGTGGAGACGCTCTCCGGCCTTGACGACAGCGGTCGCGATCGGGTGGTGATCTTCCCGCAGTGGTGGACCAGCGCGTGGAGCGTGGTCTACGTCTACGATATCCAGCAGGGAGAGTGGGTTAAATCTGTGCCCTCCTTCCCCTATAACAGCAATGTGCAGGAAGATGACGACGCTGCCGCGCTGGTGAAGCGCGATCCGCAGCATCCGGGCTTTGTGCTGGTGAAAAAAGCGCTGTGGGATGAGAAGCAGGAAGAGATTGTCACGCCGCAAGAGAGCGAAGCGTTGCAGGTAGTGAAATAAGAGAAAGCGCGCCTGCCGAAGCGGGCGCGCCTGAAGATTACTTCTTAAGAACCGCTTTGGCTTTCGCCACGATGTTCTCAACGGTAAAGCCGAAGTAAGGGAAGAGTTTCTCCGCCGGAGCGGACTCGCCATAGCCGGTCATGCCGACAATCGCGCCCTTCAGGCCAACATACTTGTACCAGTAATCGGCAATCCCGGCTTCCACCGCCACGCGCGCGCTGACATCCGATGGCAGCACTGATTCGCGCCATGCTTCATCCTGAGCATCAAAGATATCCGTGGAAGGCAGCGATACCACACGCACCTTCACGCCTTCGCTGCTCAGTTGCTCAGCGGCCTTCATGGTGATCTCCATTTCAGAGCCGGTAGCAATCAGGATCAGATCCGGCTTGCCGTCGCTATCTTTCAGGATATAACCGCCTTTGCTGATCGCCTTGACCTGCTCCGGGGTTCGCTCCATCTGCGCCAGGTTCTGACGCGAGAGGATCAGCGCTGTCGGGCCGTTGTGGCGCTCAATCGCCAGTTTCCAGCCGACTGCCGCTTCCACCTGGTCACAGGGGCGCCAGGTGCTGAAGTTTGGCGTCAGACGCAGGCTGGCAATCTGCTCAACCGCCTGGTGGGTTGGGCCATCTTCGCCAAGACCGATAGAGTCATGGGTATAGACCATGATCTGCCGCGCTTTCATCAGCGCCGCCATACGCGCCGCGTTACGGGCATACTCAACGAACATCAGGAAGGTGGCAGTGTAGGGCACGAAACCACCGTGGTGAGCGATGCCGTTAGCAATCGCCGTCATACCGAACTCACGCACACCGTAGTGAATATAGTTCCCGGCCGCGTCCTCTTTAATCGAGGTGGAGCCTGACCAGATGGTGAGGTTGCTAGGTGCCAGATCCGCCGAGCCGCCAAGCAGTTCCGGCAGCACCGGGCCATAGCTGTTCAGGGTGTTTTGCGACGCCTTACGGCTGGCGATTTTCGCCGGGTTGGCCTGCAGGTTATTGATGTACTCGGAGGTGATTTGCTCCCAATTCTCCGGCAGTCCACCGCTCATGCGGCGTTTGAACTCGGCCGCCAGATCCGGGTACGCTTTCTCCCATGCTGCCAGTTTCTCATTCCACGACTGCTGGGCTTTCGCACCGCGATCGTGGGCGTCCCACGCCTGATAGATCTCTTGCGGGATCTCGAACGGGCCGTAGTTCCAGCCCAGCTGTTTGCGGGTCAGCGCCACCTCTTCATCGCCAAGCGCCGCACCGTGGGACTCCTCTTTGCCCGCTTTGTTCGGCGAGCCAAAACCAATCACCGTGCGGCAAATAATCAGCGTCGGCTTATCTTTCACCTGCTGCGCTTCTTCAATGGCCTTTTTCACTGCTTCCGCAGAGTGACCATCCACTTCGCTGATCACATGCCAGTTGTAGGCTTCAAAGCGTTTGGCGGTGTCATCGGTAAACCAGCCTTCGGTTTCGCCATCAATGGAGATGCCGTTGTGATCGTAGAAGCCAATCAGTTTACCCAGCCCCAGCGTGCCCGCCAGCGAGCAGACTTCGTGGGAGATCCCCTCCATCAGACAGCCGTCGCCCATAAAGACATAGGTATAGTGATCGACAATGTCGTGGCCCGGACGGTTAAACTGCGCCGCCAGCGTGCGCTCGGCAATCGCCAGACCGACGGCGTTCGCCAGCCCCTGGCCCAGCGGGCCGGTGGTGGTTTCGACGCCCGGCGTATAGCCAATTTCCGGGTGGCCCGGCGTTTTAGAGTGCAACTGACGGAAGTTCTTCAGCTCTTCGATCGGCAGGTCATAGCCGCTGAGGTGCAGCAGGCTGTAGAGCAGCATCGAGGCGTGACCGTTGGAGAGAATAAAGCGGTCGCGGTTGTACCAGGTCGGGTCGGCCGGGTTGTGTTGCAGAAAGTCGTTCCACAACACTTCCGCGATATCCGCCATCCCCATTGGCGCACCGGGGTGGCCGGAATTGGCTTTTTGCACCGCGTCCATACTTAGGGCGCGAATGGCGTTAGCAAGCTCTTTACGGGACATAGTTCACTCCGTGGCAAAAGGTTAAAGTTTGGCAGCAAGCAGATCTTCGAGTTTGCGCTGGTCGACGGCGAACTGGCGGATGCCGTCAGAGAGTTTCTCAACCGCCATCGGGTCGAGGTTATGTTCCCAGCGGAACTCCGCTTCGGTCATCTTCGCCTGGCGCGAGAAGGTCTGGGACGACGGCACCAGTTTGCGCTCGACGGTGCCTTCATGCTCCTGCAACTCTTGCAGCAGGGCAGGCGAGATGGTGAGACGGTCGCAGCCGGCGAGGGCGAGTATCTGCTCGACGCGGCGGAAGCTGGCGCCCATCACGATGGTCTCGTAGCGGTGCTGTTTGTAGTAGTCATAGATATTGCGTACCGATTTCACGCCCGGATCTTCATCTACCACGTAGGGATCCATCGGTTTGCGGTCGTTGTACCAGTCGTAGATGCGCCCAACGAACGGCGAAATCAGATAGACGCCCGCTTCGGCACAGGCGCGCGCCTGCGCAAAGGAGAAGAGCAGCGTCAGGTTGCAGTCGATACCCTCTTTTTGCAGCTCTTCCGCCGCGCGGATACCTTCCCAGGTGGAGGCGAGTTTGATCAGAATGCGTGACTTATCGATTCCCTGCTCCTGGTAGAGCTCAACGATACGGCGTGCTTTAGCAATGCTCTTCTCTTTGTCGTAGGAGAGACGCGCATCGACTTCGGTGGAGACGCGGCCCGGAATGCTTTTCAGAATTTCCGCACCGATATTGACCGCCAGTTTGTCGCTCGCTTCCGCGACCTGCTGCTCCTGGGTTTTGCCGCGCGCTTTGCCATACTCCAGCGCGTCGTCGACCAGATGGGAAAAGTGCCCCAGCCCTGCGGCCTTCAGCAGTAGAGAGGGGTTGGTGGTGGCATCTTCCGGCTGGTAATGGCGAATGGATTCGATGTCGCCGCTGTCCGCCACTACGGTGGTGAACTGTTTCAGGCCGTCTAAATAATTCATGAAGATAACTCCTTAAAAAGCAGTGTGTTATTTACGCGCGTCGCATCGCGCTGTTGTCAGGATGAGAGCTGCATAACAAAAAAGCATAGCAGACGCAGCCCTTTACGGGGTTTTGCGGTAGGTAACAAAGATGGGAGATATACGTAACGGTTTTGTTGATGCGATGGTCAGAGTATGGCGACCTTCAAAGTTTACGCCGCTGACAAAGGCCATACTGGTCGGTGCATTGGAGTGTCATCACGCGTTAACACTCTTGACGCTGAAAGCAACGTGAAAGGAACATCTAATGGACGACCAATTAAAACAGAGTGCCCTCGATTTTCACGAGTTTCCCCGCCCGGGTAAGATTCAGGTTTCCCCTATCAAACCGCTGGCGACGCAGCGCGACCTGGCGCTGGCGTACTCGCCCGGTGTTGCCGCTCCCTGTCTGGAAATTGAGAAAGACCCGCTGGCAGCCTACAAATACACCGCGCGCGGCAATCTGGTGGCCGTTATCTCCAACGGCACCGCCGTGCTCGGCCTTGGCAATATCGGCGCGCTCGCCGGTAAGCCGGTGATGGAGGGCAAAGGCGTTCTGTTTAAGAAATTCGCCGGTATTGATGTGTTCGATATCGAAGTTGACGAGCAGGATCCCGACAAACTGATCGATGTGGTCGCTG
This sequence comes from Kosakonia sp. S57, assembly GCF_016516575.1. Classification (NCBI taxonomy): domain Bacteria; kingdom Pseudomonadati; phylum Pseudomonadota; class Gammaproteobacteria; order Enterobacterales; family Enterobacteriaceae; genus Kosakonia; species Kosakonia sp. S57. The sequence continues at coordinate 2,071 of NZ_JACVUL010000012.1, read as the reverse complement.
CGCTGGAGCCGACCTTCGGCGGCATTAACCTGGAAGATATTAAAGCGCCGGAGTGCTTCTACATTGAGGCGAAACTGCGCGAGCGCATGAACATTCCGGTGTTCCACGACGACCAGCACGGCACGGCGATCATCAGCACTGCCGCTATTCTCAACGGCCTGCGGGTAGTGGAAAAGAACCTCTCTGACGTGCGCATGGTGGTTTCCGGCGCGGGCGCAGCGGCTATCGCCTGTATGAACCTGCTGGTGGCGCTGGGTATGCAGAAACACAATATTGTGGTCTGTGACTCGAAAGGGGTGATCTACAAAGACCGCGAGCCAAACATGGCAGAGACCAAAGCCGCCTATGCGGTGGAGGACAACGGCAAACGTACGCTGGCAGAAGTGGTGGCGGGCGCGGATATCTTCCTCGGCTGCTCGGGGCCAAAAGTGCTGACCCCGGAGATGGTGAAAGAGATGGCGCGCCAGCCGCTGATCCTTGCGCTGGCCAATCCGGAGCCGGAGATCCTGCCGGATCTGGCAAAATCGGTGCGCCCGGATGCGATCATCTGCACCGGCCGCTCGGACTACCCCAACCAGGTCAACAACGTGCTCTGCTTCCCCTTCATCTTCCGTGGCGCGCTGGATGTTGGCGCAACGGCGATCAACGAAGAGATGAAGCTGGCGGCGGTGCATGCCATTGCCGAGCTGGCACACGCTGAGCAGAGCGAAGTGGTGGCCTCGGCCTATGGCGATCAGGATCTCAGCTTTGGGCCTGATTATCTGATCCCGAAACCTTTCGACCCGCGTTTGATTGTCAAAATCGCGCCAGCGGTGGCAAAAGCGGCGATGGAGTCCGGCGTGGCGACGCGCCCGATTAGCGATTTCGACGCCTATGTCGATAAGCTCGCCGAGTTTGTCTATAAAACGAACCTGTTTATGAAGCCGATCTTCTCCCAGGCCCGCAGCGCGCCGAAGCGCGTGGTGCTGACGGAAGGGGAGGAGCCGCGCGTGCTGCATGCCACCCAGGAGCTGGTGACGCTGGGGCTGGCGAAGCCGATCCTGATTGGTCGCCCGAGCGTAATTGAGATGCGCATTCAGAAGTTGGGGCTGCAAATCCGCGCCGGGGCGGATTTTGAGATTGTGAATAACGAGTCCGATCCGCGCTTTAAAGAGTACTGGACGGAGTACTTCAACATTATGAAGCGCCGGGGCGTAACGCAGGAGCAGGCGCAGCGCGCGGTGATTGCTAACACCACGGTGATTGGTGCCATCATGGTGCATCGCGGTGAAGCGGATGCGATGATCTGCGGCACCATTGGTGAATACCATGAGCACTTCAGCGTGGTGCGCGACATCTTTGGTTATCGCGACAGCGTGCATGCCGCAGGCGCGATGAATGCGCTGCTGCTGCCAAGCGGCAACACCTTTATCGCCGACACCTACGTGAATGAAGATCCGAGCGCCGATCAACTGGCAGAGATCACCCTGCTGGCGGCGGAGACGGTGCGTCGTTTCGGTATTGAACCGCGCGTGGCGCTGCTTTCGCACTCCCAGTACGGCTCATCCAATGCGCCAGCGGCGGTGAAGATGCGTGAGACCTTAGCGCTGGTGCGCGAGCGGGCACCGGAGTTGATGATAGACGGGGAGATGCATGGCGATGCGGCGCTGGATGAGTCGATTCGTCAGGACAGAATGCCCGACAGCCCGCTGAAGGGAACGGCGAATATCCTGATTATGCCGAACGTAGAAGCCGCGCGAATCAGTTACAACCTGCTGCGGGTTTCCAGCGCCGAAGGGGTGACCGTTGGGCCGGTGTTGATGGGGGTGGCGAAGCCGGTGCATGTGTTGACGCCGATCGCCTCCGTGCGGCGGATCGTCAATATGGTGGCGTTAGCGGTGGTCGAGGCGCAGACCGCGCCGTTATAACCTTCAGCAGGATCAGGTTCGTAGGCCGCATAAGCGTTAGCGCCATCCGGCAATGGGGCTTACATGTTGGATGGGGGGAAGGGTTCCGTTCACCATGCGTGCGGCGGGATTTGTTTATCACCGGTGCGGTGAACGGGACAAGGGGAGCGGCCGCGCTCCCCTTG